>JACQYN010000061.1 GCA_016208235.1 Deltaproteobacteria bacterium
AAAAAGAGGTCCAACCGCTCCCGGGCGGTGAGCTTGCCGCTGGCGTGCTGCTTCTCCACCGCCTTGGCCCCACCCATGCCCCGAACTTTAGCCTCCTTCTCCTGCAACTCCTTTATCTTCTCAGCCACGGTCTTCATAGGCGACTCCTTTTCAGCATAACCCTCCGCCCCTGCTGTTTTTCTTTAAAATTCATGGAATTAGCGAATCTGAAGCGGCCTGGGGCGAGTCCAAGGGAATAGGAAAGATTATTTTCTTTTTCCGCCGATGTCAACCTGCTTTTGGGAACTTTTTCCCTTTTCCGGCCCGGGTTTCGCCCCTATAATGGGGGGCAGAAGCCTTTTTCTTCTGGTTCCCAAGCTGAGCTTGGGAACCCAATATAATCCAAGCTTAGCTTGGACCATGCCAAGCAAAGCTTGGCGGGCAAAGGCGTTCCCAAGTACAACTTGGGAACGAGATGGAAGGAAAGAGATGACCTTAACACCCAATCCGGCCCTGGAACAGAAGGTGCACCGCACCACCGTGAGAGTCCGCTTCGAGGACACCGACCCCTACGGCATCGTCTATTTTGTCAGCTACTTCCGTTATTGCCACCGGGCCATCGAGGAATTTTTGCGTTCTTGCGGCCTGAAGCCTGAAGAAACCTTCAAAAACGTCCAGGAAGGCTTCGGGCTCCCCATCGTGGAGGCCTGGGGCCGCTTCCGGCGCCCGTCCCGGTACGGCGATCTCCTGCGCATAGAGACCCGCATCCAGGAAATACGCGCCAAGGCCATCATCTTCCGCTTCGAATTTTATCCTGAAGAGGGCACGGACTTATTGGCGGAGGGCACGGCCAACCTGCTGGCCATCGGCCCGGACTGGCGGGTCCGGGAACTGCCGGAGAGGATTAAAAACCTGTTATCCTCGTGAAATCAGAAGGATACCTGATATAATTATTCCAATCGCAGAAAAGGGACGATAAGATAATGCATATGGCTATTTTGGCGGATAGAAGATTCAATTTGCACATCGCCTGGGGGTTGGTAATCCTCCTCTTTATCGTTGCCGGGATTACAGGTCCGGTTAACGGCGCCCAACCGGTAACCATTTGGGCCGGGCTCCCCTCGGAGCCGGAGGTGGCTCTCACTTTCGATGACGGCCCCTCCCCGCTTTATACGCCGCAAATTCTGGCTTTGCTGAGAAAGTACCAGGCTCATGCCACTTTCTTTGTCCTGGGCAGGAAGGTGGAAGAATATCCCGGACTGGTAAAGGCAATGCTAAAGGAGGGGCATGAAGTGGGCAACCATAGTTTCAGCCATCCCCGCCTGACCAAGACTGATCAACTGAACCGGGAAAGGGAGCTGGAAACCACCCGCCTGGACCTGGACCTCCTGGACTGCCCCCGGGAGCACCAGTTAATTCGCCCGCCTTACAGCGCTTTTGATGACCGTCTCGTCTCCTACGCCGCCCACACCGGTCGGCAACTGGTCCTGTGGAGCATCGACTCCGAGGATTGGCGGGGTCTGGACACCCGGACCATCGCCAAGAACGTCCTTTCCCGGGTGCGCAACGGTTCCATCATCGTCTTTCACGACAGCGACGAAAAGGACCGGGCCGACCGCCAGCCCACCGTGGAGGCCCTAAAGATTATCCTGCCGGCCCTCCGGGACAGGGGCTACCGCCTGGTGACCATCGATGAGGTGATGACGGAAAATAATCACTGATGCAGGCGCCCGCACAGGCGAGACGCCTGTGCCACCAAAGATAGACATTAATGGATAATACAACCCGGGCTTCGGAGGGTTCCAGGTCCGGACATTCTTAGCGGGCATTGCCCGCCTTTCGAAAATCTGTCCGCCCCAGGATCTTACCGCCTTTGAAAACCCCACCGAAAACTGAAAACTGAAAACTGAAAACTATTTTTTAACCACCAGCACCGGGCAGGGGGCCTGGCCGATGACCCGTTCGGTGACGCTGCCCATGAGCAGTCGTTTAAGGCCGGTGCGGCCGTGGCTGCCCATGACGATGAGGTCCACTTCGTTTTTGATGGCCGCCTGAATGATGCCGTCGTCCGGAGGTTGTCCCTGGGGGACCGAGCCCTGGAGGGGGAGCCCGGCCTGATTGGCCGCGGTCAGCATCTGGTGGACAATCTCTTGCGCCCGGGGAATTTCCCCTTCTTCCGCGGCCACGGACACCCCGAAGATTTTGCTTTCCCGCCCCCGGGCCAGGGCCAGGGCTTCCGCGAACGCAGCCTGGCTATAAGACGAACCGTCGCTGGCGATGAGGATGCGCTCAAAGGAGATGGTTGCCCCCTTGGGGACCACCAGGACGTTGAACGGACTGTGGCCGATGACCCGGGCGGTGACGCTGCCCACCAGGAGCCGGGCCAGACCGGTGCGGCCGTAGCGGCCCATGACGATCATATCCGGCTGGATCTCCTCCGCTTCCTGGAGGATGGCGCCGGGAACGGAGACCCCCCGGCTCATCCGGGTCTCCAGGGTCACCCCCGTCTCTGCGGCCTCGGCCTTGATCGCCGCCAGTTGCTTGGAGACCTCTTCCCCCACCAGAACCATGAGGTCCGGGGCCGCGGCCTCAAATTCCGGGATGATGGCCACCACCTGGAGAAGATAGACCTGGCTGCCGCAAGCCCGGGCCAGAGACATGGCTTCCGCCAGCGCGGCCCGGCTGTTTTCCGAACCGTCGGTGCAGACCAATAGCTTTTTTAGTTTTTCCGGGCAGATCGGGGGTTGCATGGAGTTCTCCCTAGGTCTGGAATTTGATGTTGGCAGTTTTCCGTTTTCTGTCAAAAAAGGCGTACCCAGGTTGTTTGATTTAATTCTGCAGCCTTTTAAAAATTAAAGATAGTTATTTATCTTATAAACTCAATGTCCTGAAAAGCACTCGGATGCCGCAGCAAGAGCTTCGGAAAAAAATTTCCGTTCCAAAACGCGAGCTTGAGAACGAGGAGGAAACCTATCAGGCCACCCTCTTTTCACTTTCTGCTCACTGCTTACTGCTTACTGCTTACCCCTACCGGCCCCCTCCCCCAAAAATCCTCTACTCCCTCTCCCGCCGTTCCTCTTCTCCGGGGCGCTCGTAATGGCCGGCCAGGAAGCGATCGGCCAGGAGGTAGATCTTGGAGTCGTCGGACATGAGCATGTCCATCTGGCGCACGTAGGCCATGAGGCGGCCCAGGAGGTCCAGCCGCTCTTCGTTTTCCGCGCAAGGGCGTTTCCGGAAACGGGCCCGGACCACGTCCTTGAAAACCTCCAACTCAAATCCCAGTCTTTCCAGGACGATGGCGATGAGCTTGGCCCGGCGGACGCGCCGGGGTTCATCCGCGGCCCCGCCTTTGAACGCGAAATTGATGAAATTGTCGTCCGGGACCGGCCCGCAAAAGCTGTCCACGGTGGCGAAATGAAAGCCCAGGCGGCAACTGTAATTCACGTAATTGGCGGCGACGATGGCGTAGGTCTTGTCCCAGAACCTTTCCGGGGGGCGGATGGCGGTCTGGGCCAGGACGTGGAGGAAGCCGCCCACGGACACGGGCACCGGTCCGGCCCAGGTGATGCCCGGGTGGCTGATACCCCGCCACAGGGCCCGCATGGGCACGGAAATGATGCTTGCCGGGGGCACCGGGGTTTCGTGGGTGGCCAGACCTCCCCCCAGGTCCATGAGGTGGAGGTTGAGGGGCAGATTGGTGTCCAGCTTTAAGAGACGCAGGGCCGGGAAGCGGCCTTCCTCCACCCCGTCCATCAGGCCGAACATACCCTGGATGGCCTTCTCGTGGGCAAAGCGGGTGATGTCGTGGTAGGTGCGGCAGTTCTCCGGGCGAAAGTCCGGGCTGCGGCGGTCCACCAGGGTCAGGGGCACCACTAAGTTTACCACGGCCCGCAATTTTTCGTAAACAGGGGATTGCCGCAGGTGGGGCATCTTCCGGGTCTGATAGCGCAGTAACTCCTCCACCCGCCCCCGGTAAACCTTGGCGTGGTAGGCGTCCACGGTCACAATTTCTCCCTCCGGCAGCACCTCTCCGGCCCGCATGGTGTCCACCAGAGCGGGGATGCCGTACTCCCGGGCCACCAGGGCCAGGTGGCCGGTGGTGGAGCCCACGTCGGTGACCAGGGCCGCGACCCGGGGGAGCGCCGGGGCCAGCTGGGGCGTGGTGCGGGGGGCCACCAGCACCGCACCCGGAGGCACCTCCGCCAGGCTGCGATCCCCGTAGAGCCGGAAAACCGGACCCGCGGCCGCGCCCAGGGAACCCACCCGGCCTCCTTCCAGCAGTACTTCCGCGCCCCTCTCCGCGACCACCATCTCCAGGGGAAACCGGGCCCGGGCATCAGAAAGCCGCAGGTGCCGAGACTGCACCACATAAAGCTTGCCACTTATACCCTTGGCCCATTCTACGTCATGTGGACAGCCGCAATAATCATCCAACACCCGGGCAAAGCCAGCCAGTTGTCCCAGGTCTGGGGCTTCCAGAGAAGCGGCCTCCATTAGCTCCGGGGCCACGGTCTCCCGCACCAGGCGGCCGTCTTGCAGCACCAGGCGGTATTCCTTGCGGCCATACCTGCTATGGAGCTGCCGCCCGCTTTGTTTGGAGACGATATATTCATCCGCGCTGACCCGGCCCCCCACCAGGTCCGCGGCCAGCCCCCAGGTGGCGCTGATAATGATCAGATCCGGGTCGTAGCTTTCCGGGTCGGTGGTGAACATCACCCCCGCGGCCTGGGCCTGGATGAGGCGTTGAATCAACACCCCCATCGCGGCTTCCTCCAAAATCAGCCCCTGATTCTTAAAATAGACCAGGGCCCGGGCCCCGAATTGGGAGGCCACCACCTGCCGCCAATATTCCGGGACCTCTTCCGGGAGCACCCCCAAAAAGCTCTCGTATTGTCCGGCAAAGGTAGCGGCGATATCCTCCCGGGCGCCGCTGGAGCGCACCGCCAGCCTCCGGCCGGGATGGTCCATCAATCGCCGGCTTTCCGCCACCAAGTCCGCGGCTAATTCTTCCGGCAGCGGCTGGGCCAGGACCAGGGCCTGCAGTTGGGCCGCGGCCTGTTCCATCGCGGCCTCATCCTCCAGGTTGACCGTGGCCAACTTCTCCTGCAACCGTTCCAGCAGGGTGCCCTCCGCTCCCGGTAGCTTTTGCTCCATGAACAGCCGGTAGGCCGCCAGGGTGGCCACCACCCCGTCGGGCACGGGCAGGCCGATGTCGGTCCGCACCCGGGCCAGGTTGGCGGCTTTCCCCCCCAGCGCGGCCCTGATCTCGGCAGGGGCCTCTTCCAGTCTGACCAACAGAGGGCTGGGGGGAATTTGCGGCCACTCTTCCAGCCGCTGTTGAATGGCCACTTTGAGCCTTATCCGGGCATTTTCCAGCTCCTGCCAGCGCCCCCCGGACATGCGCTGCAACGCGGCCACCAGGTCGGCCAGATGCCGGTCCAGGGAGTCCATGCGGCTGCGGACAAAATGAAGATCGAAACCATTGCCGTCGGAGAGCTTCTCCTCCAACTGCCCCATGATGGCCAGGGATTCGTTGTTGGCCACCAAAACTTGCTGAAAGCCCTGGAAGATCTCTTTCAGACCGGGCTCTGGCAGCGGGGGTTTCTTTTTTCGGCGGAAGAGGCTGAACAATCCCATAAAATGCCTTAATCAAAATTTACCTTGACTTGGCCGCAGATAGGTAACAATTTTTCGGTAAGATTTTGTGAAATTTATCACTAAATTCTTTGATGCTGCATGGATCCTTATCAATTTCTAAGCCAGAGGGGGCCCGCTGCCAGGGCCTTGCGGTGTAAGGGACTTTTCCAGCCATCAAGTTTTTTTGCACCGGCAAGCGCTGATTTCTTTTACAAACCGTAAAGTTTCCTGACATCTTCCAGGGTAATTGTCACATAAGCATTAGCTGACTTTTCTATTTTATCATTTCTATTCACAAGTTAGTCCCTTGCCAATTTCCGTTCGCCCCTGGCACGGGCATTGATAGATATAAATCGGATGGTTTTCTTAACCGAGAAAAACCGTTTTGCCGGGGAATGAAAACGGAACCTGGTTCGCAGGCAAAGCCCGATGAAGGAAGACGGCCTCTTATTGCCACTCTTAATCAAAGGTTTAAACGGTTCAGACGGCAGGGAACGTTTAGGGACCGCGCCTGAACTTATTATAAATCTATCCATGGAGAGAGAGGTGAAGAAAAATGAAAAGAATTTGGGTAGTCATTTTTAACTGTTTCTTGCTGGGCCTGCCCACGCTGGCCTGGGCCGCAGCGGAAAAGGCCGAAATGCTGGAGAAGAAGGTGGACCTCGCCAAACTGGGGGGCATCAACTACTTCTTCGCCAAGTGGTACAACGATAATCTTTGGGTTTACGCCCTCATCGTCACCGTGCTGATGGGCGTGGTGGGCATGCTCATCGCCCTGGTGACGGACGTCTTTCTAAAGATGGCCGGCATGGAAGTCAGCAAAATCGAACACCACGAATAGCACCCGGATGGGAGGAATTGCGGTATGTTTGATATATTCAATGTATATATGCCCATTGCCGAAATGCAATTTAACGCCCTCATCCTGGTGGCTATCGGCTTTTCCGTGGGGGTATTGGGCGGATTTTTCGGCGTCGGCGGGGCCTGGGTGGTGACTCCGGCCCTGAACATCTTCGGCTTTCCCATGGCTTACGCCATCGGCACGGACCTGGCCCATATCTTCGGCAAGTCCATCGTGGCTACCGCTAAACACCGGAAAATGGGCAACGTGGATATGAAGCTGGGACTTATGTCCATTGTCGGCTCGGTCATCGGCGTGGAAATCGGGGCCCAGAACGTCATGTGGCTCACCCGCATCGGGCTGGCCGGTCCTATTGTGCGCTATACTTACATGGCCCTGCTCTTCGGACTGGGTATCTATATGCTGTACGACTACGCCACCAAGGACAAACGGGCTGCGGTCCAGGCGGCCAAGCAAGCCAGCATGGCGGGGGTTCCAGCCCGGAAGTCCTGGAGCCTGCCGCCCATGATCCACTTCCCGGCCTCGGGTATCACCATCTCCTTCTGGACGGTTACCGGGGTCTTCCTGTTCACCGGCTGGCTCTCCGGCTTTCTGGGCGTGGGCGGCGGCTTCATCCGCATGCCGGCCTTGATCTACCTCATCGGCTGCCCCACGGCCATCGCGGTGGGCACCGACCTCTTCTCGGTTTTGTTCTCCGGCGCTTACGGCTGCTTCACTTACGGCATCAAGGGCCGGGTGGAGATCATCGCCGCCATCCTCATGCTCATCGGCGCTTCCATCGGCGCCCAGATCGGCGTGACCGCGGTCAAGTATATCCGGGGCTACGGTATCCGCCTGCTCTTCGCCATCATGATTATCCTGGCGGGGTCCTCTGTGGCCCTTAAACAGTTCGAGCTGAACCTCGCCGCCGCCTGGGTGGTGATGTGCGCCGCCCTGGGCATGTGTGTGGTGATTATGCTCAAGCTGTGGCAGGGTGTTAAGAAAGAAAGGGCCGAAAAAGCCGGCCATTACTAAGCCAACGGAGGAGTTGACGCCATGAAAATACTAGTACCCGTTGATGGTTCGGCCTACTCTCTGAAGGCCGTAGAGAACGCCTGTATTCTGGCTAAATCCAATCCCCCTTCCGAGGTGGTGCTGTTGGCCGTGTACCTCTCCCTCTTCGACCTGGGGAGCGAGGGTCATTATGTGGCGGACAAGCTCAAGCGCCAGGCGGAGAACGCCCTGAACCAGGGCAAGGCTAAGGCCCTGGAGAAAGGTGTCACTCCCCAGGCCCTCATCGCCACCGGAGATTCCGTGCCGGATGAAATCGTGGAAGCGGCCAAACAAGAGAAGGCCGACCTCATCGTTATCGGCAGCCGGGGCCTGGCCGGCAAGACCAAATACTTCCTGGGCAGCACCGCGTCCAAGGTGGTCACCTATTCCCCCTGCTCCGTGCTGGTGGTGAAGCTGCAGGAAGACTAAACCTTAATAACCTTAGATAATCAAAACCGAGGCGGCCCTGCAGGGCCGCCTTTTTTTTTGGGAATTGCCTTAACTCCTATTTCAAGCAAACCCAAGGGGGCAGGGAAATCCAGGAAGCCACTGAATACTGGAGAAACGGCCGCTAAAGTCCCCCCTCCCTTGAGGGGAGGGGGTTAGGGGGAGGGTGGCGACTATAGCCACGAAGGTTCAAAGACGCCACCCCCTCCCTAACCCTCCCCCCTCGAGGGGGAGGGAAAAAGTGGCGACACCATCGCCTTTGGGCAATTGCTACGATTTCGGAGTTAAGGGAATAATCGATTTGGGAATTTGGGAACAGTTCCTCATGGGCTTTTGGCCCACCCGTAAATTATGAAAAATCAACCGATTTAAGCTAAGGAATTGGTGGGCAGTGCCCACCCTACAGTAACCTTGAACTTTGAACCTTGAACTTTTCAGCAGAAATATCGTGCTCCACTCCCTTTGTCCGGCGGTGCCTAGTCAGAGTAACGTCTGGCCAAGACCCTTTGCCTCCCCCCCCCAACATCCCCCCCAACATCCCCCCCAACAAACTTGACCGCCTGGGGTAAATACGCTAATATTTAAAAAAAATCACCACTTGTGCTAAGTATGGGCCCATCTTTAAAAATAGAGCAAATCGCCTTTTGGACAGCTCCCGGATTTTGCCGAATCGAGGAGAATAGATAACCGCGATGCGGCGCTTCCCCTTCTTAGTAACCCGGCACGCTTTGGCCCTGATCGTGGTGGTTAATTTACTCCTTTTGGGAATCAGCATTTACCTGGGGGTCAAGTCCGCCAACCAGATGCGGGAGATTGTCAAGGAAGACTTCAATCAGCAGCAATTAGTGCTGGCTCAACATACCGCGGGTTTGCTGGAACAAGACATCCATTTCTTGAAGCGGGAATTGAGCACCCTCAATTTTTCCCCCTCCATTCAATACCTGGAGCCGCTCACCTGGGCCAACCGCATGCGGGCCACCCTCTCCAGCGTCCGGGAGGATGGGGTGGTGGAGATCCGCCGCGTCGATGCGGAGGGCACCAGGGCTTACCTGGTGGATTCCCGGGGTGTGGACCATGTAACTACCGGTTCTTTCCAGAAAGCTCCTTACCTGGAGTGGGCCCGCCTCCCCGAAAACAAGGGCTTGGTCTATGTCGGCCCCATAACCATCCGGGTCCCCGACTATATGGGGCGGCTCATCATGATTATGGCTGTCCCCACTTATGAGGAATCGGTGGATGAGAGCCATCCCCATCCCTCGGGATCTTTTTCCGGGGTGTTGCTTTTTTATATTGACACCCATTTTTTGGCGAACAAATTTACCGGGCGAATCCGCAGCGGCAAGACCGGCTATGCCTGGATCATGGATAACCAGGGCACCTTTCTGAGCCATCCGGAGCGGGACTTTATCGGCAAGAACGCCTTTATGGTGCGCAAAGAACGCATGCCGGCCATCTCCTTTGACGCCATCAACGAGATTCAGCGGGAGAAGATGCTCACCGGCCAGGAAGGTTCAGGCACTTATATTTCCGGGTGGCACGGGGGAATTGCCGGGGAAATCCACAAACTCATCGCCTATGCCCCGGTGCGCCTGACCGACCCGCTATTAGGGAAGGACCAAAAAACCGCGCCGTCCTGGTCGGTGGCGGTGGTGGCCCCGGCCAGCGAAGTGGAGGGGGTGGTGCATTCCCTTTATCTCCGGCAATTTTTCCTGCAGGTGATCATCGGCTTCTTTGTCCTCTCGGGCACCATCGTCATGCTCAACTTCCGTTACGAGCGGCAATTTTCTGCGTCCTTGGAGGAGGAGGTCAATCGCAAAAAAGAGGAGTTGCAGAAATCTGAGGCCCGCTACCAGGCCCTGGTGGAAAACGCCGCGGACCTCATCTACACTGTGGACGAGGCCGGCCGCATCAAGTCCCTTAACCGTTTTGCCGCCAATCTCTTTGCCATGGCCTTGCCGGTAAAACCTGCGGGTGAGGTCAACCCCCGGGAATTCCTGGACCGCCACCTTTACGACATTTTCAGCAAGAAATCAGCAGACTTCCACATGGAATGGCTCAGGGAAGTGAAGGAGACCGGGCGCACCCGCAGCAAGCGCCACCAGGTGGCCATCGGCGACCAGGAGTTCTGGTTCTCCACCAGCATTGTGGGCTTGCGGGATGAACAGGCCCAGATCTTCGCCTATGAGATCATTTCCCGAAACATCACCGGCCGCAAGGCCATTGAAGACCGCATGGTCAACATGGAGAAACTGGCCTCGGTGGGCACCCTGGCCGCAGGCGTGGCCCACGAAATCAATAATCCCGTGGCCGTGATCCTGGGGTTCACCGAACACCTCCTGGAGCAGACCGCCGAATCCCCGGAAGTCCATGAAACCTTGAAAGTGATCGAGGAAGAGGGGCTGAAGTGCAAAAAGATCGTGGAAAATCTTCTCACCTTTGCCCGCACCCCGGAGCGTACCGAAACCAGCGCGGAGATCAACAGCATCCTGCAACAGATGCTGGCGGTGGTGCAAAATACCCTGCTGACCAAGAAGATCCGCCTGGAAAGCAGCCTGGCCCTGGTTCTGCCCCGGGTTAAAGGCGATCCCCGGGAATTGCAGCAGGTCTTCATCAATCTCATCAACAACGCCATGGACGCCATGAAGGGCGGGGGCCTGCTCAAGGTGTACACCCGGCTGTCTTCTGACGGCAGGCGGGTGGCTATTGAATTTACGGACACCGGGAACGGCGTCCCCCGGGAAAGCCAGGCCAAGATTTTCGATCCCTTTTACACCACCAAGAAAGTGGGAGAAGGCACCGGCCTGGGGCTCTCCGTGAGTTACGGCATTATCACCAAATTCGGGGGCAATATTATCTTCACCAGTTACCCGGCAGAAGAATATCCCGAAAAACACGGCACTACTTTCACCGTTTATCTCCCGGTAGCCACGGACGCTGACACGGACGCGGCCACCGCTGCCAGTGAGGGGGAAAGTCCCTCTCCCTTGGAGAGCATTTCCTATTAAGTCACCAGGCCGGAGGACCACATGGCGGAACAGATATTAGTGGTGGACGATGAACCCAACATGCTCAGATTGCTGAAAACCATCCTCATGGACAAGACCGGCTATGAGGTGGCCACCACCAATAACCCCCTGGAAGTCAGCAAGATGCTCCAGGAAAAGCCTTACGACGTGGTGGTCACCGACCTGAAGATGCCCCTGGTGGATGGAATGGATCTGATCGATATCATTAAAAAAATCGATTCCCTATTGCCCATTATCATTATCACCGCCTACGGGACCCTGGAGACTGCGGAAGAGGCGGTGCAAAAGGGGGCTTATGATTTCATCACCAAGCCCTTCCGCAAGGAAACCATCCTCATCACCATCAAACGGGCCCTGGAATGGAAAAAGATGCAAAAAGAGCTGGCCGCGCTGAAGAAGCAGTGAGCGGTAAGCAGTAAGCTGTGCGGGGGCAGGTTATAGGGCGGCCCCTGGCCGCCAAAATCAGGAATGCACGACACGCCCTAAAATCTGCTCAGATTGGTTAGGGGATGGGCGGTTGGGAAGGGGAATTAGATATAGGGCGGCCCGTGGCCGCCAAAAGCCGGCGTGCACGGCACGCCCTATGATCTACTTACAGTTATGGTTTTTAGATTTCTGCGCCGGTTCTTAAAAGAAGAAGTAGATGAACAGACGCGGCTGCGCATAAAATTCGACCATTTCCGCCGTCTCCTGGAAAACAACACGCAAGCCCTGGAGATTATGGCGGATATGGAAGAGAAGCTTTCCGGGGATTTCCTCTTTGACACCGTTTATCTCCAGAACCAGGTGGAGCGGCTGGGGGACAACGTCTCCCGCCTGGTAACCGAACTAAACCTTCTCACTGAAAATCGCTATCCCGAACTGCGGTCTATTTGTCAAGCTATTCAAGAAGACCTCGGCCGCGAACTTATCACCACCCCGGCCATTCCCCCCACTCCCTTCGTGCTGCCCCTTTCCGCTCTGACCCGGGAGATGGCCTCCAGCGTGGGGGCCAAAATGGCCAACCTGGGGGAATTGGGCAACCGCCTGCACCTCCGGGTGCCCGAGGGTTTTGCCGTTACTGCCTCCGCGTACAAGCGTTTTCTGGAAGCCTCGGACCTGGAGGGGGAATTGGCGAAGCGCCTGGCCCAGGCCCCCATTGATGACCTGGAGAGCCTGGAGGCCATCAGCCGGGAAATCCAGACCCTGGTGCGCCAGGCCCCCCTGCCCCCGGACCTGGACGCGGCCCTGAAGGAGGCCGGGAAAGCCTTTGAGGGCCGCCCCCTGGCGGTGCGCTCCAGCGCGGTGGGTGAAGACACGGAGTTTTCTTTTGCCGGCCAGTTCGCCACCCTCCTCAACGTGGACGTGGGGGACCTCCCCACGCACTATAAAGAGATCGTGGCCAGCAAGTTCACCTCCCGGGCCATCTTTTATTGGAAGTACCAACACTTCTCCGTGGAAGAGCTGCCCATGGCCGCGGGCTGCCTGGCCATGGTTCCGGCCCGGGCCAGCGGCGTCATGTTCTCCCTGGACCCTCACGCGCCGGAGAGCAACACCGTTCTCATCAGCGCGGTCTGGGGCCTGGGGAAGTACGCGGTGGACGGCGCCATCACCCCCGACCTCTACCGGGTCTCCCGGGAGCCGGGCCAGGAGATAACGGAACAGAGAGTGGCGGAAAAACCCGTAGCCCTGGTCTCCCGCCCGGAAGGAGGCACCGAGGAGGTTGTTCTCGATCCGGATAAGGCCCGATCCCCCTGCCTGAGCCCGGATCAGATCCAGCAACTGGCGGCCATAGCCCTGAAACTGGAAAAGCATTTCGGCCACCCCCAGGATATTGAGTGGGCCCTGGATGATAGCGGCGCGATTTTTCTCCTCCAGTCCCGGCCGTTAAGGGTCAGCGCCCCCAGTTTTGCCGCGGAGGAACGGGAAAGCACCTGGGAGCCGGTCCCCCCCTTGCTCCGGTTCGGCATCCGGGCCGCGGGGGGCGCGGCCGCGGGCCGGGTTTTTTTGTATTTGCGGGATGAGGACGTGGCCAACATTCCTCCGGGCGCGGTGGTGGTGGCCCGGCAGCCCGCGGCCAAGCTGGTGCTGGTCATGGACCGCATCGCCGCCATCCTCACCGAAGTGGGCAGCCCCACGGATCACATGTCCATTTTGGCCCGGGAATTCCGGGTGCCCACCCTGGTGGAGGTGGGCGGGGCCACCCGGGTGCTCCACACCGGCCAGGTGGTCACCGTGGACGCGGACGCGGCCCGGGTCTATCCCGGCCTGGTCCCGGAACTTTTGGAGCACCGCCCCCGGCCTGATGAAGACCTGCGCAGCAACCCCATCTTCCAGAAGCTGGGCCGCATCCTGAAGAAGGCCACGCCCCTGAACCTCCTGGACCCGGAGAGCCCGGAATTTGAGGCGAGCCGCTGCCGTACCTTCCACGACATCACCCGCTTCGCGCACGAAAAATCCATGGACGCCATGTTCGCCCTGGACGTGGACCAATCCCTGCGACCCGGCGCCTGCTCCAGGCTGAGAACCGATCTGCCCCTCAATCTCTTCATCCTGAACCTGGGAGGGGGCCTCAAGGTCCCGGGCCAGTCCTGGGTCACTGAAGACGACATCCTCTCCCGGCCTTTCCGGGCCCTGCTCCGGGGTTTTCACCATCCCCAGGTTACTTGGGCCGGGCAGGTGGCCCCGGACCTCCGGGGTTTCATTTCCGTGTTCGCCAACACCATGTACGACCTGGGCAAATCGGAAAAAGGCCTGGGCGGCAAAAGCTTCGCGGTGATTACAGACAACTATCTCAACTTCAACTCCCGCCTGGGCTACCACTTTGCCATCCTCGACGCCTATATCTCCGAAGAGAAGAACGACAACTACATCAGTTTTCAGTTCAAAGGCGGGGCCGCGGGGGTGGAGCGCCGGGAACGCCGGGCCCGGCTGCTCAGCGAGATTTTGGATTATCTGGGATTCAAGGTGCAGGTGACGGGGGATATGGTGCGGGCCCGGATGGTGAAATACTCGCTGCTGGAAACGGAGCAGACCCTGGAGCTGGTAGGGCTGTTGTCCGCCTTCGCCCGGCAACTGGACCTGGCCCTATCCAGCGAAGCGGTCATGGCCCGCTGCTTCCAGGCCTTTAAAGACGAAGACTACAACCTGAGCTTCCTCCGCCCGGAACAGAGGGCGACTTAGTGAGCAGTAAGCAGCGAGCAGTAAAAAACCGGACATATCGGGCCACTCTTCTTTCACTGCTTACTGCTCACTGCTTACTGCTCATTCCCCTTCACCACCAACACCGGACAGGGCGCGTGGCCGATGACCCTTTCGGTGACGCTGCCCATGAGCAGCCGCGTTAAGCCGGTGCGGCCGTGGGAACCCATGACGATCAGGTTGATTTTTTCCCTTTGGGCCAGGTCGGCGATAGCCCGATAGGGCGTACCCTCCAAAATCAGGCCGGTTGCAGAAATGTTCCGGGATTGGGCCTGGGTGACGACCTCCGCCACATAATCCTGGAGCATGTCCCGCCACTCCGCAGTCACGGGCGTTTCTCCATAAAACTGGACCGGAAACTCCACGACCGCCGCCACCCGGAGTTCGCTGCCGTAGGCCTCCGCCAAATCCAGGGCCCGGGCTGCGGCCGCTTCGCTGGGCTTGGATGCGTCGGTGGCCAGGAGGATTCTTTCCCAGCCCACTTCTGATCGGGGAGGTACCACCAGAACGTCCTTTTGGGCATAACCGATCACCCTCCGGGTCACGCTCCCCAGCAGGGCCCGTTCAAGGAAGCTGAGTCCTTTGGCCCCCAACACAATGAGGTCCCGGCTTTCCACTTCCGCCCGATCCACGATCCGTTCATGGGGTTCTCCCATTTCGCACATCGTCTTGATCTGGACCCCGGCCGCGTCCGCCATCTCCTGGGCTTTTCCGAGGGCCGTGTTGCAAGGCTCCGTCATCAGGGCTTGGGGGTTGGGCGCGCCCACCAGCCGCAGGTCGCCCTGATAGGCCGGGGCCACGGAAAGCACAGTGATCCAGGCAGCGCTCAGCTTGAAGGACTCTTGGAGGGCGTGGAGGCTCGTTTCCGAGCCGTCCACGGCCACCAGAATGCGGTTATATTTGGTAAATGGTTTCATAAGCATGGTGACCTTTATTAGCGCCCCCTCTAAAGGGGTTGGGGGAGGGATCTGAGGGAGGGGGCCAGGGGCCGGTAGCCACAGGCGTCTCGCCTGTGGTATCCCTGGCCCCCTCCCTCAGAGTGCTTAGCTATAGCTCTTATCTAGAGCGAGAGCCGCTTCGGCAGCGGTTTCCGCTCTTTTGGCCTTCCACATGCTCCCCAGGATGATGAGCGCGCCGATGCCTAAGGCGATGCACATGATGATGAAGCTGGCGGCCATCAGCAAAGAGATGGTGGACTCTTCCATGGAGATGACGCCCAACTGCTTCAGATACTTGGGAACCGCCAGGCCCCGGCTCACTGCGACGATGAGCATGATGGTGCCCATGACGATCTTGATCATGTGTTCTTTTACATAAGTTGTGCCGATGGCGCCCAGTTGCACGCCCAGGAGGGACCCGGCCAGGATGATGAGGGTCAGGCGGATATCCACCATGCCGTTGATGGCCCACTTGACCGTGCCCCCGAAACCCATGACAAAGGCGATGACCAATTCCGTGGCCGAAGCCACCAGGCCCGAAGCCCCCAGGACGTAGATCATGCCGGGGACGCCGATGAAGCCCCCCACCGCGATGGTGGCCGCCAGCATGCCGGTGGCAAAGCCGATGGGAATGGTGAACCACATGGATATGTACACATTCGCGGTCTTAAAGTGCATCATGGGGGGGAGGTTGATCTTCTGCAGCCAGAGGGCCAGGGAGGTCACCTTTTCCTCGCCCCCGGATTTGGAGGTCTTCCACGCGTCATAAAAGACATAGCCGCCCACGATCACCAGGATGACCACAAAGGACAGGCTGACGTAGAGGTTGGAGCCGGCCTCACCCCACTTTTTCAGAATCCACTCCTGGATCATGATCCCCACCTGCACCCCCACCCCCGCGGACGCGGCCATGATCAGACCCAGTTTGATGTCCACCTGCCCGTATTTATATCTTTTATACGCGCCCACCAGGGCCTTGGGGAACTTGTGGCACATGTTGCTGGCCACGGCCACGGCTCCCGGCACTCCCAGGCTCATCATCCCCGGGGTGAGCACAAATGCCCCCCCGGAGCCGATGAAACCGCTTACCAGCCCGCCGATGAAACCGACGATAAATAAGAAGGCAATGGTGGTTAAGCTCAGATCAATAAACTTGACAGCTTCCGGTGCGATATCGGTCATGAGATATTCCTCCTGGCTCTAAGTATCTTAGGTGTCGATGCGCAGTTGGGGACGGGGCCGCTTTCTGTCCACCGGCCGCTTGGCCGCCGTCGGTCTGGGCTGCACTCTCTTGGGCGCCTGAATCCCCAAGGCTTCCCACAGGTAGTTGGAAAACGCGCCGTGCACGAAAGAGACGACAAAGACCGTGGCAATGGGCAGGGCCGCGTACCAGGACCCCTTGGTGAAATAATGCATCACCGTGTCCGTATTCCAAAAGAGCGCGGCGTAAAGCCCCGCCGCGGCAATGCCGTAACCCACCGTTTTGCCCATCAATCCTATCCCCCTGCTGTCCAACTCTTTAGCCATCATTCTCTCTCCTTGGTATCCGGTTATCCTGAAAACGGGGATATTTATTTCCCCATTGACTTCCTTCTCTTTGACTCCATCCTGGGTAATCACGAACTCAATCCGTTTGAACTGCTGGTTGACTGCGGCCACGGCTTTACCCAGGTCCCCGAATTTCACCACCTGCTCAAAATTTACGCCCCTCAGGGCCATTTTCTTTTTCAAGGCTTCCCCCGCGGCCCGGGCCCGCTGGGCGAATTTCTCCCGCAGATGATATTTATAAGGAGAAAAGAATCTTCCCTTCTGGCCCAGCGTGGGGTTGACACTCAAGGCAATGAGGTCATACCCCAGCCGCTCGGCCAGGTTAACGGCGTAATCCATGACCTCCGCGTCCAGGGTTTCGCCTTTGCCCACCACCAGGATCTTTCGGGAGACCTCGGGTTTGGGCGGGGATTCCCGGCCATTTCCCAGCCGGGGGCTTTCCTGTTCCGGGCCCGTTTCCTTTTCTTGGACTTTCTTGATGAAACTCAGCATGGCTTTCTTTTCCCTGTCAGGAATTCTTGCCTTCGGAAAAGACCTGACGGCCTTTTTCATTTGATTTTCTTATATTCAAGATCCTTGCCAACTAATTAACATACTTAAATTATTACATATAAAAGATATAGCTCTCAAATTAGAGCCACTCCAACTGTTGCGTTGTGCAATGGTTCACAAACCATTTTTAAAATATCTTTTATTATCAACGTATTAACTATTGTTGCAGCACCCCGTCCCCCAAATTGCAAAATGCAACACAAAGATGAGGCCCCCCTGGATCTAGAAAAAAGCCAAAGAAAATCATAAAATTAAAATAAGTCGGGCCCCGCGGCTGAAGTTGCCCTGCCCCAAGTTTTTCTTTATACTGTGGATGGGGTGTGATACTCCTCAACTCCAGGAAGGTTTGCCGCTATGATTTTTTTCCGTAAAGGCGAAGAGGAAAGGCCCAAGGCAGGGCAGGAACTGGCGGATCTGCGCACCGCCATTCATAAGGCCCAACTCCCCCCGGAAGTGCTGGCCGTGGCCCTGAAGGAATTGGAGCGAGTAGAAAAGACCGATCCTTCGGTGGCCGAGTACTCCATCGGCCTGAATTATCTGGATTATCTCATCTCTCTTCCCTGGAACCGCTTTACCGAGGACAACCTGGACTTGAAACGGGCCGGGCGCATCCTGGAATCCCAGCACTACGGGCTGGGACACGTCAAGGAAAGGATCCTGGAATACCTGGCGGTGCGCACCCTCTGCAGCCTCCAGAGCGCCCGGGTGCTGGTAGTGGATGATGAAGAGATCGCCCGCACCAACCTGGAGTACATTCTCCGGAAGGAGGGCCACCAGGTTAGCGGCGCGTCCAACGGCGCGGAAGCCATGGACATGATCAAGGCCCAGGAGTATGACCTGATTCTCACGGATTTGAAGATGGAGAGGATGGACGGCCTGCAGCTCCTGGAATCCGCCAAGCAACTGGCCCCCCACACGGAAATCATCATGGTCACGGGCTACGCTACGGTCAGTTCCGCGGTGGACGCCCTGAAGAAAGGCGCAGCCCATTACCTCTCCAAGCCCATCAAGCTGGACGAGCTCCGGGACACAGTCCGGGAGATCATTGACAAGAAGCGGCATGTGCAGATGAGCCGGGGCCCCATCCTCTGCTTCGCCGGCCCCCCGGGCACCGGCAAGACCTCCATCGGCCGGGGCATTGCCGAGGCCCTGGAGCGCAAATTTGTGCGGATGTCCCTGGCGGGCCTGCGGGATGAAGCGGAACTCCGGGGCCACCGCCGCACCTACGTAGGCGCCATGCCCGGAAGAATCATCAGCGAAATCCGGCGCATCGGCTTAAAAAACCCGGTTTTTATGCTGGATGAGATCGACAAGATCGGCCAGGATTTCCGGGGGGACCCGGCTTCAGTGCTGCTGGAGATCCTGGACCCGGAGCAGAACAGCCATTTTGTGGATCATTACGTGGACGTGCCCTTTGATCTCTCCGGGGTGATGTTCATCACCACCGCCAACGTGGTGGAGACCCTGCCCCACCCCCTGCTGGACCGCCTGGAAGTCATCAATTTCCCCGGGTACACGGAGAGCGAAAAGAAAAACATCGCCCGCAAGTATCTGGTCCCCCGGCAGCTCAGGGAGCACGGCCTGACCCATTTGACCCCGGATTTTACCGACGCGGGCCTCGCGAAAATCATCCACGATTACACCCAGGAGGCGGGCCTGCGCAACCTGGACCGGGGGATCGCCACCATTTGCCGCAAACTGGCCCGCATCTGCCTCCAGGCCAAGGGCGCGTCCTGCGCCTTGGCCGTAGATGAAACCCTGGTGGAGAAGCTCCTGGGCCCCCGCAAGTTCACCCACGAAGTGGCGGAAGCGGGCAACCGCGTCGGTGTTACCACCGGGTTGGTGTGGACCGAGTTCGGCGGCGAGCTGATTTTTGTAGAAGCCTCCCAGATGCGGGGGCACCAGCAACTGATTCTCACCGGCTCCCTGGGGACCGTGCTCCGGGAATCGGCCCAAACCGCGCTGAGCTTCGTCCGCAGCCACGCCGAGGAATTCGGCCTGGACCCCAACTTCTTCGAGAACCGGGACATCCACATCCACCTCCCGGCCGGGGCCATCCCTAAGGAAGGCCCTTCCGCGGGCGTGACCATCGCCCTGGCGCTGCTCTCACTCCTCACCGGGCGCCCGGCCCGCCGGGACGTGGCCTTGACCGGCGAACTGACTCTTTCTGGCCGCATCCTGCCGGTGAGCGGCATCCGGGAGAAGATCCTGGCCTCCCAGCGGGCCGGGGTGAAGGTGGTAGTCTTCCCCAAACAGAACGAAGTGGATATCAACAACCTGGAAGAGGAAGTGAAAGAAGGGCTGGAAATCGTCCTGGCCGAAGAGATTCAACCCCTCATTGACCTGGTGTTGCTATCTGGTTGAGAAAGATTTTGGGGGAGGGGGCCTGGGGCTACGAAGCTAAATGGGTATCGCCAGGGGAGCCCGACTTGACAGAGTCGGGCTTTTTTATTACCTTGATTTATAAGAGAAATCTAGTCCCCCATGAATGAGGCGGCCCCATGGAAAAAGGGATAAATAAAGACATGTTCGACAAGTTCAAGGCTGTGGCCCAAGGCCCGGACGCCGATCTGCTGAGAGAGTTTCTGGATATGCTCTATTACCGGCAGGGGGAACATGACCGGGAACCTCTGACCGAAGAGGATTGGGCTGCCATTAGGGAAGGAAGGGAAGCCATTAAACGCGGTGAATTTGTTACCCTGGAAGAGTTGGAAAAAGACCTTGGTCTATGAGCTATTCCCTCCACATTGACAAAAACGCCACCAAGATCATCAAGTCCCTGGATCGGACGACCATCAAGCGCATACATAGAAGGCTGCAAGAATTGGCAAAAGACCCGCTGGACCCCCGCATATCAAGTCCGGTGGAGATGGGCCAAGAGGAGCGCAAATCCAGGGTGGGTAACTGGCGAATCCTTTACGAAATCGACGAAGAATCCCACACAGTCAACATCACTGCAGTCAGACCCCGAGGAAGAGCCTACCGCAAATTTTAGGAAGGTGAAAAAAATAGGACAGCCCCCTTTTGTTATTTCCTCAATTCTTGGGCAGTGAGGTCCGTCATGATCGCTCGCCTGGTCTCATCAGAAAGCTCAACTGCCGCGAAATACCCTTCAGGATAAAGATAATCCTCACCTGATTCGTCGATCACCCTTACATAATGATTTTTTTCCGCCTCCGGGTCGTGAAGCTTAACGTAAAGCTTGCGTTTCTCCAAAGAGGCCGGATAATCATCATTGCGAATGCAGATAACGAATGGCTGTTTCATGCGCTTCAGTTTTCCTATCCCAAATCCAGCCGCTTTAATTTCCGCCATAAAGACACCCGGTCGATGCCCAAGGCTTCTGCGGCCTTGGTTTTATTGCCATTCATCTGTTTCAGGACCCAGGCGATGTATTCCTGTTCGTTTTCTTCCAGGGTCAGGAATTCCTTTTTCTGGCGGCGCTGCACCTGGAAGCCGGGTTGTTGGAAATCCCCCGGCAGGTGGCTCACTTCGATGGAGGGGCCGGAGGCCAGGGTAACGGCCCGTTCCATGATATTTTCCAGTTCCCGGATATTGCCGGGGAACTCGTAATCCATCAGGATCTCCATCACCTCCTCGGAGATCTGGTCGATTTGCTTCCTCTGGGCCTCGGCAAACTTCCGGAGGAAATGGCGGCACAGCAGGGGGATGTCGTCCCGGCGCTCCGCCAGGGTGGGCACTTGCAGGGTCACCACATTGATGCGGTAGAACAAGTCCTGGCGGAAGGCCCCCCGTTCCACCTCCCCTTTCAGGTCTTTATTGGTGGCGGCCAGGATGCGGATATCCACCGGGATTTCGGTGGTCCCACCCACCCGGATCAGGGTCTTCTCCTGGATGACCCGGAGCAATTTCACCTGCATGGATAGCGGCATGTCGCCGATTTCATCCAGGAAGATGCTCCCTCCCGGGGCCACTTCCAGGAGCCCCTTCTTGACTCCCCGGGCCCCGGTGAAGGCCTCCCGCTCGTGGCCGAAGAGTTCGTTGGCCAGCAGCTCTTCGCTGAAGGCCCCGCAGTTGATGGCCAAAAACCGTTTCTCGGCCCGGGCACTCAGGTGGTGAATGGCCTTGGCCACCAGTTCCTTGCCGGTGCCGGTCTCCCCCAGGATGAGCACTGTGGCGTCCGTGGGGGCAATCTGCTGGATGGTCCTATTCAGGGCCTCGATCTGGGGGCTTTTGCCGATGATCAGGGGGACGCCTTTCTGGCTCTGCACCTGGCGTTTCAGGTCGATGACTTCCTGACGCAGCCATCTCTTTTCCAGGGCCTTGCGCACCAGGATGCGCACTTCTTCGATCTTGTAGGGCTTGGGGAGGTAATGGTACGCCCCTTTTTGCATGGCCTCCACCGCGGAAGTGACGGTGGCGTAGCCGGTGATCATGATCACTTCGGTATCCGGGAAGAGTTCCTTAGTGCGCTCCAGGACCTGGAGGCCATCCACCTGCTGCATGCGCAGATCGGTCATCACCAAGTCGAACTCTCCCTTTTCCAGTTCCTGGAAGGCCAGCTGTCCGGATTCCACCGCGACGGTGTCGTAGCCTTCCTTGCGCAAGACGTGATCCAGGTTTTCCCGGGCGATGAGCTCATCTTCCACGATCAAGATCCGGGCGCGCTTCATGGGGACGGCCTCTTCTCTTTATCCAGGGAGTTGTAAGGCAAACGGATGACGAATCTGGTTCCTTCCCCTTCCTTGCTCTCCACGGTGATGGAGCCCTGATGCTTCTCGATAATACCATACACTATGGACAGTCCTAAACCCGTGCCGGCGCCCACCTCCTTGGTGGTAAAAAAGGGATCAAAAACCCGGTCGATCTCTTCTCTGGGAATGCCGACGCCGGTATCTTCTATGGTGATAACCGCCTGCCTGTTCCCGGCGTCCACCTGGGCGGCGATCTTTATTTCCCCGGGCGGCTCCTTAATGGCCTGGACCGCGTTCATCAGGAGATTCAAAAATACTTCCTGCAAGCGTTGAGCGTCTATCTTGAGGACCAGGTCCCAGGGCACCTCTTGCACGATGTCGATCCCCGGGGGCACTTGGCTGGAAATCAGCCGGATGGAGCGGTTGACCACGTCTTCCAGGGGGATGGGCTTCAGCTCGAAATCCCGCTCCCGGGAGAATTCTAGCAGCCCCTTGACGATATCCCGGGCCCGGTAAACCTCCTGTTCCACGTTGGTCAGCATCTTTTTTAATAATTCCCGGTCGCACTGGTCCAGGTCCTCCAGGATGATCTGGCAGGAAGTGGAGATGTTGTTTAAGGGATTGTTCAACTGGTGGGCGATGCCCGCGGTGAGCACCCCCAGGGAGGACATTTTCTTGGCCTGCACCAGTTGGTCCTGGCGCTTTTCCAGCTCCGCCACCATGCGGTTAAAGGCTTCCACCACCCGCTGCGTCTCATCCCGGGTATCCAGGACCGGCAGCGGCCGGAAATTGCCCTGGGCGATACGCAGGGTGGTGTCTTCAATCACCCTTAGGGGGCGGATAATCTTGCGGCTGACGATAAGGACGAAAAAGCCCATGAAGCCCAGAAAGACCAACATGGAAGAAAGTAACTGGGTCTTTAGGGTATTGATGATTTCCAGAATTCTTTGCCGTTCAAACTTAACCAGGTGCAGGGATAGCTCCACCAGGGTCTTACCCCGCTCCCGCAACTGCTCTTCCACCCGGGAGCGGGACGCGGCGCTCTTGGGCAGCTCTTCCATGAGCCGGCTGTAAGCCAAAAATTCTTCCCGGAAAAGAGGAAACTGGGGGGCGATCTTGAGGTACTTCACTTCCGGGGCGATCTTGTCTAGGGTCTCCAGGCCCAGTTGGATGTAGCGCCGGTTTTCCTGCCAATCCTCGGCAGAGCCGTAAAGCAGGTAATTCTTCTCATAGCGCCGGATTTCCAGGATGGTGTTGCTCAGGTCATCGGCAATCTCCACGAAGTGCTGCTTGGTCTCGATCTGCCGCAGGTAATTATAGGAAAGCCCGCCAATGAAGCCGATGGCCAGGATGCAGGCGGTCAGGCCCACCGCCACCTTCTGGCGGATATTCAGGTGCAAGTTGATTTTCCAAGCGGTCATCAGCGGCGCCCTCTAACGGAGACCAGCAGGAAACCCTGAAGTGCTGCAACGAATCATAGAGTACCTTACCATTAGTCAATCAGTTAAAGTCAAGAATTTACTCCCCGGCTGGGCGGCCGGGTTCCCCTCCAGTCTGGAGAAAATCGTACAGTTTTGCAACAGTGATCCTGACGCGGATGGTCACGCCCATTATTTTTTGGGGAGGAAAGCAAGTAATAAAAATCTCTCGGCTTTTTCCCTCTTCGCCTGACACCCGAAAAA
Source organism: Deltaproteobacteria bacterium (assembly GCA_016208235.1). Taxonomy (GTDB): domain Bacteria; phylum Desulfobacterota; class Desulfobaccia; order Desulfobaccales; family 0-14-0-80-60-11; genus SURF-52. Next base: position 23,539 of record JACQYN010000061.1, read on the forward strand.
TTTCCCCCGCCCTCTCCAGAGGCGCCATCTGGGGGAGGTTTCCACCTATTATAAATATATTTAATCATATTAGTCCTTCCGATGCAATTCCGATGCAATTCGCAACATATGAAATCTACAAGAAAAAATGCCTTGACACCTTGTGAGATTTTTAACATACTTTGACGCATTATTTAGCCAAGTCATCTTAACCAAATTTTAGGGAGGGCAAACAGGGGTGGAAATTTATCTTCCCATTGCCGGCATGAGCATCAACTTTTTTCTGATCCTCGGCATCGGCGGCGTGGTGGGCTTCCTCTCCGGGTTGTTCGGAGTAGGAGGGGGATTCTTGCTCACCCCCCTGATGATGATGATCGGCATTCCCCCCGCGGTGGCCGCGGCCTCGGACTCCAACCAGATTGTGGCCGCAGCCAGTTCAGGGGCCTTTGCCCACTGGCGTTTGGGCAATGTGGACTTTAAAATGGGCCTGGTCATCCTGGCCGGGGGCATCTTCGGCGGCACCATCGGCGTGCAACTCGTCAAGGTCCTCAGGGCCGCGGGCAACTTTGAGTTCGTCATGAAGGTGGTCTATGTGCTCATGCTGGGCCTGGTGGGCGGGGCCATGTTCATGGAGAGCCTGCGCACCATCCTTCGCAGCCGCAAACAGGACCCCGGGGCAGAGGGGACGACAGTTTCCGAGCACAAACTCGGCAAGTTGTTCGCCAAGATGCCCTTAAAGATGAATTTTCACCGCTCCGGGTTGCACACTTCGGCCATCTTCCCCTTTTCCATCGGCACCATCGTGGGCATTATGGCTGCCCTTTTAGGGGTCGGCGGGGGTTTCATCATGGTGCCGGCCATGATCTATATCATCGGCATGCCCACCATCGCGGCCATCGGCACGGACCTTTTCCAGATTGTGCTCACTTCCGCCAACGTCACCCTGCAGCAGGCCATGGTTAACAAGACCGTGGACCTGCTCCTGGCCCTGATCCTCCTGTTCGGCTCCACCATCGGCGCCCAGTTCGGGGCTATAGCCGGCAAACGCCTCAAAGGGGAACAGATTCGCATCCTCCTGGCCATCATCGTCCTGGCCCTGACCGTCAAACTCTTCCTGGACCTGGTCATCACCCCCAGCGACCTGGTAAGCCTGGCCCCGGCCAAGGGTGGAGGACATTAAGATGAAGCGTATCCTGCCCCTGTTTATAATTCTGGGCCTGGTTTGCCTCTGGGGTGCGCCGGCCGTCGCCATTACTCCGGAAGCCAAACAGAAGGTGGTGACCGCGGCCTCCAAGAACCTCATTGAGATCGGCCTCTCCTACCGGGGCGACCAGATTCACTTTTTTGGAGTCAATCCCGCGCCAGGGACCGATCTGATCATCAAGCTCACCGCGGAGAAAGATGAAGAGATCAAATTCTCCGTCAAGGGCAAGGTAGGCCCGTTTTGGATGACGGTGAAGCAATACGACGTCACCGGCGCGCCGTTTATGTATAAGATCCATGCCAGCAAGCCCATCAAAGAGATCGTCTCCGAAGCCACCGCCCAGGAGCTGGAATTGGGCTACCCGGCTATCCGCCACAAAATGAAGATGCATCTGAGCCGGGGCGACGCCGCACCGGAGGACGCGGATAAGGTCTTTCAAGGCATGCTCAAGATCAAAGAGCGGGCCAATCTTTATAACATCGTGGAAGACCCGGCCCGCCTCCAGGTAGAGGAAGGCAAGCTCTTCAAACACTATTTCCGATTTCCCCCCGCGGCCACCGAGGGCCGCTACCAGGTGGAGTCTTTCTGTTTTCAGAAGGGCCAGTTGGTGGGCTACGGCAAGGACATTATCGAAATAAAGAAAGTGGGGTTGGAAAGCTGGCTGACCGAAACCTCCCAGAACCAGCCGGTATTCTTCGGCATTATGGCGGTGCTCATCGCCATGGGCGCCGGCCTGTTGGTGGGCGTGATCTTTAGGAAAGGAGGGCACCATTGATGGTTGGCGGAAAAGCCAAATCGATTGCCGTAGCAGTGGATGGGTCAGCCCCTGCGTGGGAGGCTATGCGCAGGGCCGTCAACATGGCCCGGCTGCTGGAATTGCCCCTGGATGTCCTCTACGTCGTCCAACTGCGCAAAGCCGGTTATTTCGCCTTTATTGATCGGCACCTGAAAGAGGACCAGGAAGCCTACGCCAAAAAAGTGCTGGAAGAGGCAGTACAGAAAAGCCAAAAGGCCGGGGTGGAAGTCCGCACCCACCTCTTGGAAAGCGAAAAGGACATCTCCGAGGCCATCATTGCTTTTGTAGAAGAGGCCCGGGGCATTAAATTTCTGGTTTTGGGCAGTCATGGGCACGGCTTCATCGGCCGGCACATCATAGGCTCCACCACGGAGCGGGTGATCCGGGAGGTGTCCCATAGGGGGCTGCCCGTGCCGGTGCTGGTGGTGCCCGCCAAAATCCCGGAAGAGGAAGAATAGGACAGTTTTCCGTTTTCCGTGGAAAATTTGATATAAACCATTTCTGGGGAGCGGCTTCAAATTCCTGGGGCCGCTCCTTTTTTCTCCTTTTAACAGCATCCCTTCCAGTCGCGTTCCTCCCCTTTTTCCCCAATACCCTTGCGTCAAGGTCCCGGAAGCACTATTTTTAGGGCAGTAGCGCCTGCACGGGCTGGAAGCCTGGGCCACCCCAAATTCCTTATTAAGGGATTCCTCATATATGAAGAGACTTTTTATCCTCTTGGCGCTCACCTTCTTTGTTCTTCCCCTTTTTATAGCCCAAACTAATGGAGAGACAGGTATGCAACTCTCGTCCACGGCCTTCACTGACGGCGGGAAGATCCCCGTGCCCTATGTCATGCCCGGGGCTGGTGGGAAGAATGTGTCCCTGCCCCTGAACTGGTCGGACGCCCCCGCGGGCGCCAAGTCCTTTGCCCTCTCCATGGTTGACCCCCACCCGGTGGCCCGCAATTGGGTACACTGGCTGGTAATCAACCTTCCCCCGGAGGTAACCTCCCTGCCCGAAGGCGCGTCCGGCAAGAAGATGCCCGCCGGTGCGCTGGAGCTTAACAGTTCCTTCGGGAACCCGGGCTACGGTGGCCCGCAGCCTCCTAAGGGCACCGGCGACCATCCCTACGTGGTCACTATTTATGCCCTCAACGTGCCCCGCCTGGACCTGGGCCGCCAGACCACCCTGGCCGCGTTCCAGAAGGCTATGGAAGGCAAAATCCTGGCCTCGGCCTCCATCACCGGCTACTTCGGCCGCTGAGGGGGAAGGATAAAAAGATTAACCACAAAGACACAAAGACACAGAGAATCACAAAGAAAAAGAAATACTTGTGTCTTGGCAAAGCCAAGACATAAGTATTTGATTTTACTCTGTGAACCTTTGTGTCTTTGTGTCTTTGTGGTAAAATCTTTTTTATCCCCCTTACCACTCCCTCCTGCCCCGCAGACCCTGCAAATTCCAGTTTACATCGGCCTCCAGATAATTTATAAAAAATTGAAAACATTTAGAGGTCGTGGTGATTATGAGTCCTGGGACTGAGAAACCCTTGCCCAAGGGGATGCCTAACTGTTTAAAGAAAAGGCGTCTTCTGAACGAAAAAGAATTAAGCCCCGAGTTGTGCCGGGAATATGGCGAAAAATTCCTGGCCCTGGGTTGGTGGGAAGACGCGCTGGAGTTTTTCCGGAAAGGCGACGACCAGGAGGGGTTGGCAAAGATCAAGGCCCATTGCCTGGAAAGCGGGGACGCTTACTTACTGGGCCGTATGAAAGACGGGGACCCGGACCTCTGGCGCCGGGTGGCCGGGAAGGCCCTGGAGTTGGGCAAGATTAATTTCGCCCGCCGGGCCCTGGAGATGGCCGGAGATAAAGAAAAGGCCGCGGCCTTGAGCCTCGAGCCGGCAGGAGAGCCCACTCTCCATTAATCTTTAAGTCATGGCAACCTTGGAAGACTACCGTATTTTAGGGGTTTCCCCCCGGGCCACCTGGGAAGAAATCCAGCGGCGTTACCGGGCTCTGGCCTGGCAATACCACCCGGATCACCACCCGGAAGATCCGGAGGCCGTGGCCCAATTCCGCCGCCTGGTGGAAGCTTATGACGCCCTGCGCCAGGTCAAGAACAAACCCCGGGCCGCGGCCCAGAAATACGTGCGCCCCCGGTTCCGCAATAAGAGGCAGGTTTTTGAGGAATTTTTCGGGATCGACCGCCCTGGTTCCCCTCTCCAGCAGTCCCAGGGAGCCGATTTCCGTTACGACCTGCAGATTCCCTTCTTGGCGGCCATCCGGGGCATGGAAACGGATATTCAGGTGCCGCGGGACCTGAGCTGCAGGCATTGCCGCGCGACAGGCACGGCCCCGGGCAGCAGTTACCAGGACTGCCCCGACTGCCAGGGCCGGGGCCGCAAGGGGGGACCCGGTCTGCTGCGATTCGGCCCTTTTTGCAAGCGCTGCCGGGGACACGGCAAAATTCACACCCAGACCTGCCCCCATTGCTACGGGCATGGGCACCTGTGGGAGAACAGCAGCTATCATTTGCAGATCCCCCCGGGAACCGTGGACGGCGCCCGGTTGCGCATCGCCGGAGAAGGCGGCAAGGGCTTCCAGAACGGGCCGCCGGGTAACCTGGAGGTGATCATCCACGTGGAGCCCCACTTCTTCTTTACCCGGGTGGGAAATGACCTTCATTGCCGGTTTCCCATTTCTTTTGCCCAAGCCGCCCTGGGAGGCATGGTGGACGTCCCCACCCTGGACGGCTGCCGCACCCTTAATCTGCCCCGGGGCACCCAGAGCGGAAAAGTCTTTCGCTTTCCCGGGGGCGGGGCGCCGGGCAGAGCACATGAGCCGCGGGGAGACCAGGTAGTGGAGGTGGTGGTAACTACTCCGGGCAATCTCAGCCCGGGACAGAAGGCCATTTTGGAAGAATTTGCCAGCCTGGAGCGAGAACAATTGACCGGGGCCTGATATGAGTAATTTCACCCACTTGGACGAGACCGGCCGGATGCGTATGGTGGATGTGGGGGACAAGCCCGCCACGGAACGCCAGGCCGCGGCCAGTTGCCGGGTGCGGGTGGGCCCCAAGGTCTTCCCCCTCTTGATGTCCGGGCGTCTGCCCAAGGGGGACGTCTGGGCCGCGGCCCGCCTGGCCGGCATCATGGCGGCCAAGAACACGGCCCAGCTTATTCCCCTGTGCCATACCCTGCCCTTAAACGGCGTCAGCATTGAATTCACCCCCGACCCGAAACACGAAGCGGTGATCATCCTGGCCCGGGCGCATACTTTCGCCCGCACCGGCGTGGAGATGGAGGCCCTGACGGCCGCGGCCGTCGCGGCCCTGACCATCTACGACATGTGCAAGGCAGTGGACCGGGGGCTGGTTATTGAGTACCTGCAATTGGAGGAAAAGAGCGGCGGCGCTAGCGGGAAATATCAACGGGCGAGCAATTCCCCGAAAAATTTGGTAGAATGCGGAAAGGTTGGAGTTGGTAATGGAACCGGATCGTATTGAATTTTTCCGCCAGCTTTTGCATCAGCGTCTGGCAGAACTGTTGGGTGAGGCCGATAAGACCCGGACAGACATGACCGGCGCGGCTTCGCCTTTCCCCGACCCCACGGACCGGGCCGCCCTGGAAACCGACCGCAACTTCACCCTGCGCATCCGGGACCGGGAGCGCAGGCTGATCACCAAAATCCGGGAAGCCATCGAGCGCATCGAGGCTGGCACCTACGGCTATTGCGAACTCTGCGGCGGCGAGATCAGCGAAAAACGCCTCATCGCCCGGCCGGTAACCACCATGTGCATCGCCTGCAAATCCCGGCAGGAGGAATTGGAGCGGTCCCGGGGCCATTAAAGACAGTTTTCGGTTTTCAGTTTTCGGTTTTCAGTAAAAAAAATATAATAATCAAACAGCTTGTCTCATTACAGCAAAGATCGGCCTAACCCCCTTCCCTCTTTTCCCATGACCCATCCCCTGGACCTGAAGGAATTTACCCTGGAAGAGCTGGAGCAACTTATGGCCGCCTGGGGCCAGCCCCGGTATCGGGCCCGCCAGGTTACAAAATGGCTCTATAAAGGGGTAACCGATTTCCAGGAGATGACGGATATCGCCCGGCCCTTCCGGGAGGAATTGGCCCGGCAGGCCCAGATCAGCCATTTGCAGATAGTAGGCCTACAACAGGCCGCGGATGGCGTCCGCAAGCTGCTCCTGGCCCTGGAAGACGGCCACCGCATCGAAGCGGTGCTCATCCCCGAAGGCGATCATGCCACTCTCTGCCTTTCCAGCCAGGTGGGCTGCGCCCAGGGGTGCGCGTTCTGCCTGACGGCCCAACGGGGCTTCGTCCGCAATCTCACGGCCGGGGAGATGGTCAATCAGGTGCTGGCCGCCCGGGCCTTGCTGCCCGCAGGCCTGCCGCTGACCAATCTGGTCTTCATGGGTATGGGGGAGCCCCTGGCCAACTTTCCCGGGGTGGCCCGGGCCTTGAAGATCATCACCGCCCCCTGGGGCCTCAATTTCTCCCCCCGGCGCCTCACCGTGTCCACCGTGGGCCTGTCCCCTTTGATTCCCCGTCTGGGCCATGAGGTTAAATTCAACCTCACCATTTCCCTGAACGCGCCGGATGACGACCTCCGGAGCCGCCTCATGCCGGTCAACCGCCGCTATCCCCTGGCGGCCCTGCTCCAGGCCTGCCGGGACTTTCCCCTGCCCCGGCACCGCCGTATCACCTTTGCTTACGTGCTTTTGAAGGACGTCAACGACGCGCCGGCCCAGGCCCGGCAGTTGGCCCGGCTCCTTCGGGGCCTCCGGGTCAAAATCAACCTCATCCCCTTCAACCCCCACGCCCGCCTGCCCTTCTCCCCGCCGCCGGAAAGCCGCATCCTGGAATTTCAGGAGATCCTCAGGCAGCAGAACTACGCGGTCTTCATCCGGCAAAGCCGGGGCCAGGAGATCGCCGCGGCCTGCGGCCACCTGGTGGGGGAGCCTGGAAAAGCAGTGATCAGTGGTCAGTAATCAGGGGTCATACCAAGTTGCTGTCATAGAAGTAATATTGAGCTGTCATTCTGAACGGAGCGAAGCGGAGTGAAGAATCTCGTATTTTGAGATTCTTCGCTGCGCTCAGAATGACAATGTTACTTTTTTGACCGCAACTTGGTATCAGGGGTCAGTGAAAAACAGGTGGGGAACAAACACAAGGCGGACACTGAGGCCCGCCTTATTGAATTGCAGATTATTTGTTTTTTTACTGAAAACCGAAAACTGAAAACCGAAAACCGTCCTTACCGCACCCTCCTCCAGGGATCATCCGGGGCTTCAGCCCCTTCGGGGCGTTCCACCGCGAGCCGGTAGGCCCGTCTGCCGATGCCCTCCAAACGTCCATGCTGGAAGACCAGGGGAGTGTAACCGTTGCGCACGGTATTCCCCCCTTCGTAATCCATGGAATGGGTCAGGTAGAAATAAAACACATAATGCCCGCCCCGGTAATCCCCTTCTTCCTTAATGCCTGGTGGGCCCATGATCCCTTCCACCTCGGACATCGACATTCCCAACTGCAAGTCTTGCAGTTGCATATAAGAGGACCACATCGATTTTTCGAATCGCGGGTAGAGCACCGTATCGCAGCCGGCGGCCAATATTCCCAGCGCCAAGATCATTCGCAGCCAAGTCATGAATCCCCCCCCTGGATGCAGACAATATAGTCACCCGCCCGGGTTCAGTCAATTTAAAAAAACTTAACCACAAAGACACAAAGGCACAGAGGATCACAAAGGGAAAAATTAAAAGGAGGGAGGGCCGTTGGCCCACCCTCCTTTAAAATTATTCTCTATGAACCTTTGTGTCTTTGGGTCTTTGTGGTTAAATCTTTTCCCCCGCGGCAAATATTGCCTCCCTCCAGGAAAAATCTGCCGCCAACCGAGCCCCTTCCCTTTAGATGGGGTTTTCCAGGGGCTCCTCGTAAGGAATCGGTTCGCTGATGGTCCGCTCCCGGTAAAAGAGCTTCAAGCGCTTGCGGATATCGCTCCCTTCATGACCCATCTGGGTCAGAATATGTTCCGTCAATGGCGTTAAATCCTCATGGGCTATCACCATCGTGCGTTTATTGCGCTTCATCCCCGTCCCTCCAAGTTTAATTTGCTAAAAATAGCTTCAATTTTAGTGCCAATTCCCGGAATATTTTTAAAGGAGGAAAACGTAGGGCGATACCTGGTGTCGGAGGGGATAGGCGATGGAGAAGGAAAATGGGAAAATGGGGACAGACGCTATTTTTCTGACCTCTGAGCTATAGCCCTGCCTTTCCGTTGTTAAAAAATAGCGTCTGTCTCCATTTTCCTAGGCCAGTTGCAGAAAATTGCCCATAAATTGGCGGAATAACCGGCCGATGGTCGCATCTTTTTCTGCTGAAGTGTTTAACATGGTCTGTGGCTCTGCACCGCTGCCGCTCAGGGCCCAACGGCCGTCGTGCTCCAGCCATTTCTCCACATCCCGGGTCCCCGCATGGTTGTCATACTGGAGGCCCACCACCCGGGGATTGCCCGCCAGGCCCAGGGCCTCCACCGGGGCCGCGGCAGAATGCGCCAAAATATCCACCCCCGGCGTCAAGGGCGGCAGCACTCCCTGGCCGTGCCATTTGAAGAGGTCCAGAGGCGATGGCAAGCCCTGGAACGCGGAGTGCGCCCGGCCCGCGGGTGTCAGCTCGCCGGTGATGAACCCCACCGACTTATTAGGCAAAGGCCCCACCCGGCAGCCCAGCACGTGCCCCAGAAGTTGGTGGCCCAGGCAGAACCCCAAATAGGCCTTACCCCCGGCTATTACCTCCCGGATGGCGGCTTTGAGGGGGCGCAGATAGGGGAATTGCTCCTCTTCATCCACATTGGGGGAGCCACCTAGAACGATCATGCCGGTAAAAGAGTCCAGCCGCGGCAGGGGTTCATGCCACGCTTCCAGGAGCCGGTAACTCACCTCGCCTGCCTCCAGGGCCTCCAGCAAATGCGCGCCCGGCCCCTCCCAGTCCATGTGCTGGACGATGAGAAAATTTTGTTTTTTCGCCACCACCACCTCCCGAATCAGCAGCCGCAGGTGTAGGGGCGAATCTTGTATTCGCCCCGGAGGCTGGGCGAACACAAGGTTCGCCCCTACCTTTGACTGCAACTCATTACGAGAAATTGTCTAACCAAATCTAAACGCTGACCCTGCTTCCGGTCTCCATCCAGGTATGCTAAATTGACGGGGTTAGAGGAAGGATTGCTGATGCCCTTTATTTTTGCAGAACTGGGCGGCCTCCCCTGCTACCGCTCCCCTCTCCTGGCCGCGTTTCCGGAGGTGCTCCACGGCTTTTTCACCCGCCGGGGGGGAGTGAGCCCGGAACCGTTCCACAGCCTCAACCTGAGCTTCACGGTGGGAGATCAAGGCCCTTTGGTGGTCCACAACCGCGACCTGGTGCAGCAGGCCTTAGGACTGAACGGGCTGGTGAGCGCCACCCAGGTGCACGGCTGCCGCGCTTTTCTGGTCACCGCCGGCAACCCCGCGTCGCCAGCAGAAATTCCCGATTCTGACATCCTTCTCACCCAGCAGCGGGGCCTGGGCCTACTTATCAAGCAGGCGGACTGTCAGGCGGTGATGCTTTATGATCCGGGGCGCCGGGTGGCAGCCAATGTCCACTGCGGCTGGCGAGGCCAGGTCGCAAACATTCTCCGGGAAGCCGTAACCCGCCTGCAGGAAAGGTTTGGCTGCCGCCCCCAAGACCTGGTCGCGGCCCTGGGCCCCAGCCTGGGGCCTTGCTGCGCCGAATTCCGCAATTACCGCGAGGAATTCCCTCCTGAACTCTGGCCCTACCAGGTTCGCCCCACCTACTTCGACCTCTGGGCCTTGAGCCGGGACCAATTGCAGGCCGCGGGACTCAAATCCCAGCAGATCGACATCGCCGGAATCTGCACCCGTTGCCGGGACGAGGAGTTTTTCTCCTTCCGGCGGGACCGCATAACCGGTCGCCAGGGCGCAGTGATCGCCCTCAGGCTGGAAAAGTGAATCTGAGGGAGGGGGCATCTGGAGTTAGCGGTAAGCAGTGAAAAAGGGTGGCCCCAATAGGACTTGTTTTTTTACTGCTCACTGCTTACTGCCCACCGCTCACTGACCTTCTGGCCGTCCCCCACACTTCATAACAAATTACTGGCCCGAAGGACCTTGGGGGGATGACCCTTTGAAGAATTTGTCCTTCAGGTCGTTGTACAGCTTTTTCGTGCTTTCCACCGCCTGCTCCACCTGGCGGGGATATTTATAGCCCACAAACACGCCCGCCGCGAATCCCAAAATCGCTAAAAACATATGAATCGTCCTCTCTTTGGCGAAGTTATATTTTCACTTGCTTGTCCGGAAGCTGCCTTTGCCTCTATCTTTCGCCCAGGGCTTCCCGGGCCAGTCGGCCCACAGTAGTGCGCCGCAGTTGCTCCTGGTCGTAAAGCTCCACCGGGCCGTCGTCTCCCAGCAGTCCCTGGAGAGCCTCCGCCATGCCCGGCGGCCTGACCTTACCCAGGCACCAGGCCGCCACCCCCCGCACCTGGGGGTCGGGGGCCCCCAGGAAGGTAAACAACAGAGGGACGGCTTCTTCCAGGGCCCCGGGGTGAACCTCCCACAACCGCCCCAGCCCCCAGAGCATGGGCGCCCGAGAAAAATCATGTTCCAGAAACCCATAGAACATGGGAAGAATCTCTTCCACCAAAGGTAACTGGTGACGGCCGATTTCTCCCAGGGCGGACGCTGCCCCCCAACCCGTGCTTCCAGAATCCTCATTCAACTGATAAAGTAGTCGGTTGATGACCTTGCGCACCTGTTCCGGCCGGGCCGCGGCCACGTAACCCAAACCTTCCGTCGCCCGCCAGTGCACCAATTCACCAGGGGAGAAAAGGAAGTTCAGGAGTTGTCCGGCCACACCGGACTCCCTGCCCGCCAGATCCGCCAGGGCCGGAAAATCCCCGGCCTCCAGCAAGGCCACGATTTGCTCCCGGAGAGCACGGCGGCTGGTGACAGTGGTCATGTCAGGGGAGTCACGGGGAAAACGGCTTCAGTTAGACGCGGCGGGCTCTAGATGGCCATAAAGGACAGACTACCGCCCGTTCAAGGTCCTGGCTACTTATAACTGACAAGGGCCCGAAGCCCCCGGCTTTCCCCGGAAAAACTCCTTCATGCAAGATTAAAAGGGAATGTCGTCTTCCGGCACGCCCCCCGGCGGCGGGCTAAAGGGCGGTTCCGGCTCTTGCGCCCGGTTGCCCGCAAGTCCCAGCATCTGCATGGTATTGGCGATGATGTCGGTGGTGTAGTGCTTCACCCCGTCCTTTTCGTAGGACCCATACTCAAGCCGCCCCTCAATATAAACCTGTTTCCCCTTGGCGAGGTATTGACCGCAGATCTCCGCCAGCTTGCCCCAGGCCGTGATCCGGTGCCAGTCGGTGCGCTCCTGCGTGTTGCCCTGGCGATCCTTATATCTCTCGGTAGTGGCTATTCTGAACTTGCATACCGCGGTACCGCCGGCAGTGTAGCGCATCTCCGGGTCAGCCCCGAGATTACCAACCAGGATAACCTTGTTGACCCCAGCCATGACTCCTCCTTGATGGCCCTTTGGGCGTTATCATCCTCTATCACAGAACGGTTATAGGGAGCAAGGACTATTGCGGTTTTCTGTTTTCGGTTTTTCATTGTCGGTGAAGAAATGTGGGGTGGGCACTGCCCGCCGAATTCTCAAGTGTGAGGCTCCATAAGATGTTTTTCTTTAATTACGCAAAAGCCTTAATAAAGGCTAGTAGTTACCCCCCTTTTTTAAAGGGGGGTAGGGGGGATTATATAAGCATTTGAAAATCCCCTTAAATCCCCCTTTAGAAAAGGGGGACTTAAGCTTGCCAGGCCAGACGCTCGGGCCTGATTTTATGTCATGCAAATTACAAACCCCAACATTATCACTTTTTTGGCTGAAAGCTGATAGCTGAAAGCGGTCAGCTTCCTCACGCCCGCGTCCAATCTAGTAACTGCAGCTCCGGGCGCAGGCGCCCCTGGAAGAAGGAGAACCTGGGGCTGAAAGCCACCTCCAAAGAACCGCCCAGGGGGTGGGCCGCGGCCATGTCAAAGGCGATGGCCTCCATGAGACAGCCGTTTTGGGCCAGTTGCACCTTCAGGTGCCGCTCCCCCACGATCCGGGAAGTCAGGCACTCCACCCCGGCGCAGGCCAGGACCGGCTCCGGGTTCCCGGGCCCGAAGGGGCGCAGCCGCTCCAGATGTTGGTAAAAATGGGCATCCAGGTCCTCTAACAGCACCTTGGCGTCCACTTTTAGCGTGGGCTTCAACGGCTCCGGCCCCACCTGTTGGTCAAAGGCCTGCTCCAATCCCTCTTGTAAGGCCTCCAGGTCCGCGGCCTGAACCTCAAATCCCGCGGCGGCCTGGTGCCCTCCGAATCTGGACAAAATTTCCCGGCAGGCCGCAAGCCCCCGGAAGAGATGAAAACCCTCGACGCTCCGGGCCGAACCCCGCCCCCGGCCTTCCTCCAGGCTCACCAGGGCCACGGGCCGGTGACACGCTTCCGCCAGCCGCGCGGCCACAATGCCCAGGACCCCCGGATGCCAGCCCTCCCCGGCCAGGACCCAGACCCGCCGGTCTCCCAGGTCTTGCTGCCCCACCAGGTCCAGGGCCTGGCGCATGACCTTCTCTTCCAAGCTCTGGCGCTGGCGGTTAAGGTCACTGAGATGCCGGGCCTGAATGCGCGCCTGGGCCAGGTCCCGGCTTAGCAATAGCTCCAGGGCCCCCCGGGCCTGCCCCAGGCGTCCCGCGGCATTGAGGCGGGGGGCCAGGCGGAAGACCGCGTCCCGATAGGAAATGGGTTTGCCCTCCAGGCCCGCCACTTCTTTTAATGCCACCAACCCGGGGCGCCGGCTCTCCTCCAGGACTTTTAAGCCCTGGCGCACCAGGATGCGGTTTTCCCCCACCATGGGGGCCACGTCCGCGGCGGTGCCCAGGGCCACCAGATCCAGGTAAAACCGGAGGTTGGGCTCCGGGTGCCTCTTAAACCAACCGCTCTCCCGCAGATTAGCCCGCACTCCCGAGGCTAAAAGCAGGGCCACCCCCACCCCCGCCAGGTCCGCAAAGGGATAATCCTCCCCTCCCCGCTTGGGGTTGACCACCGCCAGGGCCGGGGGCAACTCCGGCGGCAGTTCGTGGTGGTCGGTGACGATCACCTCCAGCCCCTGCGCCTTAGCCCAGGCCACCTCCCGGACGTCGCTGATGCCGCAATCCACGGTGACAACCAGACGGGCATGGTTAGATAGTTCCCGCAATCCCTTTATTTTTAATCCATAGCCTTCCTTGAGACGGTTGGGGATGTAGGTTGTACAATTGATTCCTAACTCTCTAAAAAAATTGCTCATTAAACTAGTAGCGGTTAGACCATCGACATCATAATCCCCATAAATTGCTATAGGTTCACCTTTTATCACAGCTCGGCCCAAACGCTGGGCTGCGGGCTCCAAGTCCGCCAGCCTGAAGGGCGGATAAAGGCGCTCTAGGCTTGGGTCCAAAAAGGCCAGTATGTCCTCGGATTCATAAATCCCCCTATTCAGCAGAATGCGGGCCACCAAGGACGGCAATCCATGGCGGGCACTAATATCCCCCACCAACTCCGGCCTGTCCGGATATGCCTGCCATCGCTTCCTACGGCGAAGCAATCTCACCTCTCTCCTTGAATAAGAAAATCAATATATTTATTAACTCTTCCAAAAAATATCGGACAATAATTTCTACATATTTTATTATCATTTGGATTATAGCAGGGAGTTTTTTTATCAATTATTAATTTTGTTATATAATCCGTCTTTTGTAATGTGCCGAGACAAATATGATTATCCATAAATCGATGTACTTGATGAGAGACACAAGGATAGATTTTTCCAAAGTTGTCTATGAAAATATTTGCTGACCCCGCATAACAATTAGCTTCATGAGAAACATAATATCTATTTCCTTCTAAATAATTTTTCCCTTCATTTTGTCCAAATAACAGATACGCCCGAACTGGCAATTGCGTAAATTTATTTTTCTTGCAAAGATTCTCTATTTCTGGATATACTTTTTTATAGTAATATCCAACGTCTTTTGAAGACAACTGTAATTCTTTAACATCATAAATTGGACATAAATTAATATCGTTCGGATTAAATGTATCAATTATCCAAAGTATTCTATCGAGTAACGATCTATAGTTATAAATAGTTACATTTAAATTAATTTCCACTCTAAACTTTTTATCTTTAGTGCTACTCAAATATTTACCATTTTTTACTACAATATCTCATGAATCTCTATGTGTAAATGCATTATGTTCTTCTTTGGTTTGGCCGTATATAGAATATCTTAAACATCTTACATTGTAATTAACTAATTTTTCTACGTTTTTGATATCCACGAACAAGCAGGTATTAACATCGAAAGGTATATTTTCACAATGAAGTTTTTTAAATATTTTATCAATTTCTGGATAAATTAAAGGTTCTCCTCCTGTTAAAAGAATACTTTTGGTCAGATTTGACAATTTACATTTATCTATAATTTTTAAAACATTGCTAACATGAATGAGGGTCGGTTTCTCGCAATGATGTGAACAGTGTAAACAGGCTAAGGTGCATCCATCGCATAATTTTATAGTTATCTGCCAGAATGCTTCAAATGAAGCCGTTATTCTATTAAAACTATCATTTATATCCTTCTTTATATATTCGGGAAGCATAATGATATCTTCCCCAAGACATCTTCGGAGATCAACCTTTTCTCATTATTAAAGCAATCGATATATTTAATTACATTATTCTTAACACTAACTTCTTCACAATAATTAATTAAATATAATGAAGCTTCGTACGTCCCATAAAAATTAAAAGGATTGCCACTGGTATTGCGTATAATAGATTTTAGCAATTCGCAAGCTTCAAATTTTTTTCCCTCGTTCAGCAAGCGCAATGATCTTACTAAATTCCAACTCATTATACCAATCATATTTCCAAGTTGTTCATTAATCTTGTTAATACGTTTCTCGGTTGCACTAGGAATTATTATATCAGGAGCAATGTATCCTTCTAATCGATATCCTTCATAGAATTTTAAAATCTCAATAACGACAATTTGCTCTATCCAGGGAAAGTTTTCTTCCTTGCAAAAGAAAATAGCTTTTTTACCATTATCATCAATAAATTTTAAATTTCTCGTCCTGCATGCCAATCGTGTAAGGTCAGTAAATATCTTTGCTTTAAAGTACATATTGTTTTTCTCAAAATCTGATTGAGAAAGAGCGGTATTGAAAACATTTTCTGATAAATCGTAAAATTCGAAATCAGTTAAAATATTGCCAATATTTCTCATGCATTGGATTTTATAATAACTATCAAGAGCTTTATGCTGATATAAATCTAATAATTTTATGATACTATCATGATATTTTCCTCTTAAGAGGTCGCCCCTAGCATCCCAAAATTTTAATTTATTGTCCTCAATGTTATGGCGAACCAAAGACTCAAATTTATTTGTATCACCAATCAATATTAATGATTCTGCCTTCATTTCATTAGGTAATTTATCCCAATAAAATTCTAACAATTCTTTTATGGAAGATAACTCCCTTCTTTTTAATGCAGATATTATGGATTTAATCGGGAGATTTCTCGTAATGTCATTCATAGGAACTTCTCTTTTAGATAGTTGATCGCTAAGATCATCAAATTTTGTAAGAATCCGGGAGGTTCCCTCTTGTACGATAAGTGCTAACATCCGAGAAGACTGATCTAATTCTAAAGACGAAACGATACTCGCAACTACTGTAAAGACAACAATGTCAATTGCATAAGATACAATTTCTGGTCTTTCTAATGTATAATTTGAAGATTTTTCCTCTAATATTTTTTTTATGTCAGAGATATCGCAGGAAGTTTGAATAAGTCTAGCTGAAATAATTTTACATAAACCATCTTTAACGGCGTCATCATTTAACCATTCTTTTATAGCCACCACTTTGAAAATTTCTGGTGGATCTATAACAAAGTTACAAAACTTAGAAAAAATTGATTTGAACCAAGCTTCATTTTTTCCTAAATTAGTAATTCTTCCGATAACTTCGGATACCACCTTTCTTAGAAATATATTCTCAGGCTCAATCCCCCATTTAATTGCCTTACGTTCTTCATAAAGACGCTTAGCTGTAGGAAAAATACGATTTGCTATACCTGCCAACTCCTTTAAATATTTAATTTTACCAATCATATTTCTGAGGTAACTTGAAAATTAATTCAGATAAATAGTCTTTAGGTTAAATTTATTTTGTTAGCGATTGCAAAGACTCGGTCAGCCAAAGGTACTCCAATTCATTCCTAATCTTCCTATGCAATATGTCAAATGTTTTAAAACTATTCCACCGTTTCTCCCGGCTTCAGGGCAATGACCTTGATATCCGGCTCCCCTTTCAAAAGCTCTTGCAACTCCTCCGGCGTACCCGTGAGCACCGGGAAAGTCCCGTAGTGCATGGGAATGACCCACTTCGGTTTGAGCAACCGGCAGGCCAGGGCCGCTTCCGCCGGACTCATGACATAGTGGCTGCCGATGGGCAGCAGGGCCAACTC
>JACQYN010000020.1 GCA_016208235.1 Deltaproteobacteria bacterium
CGAACCCCGGGAACCCATCAATCGGCAGGAACCCAAAGGCCTCCTGGAACTCTACCGGGACCGCCGTCGCCTGAGCCGGGTGGTCATGGACCTTGAGCCCCAACCGCATTGGGGCCTGGGAGTGGAATACTATACCCTGGCTACTTCCCCCATCCGCCGTTACCTGGACCTGGTGATCCACCGGCAACTTCTCGCTTATTTGTGTGCGGCGCCGCTCCCTTATAATCAAGAAGAACTGGGGCATATTCTCACTTCCATCGAGCCGGCCATAAGGCGGGCCGGCTTCCTGAAAACCCGGCGCCTGCGCTACTGGCTCCTCAAATACCTGTCCTTCCGGCTGGGGCAAAAGAAAGAGGCCCTGGTCCTGGAAGCTCTGCCCCACCGCTACCGCCTGCTTTTCCCCGACATTCAACTGGAAGTCTTCCTGCCCGCACCCGCCACCCTGAAGCTCAACCCCGGAGACCTGGTCCTGGTGCGCCTGGAACGGGTCAACCCAAGGGAAGACCAGATTAAGGTTTCACTGGCGTAGAGAGTTCTCACGCAAAGACGCAAAGGCGCAAAGGAAAGTGGTCAGTGGCCAGTTGTCAGTTCTTTTTTCTGACCACTGACCACTGGCCACTGACCACTTTTTCCCCCCAGTTCTCCCTTCAACCCTCTTGCCCAAAGACCCTCTCGAAAATGGTGGGGATATGCCGGAAGTAGTGCTTGAGGTCGAAGATTTCGGCGATTTCTTCAGGGGACAAGTATTTGCCAATAGCCGGTTCTTCCTGGACTCTTTGGAAGAATTCCCCCCCTTCTTCCCAGACCCGCATGGCCGGGCGCTGCACCAGGCGGTAGGCCGCGTCCCGGGTGAGGCCTTTTTTAATGAGCGCCAGGAGCAGCCCCTGGGAGAAGACCAGGCCGCGGGTGAGATGGAGGTTTTTGGCCATATTTTCCGGATAGACCTGGAGGTTTTTTAAGAGGCGCGTCAGGCGGGCCAGCATGAAGTCCAGCAAGATGGCGCTGTCCGGGGCGATGAGGCGCTCCACCGAGGAGTGGCTGATGTCCCGTTCATGCCAGAGGGCCACGTTTTCCTGGGCGGCCAGGGCGTTGGCCCGGAGAATGCGGGCCAGGCCGCAGAGGTTTTCGGAAAGTATGGGGTTGCGCTTGTGGGGCATGGCGGAAGAGCCTTTTTGCCCCGCGGCGAACATCTCTTCCGCTTCCCTAACTTCGGTGCGCTGCAGGTGGCGAATTTCCAGGGCCACCTTTTCGATGCTGGCGCCCACCAGGGCCAGGGTTGCAAAAAATTCCGCGTGGCGGTCCCGCTGGATGACCTGGGTGGAGATGGATGCCGGCTCCAGGCCCAGCAGCGCACAGGCCGAGGCCTCCACTTCCGGGGGCAGATGCGCGAAGGTGCCCACCGCGCCGGAGAGTTTTCCTACTGCGACGGCCTTTCGGGCTTGTTGCAGCCGGGTCCGGTGGCGCTCAAACTCCGCGTACCAGAGCGCGAATTTTAGGCCCAGGGTGATGGGTTCCGCGTGCACCCCGTGGGTGCGGCCCACCATCACCAGGTCTTTAAAGGCATAGGCCTGGTCTTTAAGCACGTCCAGGAGCGCGTCCACGTCGGCCAAAAGCAGGTCCGCGGACTCCTTCAGGCGCAGGCCCAGGGCCGTGTCCAGGACGTCCGAGGAGGTGAGGCCGAAATGGAAGTAGCGGCCGTCTTCTCCCAGGCACTGGGAGATCTGGTCCACAAACGCGGCCACATCGTGGTGGGTCTTTTTTTCGATCTCCAGGATGGCCTCCACGTCGCAGACGGCCCCGGCGCGGGCCCGCTCCGGCACTTCCTTGGGAATGACGCCGTGTGCGGCCATGGCCTCCATGGCGGCCAACTCCACCTGCAGCCAGGTGGCGAACTTGTGCTCTTCAGTCCAGATGCGGGCCATGGCCTCGCGGCTGTAGCGGGGGATCATTTATTTTTTCTCCTTCCGAGTTTTAGCGCCTTTGCTATACACCTTTTTATCCTCAACGGACATACTTTTTCCAGAGTCGGTATGGTCATAAATCAATTTATTCTTTTTAAGAGAGGCAGGTAACTCTTCCTGTCCAATCACTGCTTCTCCTCCGCCTGGAGCCGCGGGCGCCACCGAAAAAACGAGGCGCTGCCCCAGGGCCGTGGCGATGCGGCTGAGCATGGAGAGGGAATGCCCCTCGTAATCAGCGTCTTCCAAGCGGCTGATCACCGATTGGGTGGTGCCGATCATCTTTGCCAGTTCCTTTTGGGTGAGGCCCTGTTGCTTCCGTAAATCATAGATGGTGTGGGCCACTTGGGCGTGCACCCTCTCGGCCTCAAGGGACGCCTGCCGTTCCGCACTCTCCCCGATATAGCGGCGGTGCAGGATATCGATGGCGTCAGTGTTTTTTTCATTATTTTTCATGGCGATTACCCGTATCCGCAAAAGCAATATCGCTTTACTGGAAGTTCTGTCAAGGAAAATATCGTTATATTGCGATATAATCTTTCTCGTTCCCAAGTTGTACTTGGGAACGCTGATTTTTCCCAAGCTTTGCTTGGGGGATTTATGGTTTAGTTAGCAGAAAGGAATAGCTGGCTGAAATGTTTCGCAAAGCACAGCTTTGCGCCAAGTGGGTTCCCAAGCTCAGCTTGGGAACCAGAGAAATAAAACTAATCTGGTGAACCATGCCCGACTGGGGAGAAATCTTTGCTGCGCCGGAGATGCAGCGGCTCCGGCCCAATCCGGAGTTTCTGGCGGCGCTGCCGGTAATTAAGGTCGCGGGCTGCCGCCGGGTCCTGGACGCGGGCTGCGGCGCGGGGCGGCATCTTTTGCCCCTGGCCCGGGAGGGGTTTGTGGTCTGGGGGGTGGACCGGGAGGCCCCGATCCTGGAGGTGCTCCAGGGGAAGCTGCGGGCCTTGGAAATCCCGGCCCAACTGGCGCTGGCCGACCTGGAGAGGCTTCCTTTTGCCGCCGCGTCCTTCCACCTGGTGGTGAGCATCAACGTCATCAACCACGGGGATACCCGGACCTTTGAGGGGTATTGCCGGGAGCTGGACCGGGTGCTTGAGCCGGGGGGGCACCTGTTCGTTTATGTTTCACCCCGGGAGTTTGCGGAATTGGTGCGCCTGCCCCAGACCCGGGAACTGGAGCCCGGCACCCTGGTGGACATTGCTACCCCGGATGGCAATATGATCCACCATTTCCCCACCCCCGAAGAAATAAAGGGGCAATTTCCCGGCTACCGCATCCTCCGAGGAGAAACCATCTTGGCGCCCATCCCCTTCATGCGCGGGGTGGAAATGCCCCAATACGTCTTTTGGGCACAGAAGCCCTGAAAATACGGTTTTCGGTTTTCAGTTTTCGGTTTTCGGTAAAGAAATAAAGAAAAAAGGGGCGGGTTTAAAACCCGCCCCTACTGCCTCCCCCTTAGTTTTTCCAGCGCCTTACTGCGTTCTTTAGCGTTTCAGGGACAGCACCTCTTCCAGAAGGGTGTCGCTGGTGGTGATGACCCGGGAGTTGGCCTGGAAGGCCCGCTGGTAGATGATCATGTGTACGAACTGCTCGCCCAGGTCCACGTTGGACTGCTCCAGGGAGTTGGCGGTGATTGAGCCCAGGCCGTTAGTGCCGGGCTGTCCGGTGAGGGGCACGCCGGAATCCTGGGTTTCGGTGTACGCGTTGCTCCCTTCCCGGTGCAGCTTGGTGGGGGCGTTGAACCGGGCCAGGGTGAGCTGATACAGCGGGATGATCTGGCCGTTGGAGTAGTTGCCGGTGATGACCCCCTCGTTGTTGATGGAGACCCGCTGCAGGTAGCCGGGGCCGTAACCGTCCTGGGAAGCGTAGTTGGTCACCGAGGAAGCGGCGTACTGGGTGGTGCTGCCGCCGTTGGTTCCCGTCATCAGCAGGCGGACGGGAGCCCCGCCGGGTACAAGGCCGGTCAGATCCAGAGAATAGTCGCCGCCCGCGGTCAGGGTGCCCTGGGCGTTAAAGGTCATGGCCGTGGGCCCGCCCCCGCCGCTATCGGTGATGGGGATGACGGTGGCGCCGTCGAGGGTCCCGGCGGCCGTCCAGGTGTCGGGCGGCCCGGTCGTGGCTCTGGTGAAGGTCATATTCACGCTGTGGCTGTTGCCTTGGGAGTCGTAAATGGCCAGGGCGGAGGAATAGGTGTCACCTATGGCGGCGTTGGCGTCCAGGTTGAGGACCATATCCATATTTTCGGTGGGCGAGGGAGGGCTGAAATTCTGCTGGATGACGATGTCCACATCCGTGCCGGTGGCGGTGCCGGTGGACGGATCCATAACCTTGCCCTGGACTCTGTAACCGTGGGCGTTGACCAGGTAGCCGTCCTTGTTCAGGGAGAAATTCCCGTCCCGGGTGTAGTACACCGTTTGGGCGGTGGGTTCCCGGACGATGAGGAAGCCAGTGCCGGTGATGGCCACGTCCACGTCGTCGGCGCTGGTCTCGAGTGACCCCTGGGAGAAGATGGGGGTGATCTCCGAGATCCGGCCGCCCCGGCCCTCCTGTCCGGGCCCGGAACCGGTGGAGACCATCTGGGCCATCAGGTCCTCGAAATGCACCTGGCTGTATTTGAAGCCGGTGGTGCTGAGATTGGCGATGTTGTCCCCCAACACCCCCATGGCCTCGCCGTTAGAGTTGAGGCCGGTTAACCCGGTGTACATAGCGCTGGAAATTGACATTGCTTAGCCCCTCCAAAGGCCTGGATGCGGGGCCGCGGCCGGGCGGCCCCGGGTTGCTTTAGGAAGATTCGTCGATGGAAAGGATACTGTCCAGGGTAACCAGACGGCCGTTGATCTTCAGATAGACCGTGCTGGAATCCTGGAGCACCTGCTCCACCTTGCCGGTAACGTAACTGGCGGTATCCACCGTACTGCCCTTGGCGTCCATGGCGGCCACCTGGTAGTAATAGGTGCCGTCAGCCACCGTATTTCCGGAGCTGTCCTTGCCGTCCCAGGAGACCGAGACCTCTCCTTTGGACTTGGCTCCCAGGTCCATGGTGCGCACCAGCTTTCCGGCGCTGTTATAAATGGAGACCTTGGTGGATGTGGTGGCGCTGCCGAGGATGAAAGCCACGTCGGTGGCCTCGCCGCTGGAGACCGCGAAGGAGTTCCCCTGGGCTTTTACCTCCTTACCCAGAAGATCCAACCCCTGGGACAATTGCATCGAGGTCTGCATGGACTTGGAGACCGTGCTGTAATCATCCAGCTTGGTATTGAGGTTGATGAGCTGCTCCAGGGAACTGAACTGGGACAGTTGGGCCACGAAGTCCTTGGGGTCTTCCGGGCTCAGGGGATTCTGATAACGCAACTGGGTGGTCAGGAGCTGCAGAAAATCCTCTTTGCCCATGTTGATGCCGCCGGTGAGCGACGAACTCGAGGTGGAACTGCTGGTTGACGAAGTGTTGGTAGTTGTGGGGATGCTGGAAGTGGCGACGGTAGCCATAGTCTTATTCCTCAAAGGGGTTCTTTAAGCAAAACAATCAATGCCTCCGGCCCAACGCTGCCGCCGGGGGGTGGTGGGCTGCTCCCACTTGTCCGTGTCGTCTTTTTTTCCGGTCTGCCGCTGGTCCCCGGAAGTCTGGGAAAAGGCGAATTCAGTCTGACCCTTGGCTGCCTCATCCTGGTGATGAAACTGGAACTGGGTGAGGATCAAGCCTTGCTGACTCAGGGCCTGGGCCAACTGCTGCACTCCCGCGGTGCCCGCTTCCGCCACTGCCGGGTGGCTGGTGACCGCGGTGACCTCCACCATTTCGCCCTTGACATTGAGGGTCAGATGGAGTTTGCCCATTTCCGGGGGATTGAGGGTTAAAGTGATCTGGTTCTCTCCGGGACGGAGATTTCCCAGGATGCCGTTTTGCACCTGGGACCATAAGGCTTCCCGGGCTTCCGGAGTCAAAAGAGCGTTAACGGATTGGGCCTGGGTCCCGAGACCTCCCGAAGACACTGCTTGGTCTGCTTCCAGAGAACCGCTGCTGTTAAGCAGGGCCAGGAAATTGTTCAGATCGGTTTTGCCGGAAAGATTGGCTTCCTGGGCCTGGGGAGAGAATCCGAAATTCTGAGCCAAATTGCCGCCATCCCCGCTTCCCCCTTGGCCCGCGTTAGGCTGCTGCTGCAACAGGGGAACCGCCCGGACCCGGACGCTCTCCGGCAGGTAGAGGGGTTTGGGGACCTCCGAATCCGACGGCGGATTGGGCGGGGGGGCCATCTTCAGAAGGCCGGTCCGCAATTCCTCCTGGTTGGTGGGGGTGGAGGCCGAGGTCAGGGTCTGGGCCAGTTCCGGGTCCATGCCGGACTGCACCAAAAGCTGCCGCCATTTCTCCATGTCCTTTCCCCCGTTGAGAAGCAGGGGTGATCCCGGGTTCGTATTGCTGGCCGGATCATTGGCCGCGGCCGTGGCGGCAGGCGATTTGGGGACCTGCTGGATGAGTTGCCAGACCTGGGTCAGGGTTATGCCCTGGGGAAAATTCTGCTCATTCAGGTTGACCAAGGTCTCCGCGGGCACCCCCATTTGCTGCAACTCCAGACGTAGATCCGGCAGGGCCTTGGCCGGCAGGGTCAGGTTCTGCCACATCTGTTGGTAATCGGACTGGCTGGCGATATTCCGGGTCTGAAGGTTGGCAACTTGCCCGGAGGTTAGCGACGCGTTGGTGTCCAAAGCCGCGACGCTCTCCTGCAAGGCGTTCTGGGCGGCTTTTTGCCAGGCGGACTGCACGTCGGCGGCGGTCAGACCCAGTTCCTGAAAGCGGGGGGAGCTTAGGAGGTTTTGCACCTGCTCCGCAGGGAGTCCGGCCTTCAGGAGGAAGGCCTCCACTTCGGGGAGGCGGTCCGAGGGTACTTTCAGGGCCTGGCCCGGCTGCTGGTTCAAAAATTCCATCAGGGCCTTCAGGGCCGGCGGCATCTCGACCTGGGACGGAGTAACCGCGACCGCGCCTGCTTGGGTGGTTTTCTGGGAAGTTCCCTGGGCCAGCCGCAAGGCCCGGGAGCGGAGGTTCGCCTTCCAACTCTGGGAGGAGGAATCCACCGTCTGAGTCGTCTCCGTTGAAGAAGACTGATCCTGGTTTTGGGCCTTGTCCGCCCGATTGATAAGCTTGCGGGTGATGTTCAAAGGTATCGGGTCCCGTGCCTCCTGCTGTTTTGAGGCAGAAGAACGGCTGGAGAGATTCTGCATTTTGGTAAGAAGAGGAGAGGTGGATTTACTGGGCCGGGCCTCACGGACTTGGGCTTTCAAGGCGGCCCGGTTCAGGGCTTGGGAAGAGCTGCTCCCGGTCAAGCCCCGGGACACGATCCGTTGCTGGAACAGAGACTGGAACGAGTCCTGGGCAGGATATGCTTCAGCCCGTCCCGGCGTCAGGGACTTAAGATTCAAAACCGGGGGCGTAATGCCGACTGCCTGCATTTCTCCTCCTGAGAATTCGGGGCTGCCCGGAGGTAAAGCAAGGCCTGTGCCATTCGGAACTTATAGAAATGTCAAAGAAAGTTAAACATCGGCGTAAAATCTGCCATGCCCTAACCGGCAAAATGCTCCCCCCTGGCTGGGAAAAAAATGCCGTTTAAATACGGTTTTCAGTTTTCAGTTTTCAGTTTTCGGTCAAAAGATTAAAAGAATAAAAAGTTGTCAAGGGGTTACCATGGAAGTGGGTATCATTCGGGAGTGAAGATGGTATAATACCTAGAAATTTTAGGCAGTTTATTGGCAGGGGGGGTTATTGTACCATCAGGATTATCTTAACTAAGGTTTATTAGCCTTTTTTCTTCCCCCTTGATGGGGGAGAATAGGGTGGGGGCGAACATTTTGTGGTGGTGCGGGCCTCCGTGCCCGCCAACCATGGCGGCCGAGGCGGCCACCCTCCCCCTCCCCCCAACCCCCTCCCACCAGGGGAGGGGGGGATTAAGGCCGATAACCTGTTAAGGTATTCTCGGATCACGCTATTAGGGGCCCTTATGCGATCTTCAGTGCCCGCGCTTAAACCCCTCCCCAAACAATCCCGAGAAAACCTCATGAAACGTAAAACCACCAGAACCATTCATATCGGCAACGTGCCCATCGGCGGCGGGGCCCCCATCGTGGTCCAGTCCATGACCAACACCGATACCCGCCAGGTGGGGGCCACCCTGGCCCAGATCCGGCGCCTGGCCGCCGCGGGCTGCGAAGTGGTGCGCCTGGCTGTGCCGGATCAAAAGGCGGTCCGGGCCTTCAGGGAGATCAAGGCGGAAAGCCCCGTGCCCCTGATCGCGGACATCCATTTCAACCACCGTCTGGCCCTGGCGGCCCTGGAGCAGGGGGCCGACGCCATCCGCATCAACCCCGGCAACCTGGGGGGAATACAAAAAACCAGACAGGTGGTGAACGCCTGCCGGGAGCGGGGAGTGTCCCTGCGTCTGGGGGTGAACGCCGGCTCGCTGGAGGAGGACTTGCGTATCGAGTACGGGGGGCCCACCGCCCCGGCCCTGGTGGCCAGCGGGCTCAGGTGGGTGCGGCAATTCGAAGACTGGGGCTTTGTCGATTTCAAGATTTCCTTGAAGTCTTCTGATGTGCTGATCACCGTGGAGGCTTACCGGCAGTTGGCCTCCCAGGTGGATTACCCGTTGCACCTGGGGGTCACCGAGGCCGGGGGCCTGATTGCGGGCACGGTGAAATCCGCGCTGGGCATCGGCCTGCTCCTGGCCCAGGGCATCGGCGACACCCTGCGGGTCTCCCTGACCCGGGACCCGGTGGAGGAAGTGCGGGTAGCCTATGAGATTCTCCGGGCCCTCCACCTTAGGGAGCGGGGGGTGGAACTTATTTCCTGCCCCACCTGCGGGCGCTGCGGCATCAATCTGTTCAGTCTGGCGGAAGAGGCGGAACGCCGTTTGCTCAACATCACCGCCCCCCTGAAGGTGGCCATCATGGGCTGCGTGGTGAACGGCCCCGGCGAGGCCCGGGAAGCGGACGTAGGCATCGCCGGCGGCAAACGGATGGGCGTGCTCTTTAAAAAAGGCCAACTGGTGCGCAAGGTCCCGGAGAAGGAGATGCTCTCCGCTTTGCTCCAGGAGGTGGAGGCCCTCACGGGGGAAAAGGCGGGGTTGCCGGAAGAGTAATTATTCAGTTTTCTGTTTTTGCTAAAATCAAGAGCCTCTTGCAAAAATCTTTTTGGGGAAGAAAAATAGGGACACTTCCTATTTTTCTGTGCAAGACCTTTAAAATGGTGGAGAAGAATATAGAAAAATAGGAAGTGTCCCTATTTTTATTTCAGAAATTTTTGGCACTTGCCGAAGTTATCTAGGTAGTAAGGAAATCGATAATCCTGCCCTTGCTTTTGTAGGAAAAATGCAAAATGCAAATAATTTTCTTGACAAATGAGAAGAGAGTTATTACGTGAAGAATTAAGACCCTAAGATGGGAATGGACCCAAAAGACTACGCGGACCGGGGACACAGGATATTTGCAGGGCTAGGGACCACAATTTTAAGGGAGATGGGTGATGAAAATTTTCGGCTTGCTGTTGGTAATGGGTTTGTTGGTTTCAGGATGCGCCACCTTCCAGCATTCGGAGCTCATCGGCACCGATCAACAAGGATTTGCCACCGGTAAATACTCCCGCGACAGCCAAGGACCGACGGGCAGTGTTCTTGTTTCCGGTGCCGGAGGTGGTTTTGGAGGCGCCGGGGTTGGCGGTTTGGGTGGCTTCGCAATATTGGGGGAAACCGGCCCCCCCAAGGGCAACGCCATTAATTTTGCCAAATCGATGGCCATCATAAACTACAGCAAGAAATTAAAATCGATTAAATACGATGAGGCCGGCGGCATCATCGACTATGAATTTGAGCAGCAGCCTTTGACGAGGACCAGCAGCAAGCAACCGCCGGCAATGCGGTCAAGCCTGCCTGCTTCCTTCGGTCATCAACCCATTGAATAGTAAAGGCGGCAGAGTCATGGACAAAAAGATAATTTGCTTAATCTTATTCATGGGCTTGTTTGTTGGCTGTGCTACGAGTGAACGCCAGGGGCGCGAGCTTTATCCCTATTCCAACATTACCAGTATGTCGGCCTTTAGAGGGGACGAGAACTACCAGGCTTTTGATCGCCACGATGTGGAGTCAGCATTGCCCGATCTAAGCGACCTGCCTATGCCCAGCAGCCTGAAAAAGGAAAAGCGGGCCCGCCAATATACCGGGATCATTAAAAATAAAACTAATTATGAGGTGTCGGTCCCGGCGGGCAACAGCGGCTCGACCCTGGTAATTCCGGCAAAAGGCTTCATAGAATATACTTCCTGGGCGCGGCGGTTTGCTCTTACGGCCTATTATGACGGCAAGCCTTTTTATTGCATGCAAATAATCGCCAATCCTAAAACCCAACCCTTCATGTGTAAAAAATACGATTTCATGATAGAGATCGTGAAGGCGGAACCGAAGGAGAAACCGATTCGCAAGAAAAAAGGTATCAAAAGGAAGAAAAAAGACGATGGAGTGAAGGCACTTGGTTAGGGAGACCTGACCTGAC
>JACQYN010000062.1 GCA_016208235.1 Deltaproteobacteria bacterium
TCGTCCATGCCCACCCCATTATCAGTCACCGCCAGCATCACGTAGGGGCCGGCTTGAAAGTTCACGTCCCGGTGGGCATAAGATTCGCCCAGCTCCAAATTGGCGGTCTCAATGGTGAGCTTGCCTCCCAGGGGCATGGCGTCCCGGGCGTTAACCGCCAGATTGATAATCACCTGCTCGATCTGGCTGGGATCGGTCTCCACCAGCCCCAGTCCGGCTTCCAGGTCGGTGACCAGGTAGATGTCTTCTCCGATCAGCCGCTGTAACAGCTTCTCCATGTCCCGGACCACGGTGTTGAGATTCAGCTTTTGGGGCTGCAGGATCTGTTTGCGGCTAAAGGCCAGGAGCTGCCTGGTCAGGGACGCGGCCCGGTCCCCGGCCTTCCGGATCTCTTCCACTTCCCGGCGATGAGGATCTTGAGGGTCAAGGCGCACCAGCAAAAGTTCCGCGTAGCCGATAATCCCGGTGAGTAGATTATTGAAGTCGTGGGCCACCCCCCCGGCCAGCCGGCCCACGGCTTCCATCTTCTGGGCCTGGAGGAGTTGCTCTTCACTTTTCCGCAAGGCCTCTTCCGTCACCTTGGTGTGGGTGATGTCATAGAAGACGCCGCTGATGTGGGCAAAATTCCCGGCGGCGTCGCAGACGATCTGGCTTCTTTCCTGAATCCACAGAATTCTGCCGTCCCTGACTTTTATCCGGTATTCCCGGCGGTAGGATTTATTGCCTTTTAAGGCCTCCGCCACCGCTTGTTGGGTGCCGGGGAGGTCTTCCGGGAGGATCAGGTCCGACCATTTTAAGGCTCGGGAATCGAAATCCTCCTTGGGATAGCCGGTGAGTTCTTCAATTTTGCGGTCGAAGAAATCCACCGTCCAATCCGCGTATCCCTTAAAGACCAGGGCCGGGATGTTATTCACCAGCAAGCGGTATTTTTCTTCACTCTCCCGGAGGGCCTCCGCGGCGCGTTGGCGCTCGGTAACGTTTTTCAGGGACAGCACCAGGAACTCCACCTCCCCCTGGTGGTCCAAAATAGGGACAAGAGTCCAATCCCAGTAAGTCACTCCCCACTCGGGGTGATCCGGAAAGATATAAGGCCGGGCAAATTTCTGATAAGGAGTTTTGTTTTCCACCGCGCTGACAAAAGTGCTCCGGGCGTCGCTGGGATATAGTTCAAAATGATTTTTCCCCTGAAATTCAAAGACGTCCCGCTGTGCGGCCCGGGCGAAAGCCTCGTTCACCCGGATGTAGTTGAAATTTTTATCCAGGATGACCAGGGGGGTAATGGTGTGCCGATAAAAGGCCTCCAGGAGCCAGGAATGTTCCAAAAGCTCTTCCTGGGCCTTCTTGAAGGCGGTGGAGTCGTTGCCGATGCACAGGATCTCGCTGACGCGGCCTTCTTGGTCGCGTATAGCCTTGTTGGTCCAGGTGACCCAGGCCCATTCCCCGTTGCCGCGCAGATTTTCGTGCTCATGGGTGGGGTAGCGCTCCGGGTTGGCCACCAGATCGACCGCCATTGCCGCCAAGTCCCGGCCCTGGCGATCGGTGGCGGGCATGATGGTGCCCACCATCTCCCGGCCCAGCACCTCCTCTTCCTTATAGCCGAAGAAGGTCTGGGCAAATTCGTTAAAAAAGGTGATGCGCCCCTGGGGGTCCAGGCGCAGGATCATGTTGTTGGCGTTTTCCAGCAGTTCCCGGTACTTGGCTTCGCTCCGGGCCAGAGCGGCGTTAGTGCGTTGGATGGAGCGGAACAGGGGGGCGATCCAGGCGATGCCCACCAATAATAATGCCGAGGCGACCAGGGCCACCCATTCCGCAGTGAGGTCGGAAGGTTGCAGTAATCCCGGGTACCCCGGCTGCCATAAGCTGATGGCCCGGCGCAGGGCCATGAGCAGCAGGGCCCCGGAAATCAGCGCCCAGGCCAGGCGTCTGCGGGTAACGGGAATAAGCCCCAGAGCCAGGAGCGCGGCCAGTAATTGCAACACAATGGAGATTTTTAAGATGATGCCGACGTCCATGTCTGCCTCTTCAGGGCCTGTCCCCCTCCCCAACCAGGGTAGCGAAATATCGGAGGGTTTTTAAGGGCCCCGGCATAATCCTGCCTAAAAACCGGGTTTACTGAAGAGCGGGTTAACAGGGTTATTAAAGAACCCACTGTTCTTTGGGAGGCAATAGAGGGAGAGGAGAGCCGAGAGATAAGAGTAAATCTATAATCATGAGTAGAATTAGTATAATAACAGAGAGGATGAAAAGTTATGGACCCCAAGTAAAATTCCCCAGATAAAGTATTTATAAAAAATCTTAGAGAACTTTATAATGTAATTTCAATAACTTTACCAAAGTTGGGCCTTACCATAAATTAACTATAAACATTATGCCTTATTACCATATTTTAGTCAAGCAGCAGAGCAAGTTCTTAGCAATTAAAGAGTCGATTTAATCCGGTGGAGATTCCCTTGCGGAGTTATTTGCGGATAAGCACTAAGACGCGACGCGGCGCCGAGGTTCCGCAGGGGGAACTTCTATACCTCGCTCCTTAATGATGGCCATGACTTTTTCCCGCACGCTCCTCCTCAACATGAAAAGATCCTCTCCCATGGCGCAGGCCACTAGATAACTCTTAATTCTGCTCGGGTTCTGCTTCCACATCCCGATCAGCTGTGTCCAGAACTGACGCCGGTACGACGGGCGGATTCCCTGCCACCAGAGAATCTTGAAAAAAGCCCGGGCCTCATAGTATCTCCGGCGCCAAGTTATCCTGCCATCGGCCAGGTTGTTGCTCGGCGGGGGGTCTCCTTTAGCAATAGCCAGGGCCCGTCGCGTCGGCCGCATAGCCAGGTAGAAGCGGTAGGCCCTCTCCAGAAAACGGGAAGGTTCGTAGAGATAGTCCCAGGCATCGATATATTCTTGCATTATCTCCGCTTCCGGTCGATCCGGAGTATAATTCATCGCGGCAAAGGTCCCCCCCCAGTCGGTGTGCACCTCACCCCGCAGCCTTCCTTCTTTCTCTAATCGTTTCCATAGCTTGGTATGCGGAGGGGCCTGCAGGAGACCGAGCATGGCGATGGGAATGGAAGTCTGGTCCATGAATGCACAGATGCGCTTGCCGGCCCCCTTGGTTTCCCCGTCAAGTCCGAAGATAAAGCTGCCCATAACGGTCATGCCGTTATGTTTGATATTGTTGACCGATTCTGCCAGGGGATTATGGAGGTTGGGATATTTGCGGCTTATATGGAGCACGTTCTCGTCAGGAGACTCGATGCCGATAAAAACATTCCCCAGGTTAGCTTCGGTCAGGAGGTCGATCATTTCCAGATCCTGGCCAAGATCCAAGGACGCCTGCGTCTGGAAGCCGAAGGGCGACCCCTGGTTCTTTGACCAAAGGGACAGTTCCTGCAAGAGAACCTGGGCATACTTCTTACTGCCGATGAAGTTGTCGTCGCAAAAGAATACATTCCCTGTGGCCCCCAGCCGGTGGAGGGTTTCCAGTTCGGCGATGACCTGCTTGGTGGTTTTATGCCGGGGTTTTCGTCCAAAGAGATTCACCACATCGCAGAATTCGCAATCAAAAGGGCATCCCCTGGTAGTCTGAATCGCCAAGTGGGCATAATCCTCTAGCCGGAGCAGATCAAACCGGGGGATCGGCGAGGTAGTCATATCCGGCTTTTCCTGGTTTTCGATAACTCCGGTCTTGCCGTCTCGCATCGCCATCAGAAGCAAAGGAATCGTATTCTCTCCTTCGCCCCGTACTACGAAATCACATCCTGCAACCAGGGCCTCTTCAGGTAATGAAGTCGGGTAGGGTCCTCCGGCCACCACGGTTTTTCCCCGTTGCTTGCCTTCCCTGGCCAGGGCCAAGAAGCCCTCCTTCTGAATACACATAGCCGACAGCAAAATCACATCGGCCCACTGCCAATCCTTTTCAGTCAGGTTTCCGGTGTTTAGATCCACCAGACGCAGTTCCCATTCCAAAGGCAGCAGCGCGGCCACCGTGAGAAGACCCAATGGCGGCAGACTGGTCTTGGCTCCCATGAGCCCGCTAGATCTCCGGAAACTCCAAAAGGAAAGGGGAAATTCCGGACATACCAACAACACCCGCATAGTTTTAATACTCCTTCATCTCGGCCGAGATGCCGCAGCTTATCCTTCTAATGGCGATCCTCTTAGGGTAGAGGCCAGATTTTTCCGCACCGTGCGCCGGTAGGCGAACAGGCTTTCCCCCAGCCCGCAGTAATTCAGGTAGCGTATCTTCCGGCTGGGATTTTTTTGGATTACGCCTATTAGCTGTCTCCAGAATTGCCAGCGGTATGGGGGGCGGATTCCTTGCCGCCAGATCAGTTTCAGCAACCCGGCGAGCCCCCTAGATTTAGTGATTTTCTGTCTAAAGTCCGGAGGGGCGGGGACGGTGGGACCCTTATTCTCATCTTGACCCAGGGCCCGCCGGGTGGGCCGCATGCGCAAGATGGCCTGAAAAGCCCGGTTCATATAGGCTGTGGGCTCGTAAAGCCGTTCGGTGCCCTGGAGGTATTCCTCCATGATTTCCCCTGCAGGGCGGGTAGGAATGAAATTCATGCCCCGGCTGGAAATGTCGCTGGCAGTGCTCCCCTCCAGGAGCCGGCCTTCCTCCTGGAGCCGCCGCCAGAGACTGGTCTGGGGCACGGCCTGGAGGAGGTTGACCATGACCATGGGAATATTGAGTTCCTCCACAAAATCGCAGATGCGCTCCCCGGCCCCCTTCTCTTCTCCGTCAAAACCGATAATAAAGCTGGCCACTACCGATAGGCCGTTTTTATTAAGATTTTCCAGGGATTCTGCCAGGGGGTTGCGCAGATTGTGATATTTCCGGCTTAAACCCAGGGCCACGGCGTCCGTGGATTCCACGCCCACAAAGACAAAGCTGAAATTGGCCGCGGTCATCCGGTCCATCATCTCCTGGTCTTGACCCAGGTTCACCGAGGCCTGGGTCCAAAAGCCGTAGGGTTCGCCGTGACTCTTCATCCAGGGGATAAGCCGGTCCAGGATAGCCAAGGCATGCTGCCGGTTGCCGATGAAATTGTCGTCGCTGATAAAGATCTCTTGCCGCCAGCCCAGGTCGTAGAGGGCCGCCAGTTCTTCCAGAACCTGCTCCGGCTTCTTGTAGCGGGGTTTGCGGCCATAAAGATGGACCACGTCGCAAAACTCGCAGTCATAGGGGCAGCCCCGGGAGGTCTGGATGCTCATCACCGTGTAATCCTCACGGAGCAGAAGATCAAACCGGGGCACCGGCGAGTCGGTCATCGCCGGCCGGCTTTCTGATTGGAAAACGCCCGTTTTTTTCCCTTCCTCCAGCGCCGCCAGAAAAAGGGGCATGGTATTCTCTGCTTCTCCCCGGAAGAGAAAATCCGCGCCTGCGTCCAGAACTTCCTCAGGAAGAGAATTGGCGTAGGGACCGCCCACCACCACGGACTTGCCCCGGGCTTTGGCCTCCCGGACCAAGGCCAGGACCCCTTCCCGCTGGGCCAACATGCCGGTGATCATCACCAGGTCCGCCCAGTCCCAGGCCCCGGCCGGCATCGGCCGGGCGTTCAGATCCGCCAGCCGCAGCTCCCAGTCAGGGGGAAGGAGCGCGGCCATGGTGATGAGCCCCAGAGGCGGGGCCAGGACTTTGGTGCCGTTAACCTCGACACTTTCCTTTAAACTCCAGAAGGAAGCAGGAATGACCGGATTTATTAGCAAACCTTTCATTATAAGTTTCCTTTAGGAACGGAGAGAATCAATCTTACTGCAGCCAGGGCCGCATGTCCAGGACTCGCAGGTGCTCATCCACCACCCGTCCCGGAAAGAGGTCCTGATTCAACAGGACAAAACGCGACCGTCCCTGGACCAACCTCCGGATCTGACCATCAAACGGCGCGAAAAAGGGACACGTTACCCATTCCGCCATCCCCTTCTTTTTCTTTTGCAGGGGTTTATTAAAAGGGACCAGGAAGCGCCCTCCGGCCAGGAAATCCGGGGTAAAATGCCGGTCGTCCACCACCAGGAAGGAGATATTATATTTTCGGCAAAAATCCCGGACCACCTGGGGGTCGTCTGCGTAATAGGCGGTAAAAAGATCTTCCAGCCGGGGCCGGAGCTGCTCCCAGTAACCTTTGCTCCAAGGATGGGCCAGCTCAAAGGTGGCCAGGGCCGGACGTTTGGCGAAGGTGATGACATTGTCCATCAGGTTGGGGTGCCCGGCGATGAGCGCGTTTTTGGGGGTCTGGGCCAGGGCGGTGTACAGGGGCCGGTACATGGAATAGTCCATCAGTCCCACTCCCTGGAGACGCAGGCCCGAAAGAATCGCCACCAGCAGCACCGCGGCCGCAGCCGGGACCCAAGGCCAGGGCTTCTTGCCCATCGCGGCCTCCAGGCACAAGGCCAGTCCCAGGAGGTAGCAGAGGTTCAGAGTGTACATGAGGTAGCGGTCAGGGACAAACAACTTTAGCAGAAAGACCCGGGCCAGGAGATAGAGGAGCAAGGAGGCCAGGAGCAGATACCAGAAGGGCTGCAGCCGCGATTTCAGGTCCTGCCAATCAAGTCTCCGGACCCCCCAAACCGCGGCCCCCAAGAGCAAGGCGCATCCCAGGGCCCCCATAATTATTCCCCCTTCCTGGAAAGGGGCGATGAACTCCCAGGGGCTCACCAATTCCCAAAAAAAAGAAGGCACAGGCATGATGGCGTAGCGGCCCTGAGCGGTGAATTCCGGGCGCTGGGCCAGGTCCGCGGCGCTCACCAGAGGGCCGTAGCCCGCGGCGTTGAACTGATGGTTCATTAACAGGACCAATCCCGCGCCCGCGGCCACCATGAGCAGGTGGCCCCAATTCAGAAAGGACGGAGCCGGCCATCTGCCGGTGCGCGCCGCCAGCCAGGCCAGGACGGTGGCCCCAGCCCCGATCAGAAAAATATAAGGGATAAACAGGGCCTGCAGCAGCAGGGCCAGGGCCAGGCCCCAGGGGCTGGCCGCCAGCCAGCAGAGGCAAAAAAAGGCCAGCAAGGGCGCGGCAAAGGCCCGGGCCAGGCCCCCGGACAGGTTGTCCAGGAAAAAGGGCATCAGCCAGTAAACGCCCACAGTAAACCAGGCCAGGCGACGGGAGCCCAAACGCGCGCCGATCCGGAAAAGGCACCAGCCCAGGAACACGAACAACAGACCCGGCAGCAATTTGGAAAGAGTAATGGGAGCCGCCTCCGGGGAGGCCAGCAAGAGTCCCATGCCCCCCCAGGAGAGCAACACTAAGGACAGGCCCGGCAGCAATTTGGAGAAAGTGAAGAGGTCCAGCATCGGGGAGGCCAGCCGGTAGAGTCCCTTGACCCCCCAGGAAACGTAAGCCCGGGCGTAGTCGGTCAGCAAATCCCCGGGGAAAAGCTCCGGGTTCCCCCACTGCTGCATCCAGAAAATCTGCTGCCGCACGTCGTCATTGATGACCCAGGGCCGGGTTAAAGCCTGGAAGTGGGCAAAGACAAAGATGGCGCCGGAGAGGAAGACTACCAGAACTGGATCAGTCCAGGGGATAGTGGCCGGCGGCGGGGCGCCTCGGGAGGGGTCAGATTTCCTTTTCAAAGATGCGAAAAATCTTATAACGTTCGGCCCCGAAGACCTTAAAGGCCTTCATATAGTGCCGCAGGTTTTCAGGGATTAGGGAAAGATCGACAAACTCGCAGGGGGTTTCCCGAACCCCATCCACGTAGCTCTTGAGTATCAGGGCATGGTGCAGCTTCCGCCCCTGGTAGCGCTGCCGCACCCCCAGCACCAAGGCCCGGACCTTCTTGACGGGCTTGTATTTGGCTGCATAAAGGAGCCGCAGCTTTTTCCAGAGGGATAATTCTCCGTTAAACTGCTTCACCAAAGGGTTGAGGTCGGGCAGCACGATGGAGAAAGCCACTAACTCGTCCCCGTCCAGCAGGAGCCTCACCAGATTGGGACGCAGGAGGGGCTTCAACTCGTCATAAAACAACTGGAACTGTTTCCGGGTGAGGGGAATGTGGCACCAATTGGAACTCCAGGCTTCATTAAAGAGTTCGTAGACTTCTTCCCGGCGCCGGTCTAGATCCCGGGGGTTAAAGGGAACGAGTCGCAAATTTTGGCCCTCGAGAATTTCGGCGATTTTCGCTTCCAGGGGCTCAACCTCGAACCGCTTGGTGAGGCGAAGCGCGTAAAAATCGAAAGTCTTGCGAAAACCCAGGTCCCCCAGAAATTGCGGATAATACGGCGGATTATGGGACTGGAACATGGCCGGAATGGAGTCAAACCCCTCCACCAGCATGCCTACTTCATCATAAATGGAAAAGCTCAAAGGGCCCAGGATCCGGGTCCGGCCCCTTTGTCGCAGCCAGCCGGCTGCGGCTTCAAAGAGCGCGGCCGCGACCGGGAGGTTGGGGATGCATTCAAAAAAACCGAAAAACCCGGTTATCTGATCGTAGTGCTCATCATAGAGCCGGTTAAGGTGCGCGGAGATGCGCCCCGCGGGTTGCCCCCGGTAAAAGGCCAGGAAATATTGGGCTTCGCCGATTTCGAAGAAAGGACCCTTATGGGGGTCCAGGAAATCCCGTTGATGGGAGAGGATGGGGGGCACCCAATAGGGATCGTGCTGGTAAATCCGCCAGGGCAGCCGGAGGAATTCCCACAACTCCCCCTCGCCTTGCACGGGTACGACCCTGACCCCTTTCTGGTATTCAGTAAATTCCAAGTGTTTATACCGTGTTTCCCTGGGCCTGCGCAGCCACTTATACCAAATTGCTTGTCAAAGAAGTAATAATGATCTGTCATTCTGAACGGAGCGAAGCGGAGTGAAGAATCTCGTATTTTGAGATTCTTCGCTGCGCTCAGAATGACAATACTACTCTTTTGACCGCAACTTGGTATTAAGTAATTGAACCTGAGCGCCCTCTGCCTTCTCTGCGCTTCTGTAAATCATTTTTCACCCCAGAGACGCAGAGGACGCAGAGATAAATATGTCCAAACTACGAACTCATTCTCTGAAGTTCATTTGATTACTGAAAACCGAAAACCGAAAACTGAAAACTGTATCACTTGGGTTGGCGCAGGACAATACGCACCTTCATGCCGTCTTTGAGGGTCAGGTCGGGATTGGGCACCTCGAACTCCGCTTCATAGTAGGTGGGTTGATCCAGGCCGGCATTCATGGGCAACCAGGAAAGGCGGCTAACCCGGGCCTCAAACTTCCGCCCGGGCAGGGACTCCGGCTGGATCTCCGCCAGGTCCCCCACCTTCACCCGCAGGGACTCCATTTCGTGAACCTGGGCCTTGACCACCAGGGGATCCATCACCCCCACCTGGAAGACAACGGTATTAGCCGCCAGTTCCGCGCCCTCCCGGAGATCCGGGTGCACAAAGACCACATAGCCATTGATGGGAGATTTCAGGGTCGCTTCTTTCTGCAATTGGCCGGAATTCAGGGAATCCCCCATTTTTTCCCTTAGGACCCGGAGATCATCAGCGGCCAGTTGCTGTTCCTGACGCAGGTGCGCTTGGGTTGCCTGCCGCTGCTTCGTCAGGAAGGTCCATTCTTTCTCGGCCTGGGCCCGGGCCTGGGTGGAGGCCAGTTTCTTGCCCGCCAATTCCTCGATCTCCTTGCGCTTGGCCGCAGCCTGGCTTAGAGCCCTATCCACTTCGGCCAGTTTTGCCTCCAGGTCTTTTACTTGGGGCGGAGACAGGCGCCGCCGCAGTTGCAGGGTAGCTTCCGGGGAAAGGCGATAGCGGGCCAGGGCTTCTCCCGCTTTCACCTTCTGCCCGGCCTGAACCTGGAGGGAAGTGATGATCCCCTGAAATGGCAGAATCACCGGCCGCCTGAGGGGACAAGAGAATTTGCCGATAAAGGCCACCTCTAGAGTCTGGGGGGTAACCGGGGCCGGGGCCGCGGCTTTATCCTCCTTACCCCCCTTCACAGGGTCTCGGCTCCACGCCGGGTTGCCACCAAAGGATAGCCAGATAAAGGCAATGGCCCCCACCAGGCAGGCGGCCCACTTATTGTTGCCAGGAATTCGCATCCACATATCTTGCACCCAAGTCTCCAGAAAGGTGACGCAGCCCCAATACTGCCAGATCGTAGTCCAGGGTCTTCAGGAAAGCATTTCTCTGAGCCTCCACCAGGCCTTTACGACCCTCCAGAAAAACGACCAGGGGCTCTCCTCCGGAACGATAGCGGATTTCGCCCTGCCGTTCTTTGAGGCGCGCCAGTTCCTCCT
Organism: Deltaproteobacteria bacterium; assembly: GCA_016208235.1. Taxonomy (GTDB): domain Bacteria; phylum Desulfobacterota; class Desulfobaccia; order Desulfobaccales; family 0-14-0-80-60-11; genus SURF-52. Next base: position 10,216 of record JACQYN010000062.1, read on the forward strand.
GGGCCAGGGCTGTTTTTCGGGCCACATCCGCGGCCCGCAGGTTCTCCTGGGCATCAAACCACTTGCCGGCCAGGTCGTTGGTTTTCATATCAGATTCCACGTCATATTGCCTCATGATGGTCTTCTGCCGGGAAATATTCCTGAGACGTTTGAATCCATCCCATACCGGCACATCCAGTCCTATGTACACAAACATATCCCGGGATTCAATGGTGTTCAAGGGATCCGGGGTCGTTGCTCCGCCGAACAGGGAAGGCAGAAGTTTGGCCTTGGCAAACAGGATATTGTATTTCTGGAGTTCCTTTTTCAGCTCCGCCATCTTGATTTCGTAAGAGTGGCTCCGGGCCTGCTCCAGAGTGGCCGCGGCGGGATCGAAGCCGCCCATTACCTGGCGCCGCGCCTCCTTGCAATCCAGATCCAATGTCTGTTCGGGTTTCATCCCTATAAAGACTTTTATTCTTTCTTGGAGCCGCTTCCGGGAAGAGGCGATGCGTTCCCTTTCGGCCTTGGCCCCCTCCAACTCCTGGGCGGCCACCCGGACTTCCAGGGAAGTGCCGACGCCGATGCGGACCCGGTTTTGAAAGTAGTCCAGATTCTTTTGGGCCAGATCGACGAGGTCCTCCTGACTGGCTGCGGCTTGCTTCAGGGCGTCCATTTCCATAAACATCCGGCCCAGCTTCTGGATGCCTTCAGTAATGACCTGCATGTGGGCCAGGATGGAGATTTGAGTGAAAACTTTCTTGGCCTGCAAAGTAAAGTAGGACTCAAAGGGATTATAGTTGTTACTGGTAAAACTCAGGGAATAAGGTCGGTTAGTGGTACCCGAAGGCCGGCTCACATAGTATTGCGTGCGAAAGGTTATGGGCGGGATCAGATCAAACTTGCTGTCCGTTTCGTCCAGCCGCTTGATCTCAATTTCCAGGGAGCTTTTGGTGAAATAGGGTGAGCGGCGCAGGGCCAGACGGACCGCGCGATCATAATTCACCGGCCCGGTGACGGCCTCAGTCTCCAGAGGGGCGGCCGTTGGGGGGGCCTCTTGTCCCTGGGCCGGAAGGACCGCAACGCTCCAGGCGGCTAGCAGAATCACGATCAGGGCGGGAAGAATTTTCTCGCCGCGCCGTCCGCTTGACTCCCCAGGGCGCGGTCTTGTCAGGCTTCTGCCAGCCGCCCCCTGAGGGTTAATTTTCATAGAGGACGCCGTCCTCCATGGAAAATTTACGGTGGCAGCGTTCAGCCACCTGGGAATCGTGGGTTACTATGACCAAGGCGGTATCTCCTGTGGCTACAATCTGGGCAAAGTGATCCATGATCATTTGGCCGTGCTGCCGGTCAAGCTGGCCAGTGGGTTCGTCCGCCAGGATCACCAGGGGTTGGTTGACCAGGGCCCGGGCCACCGCCACCCTCTGCCGCTCGCCTCCGGAGAGCCGGTTGGCGGGATGATACATGCGGTGGGCCAGGTTCACCCTCTCCAGGGCCGCGGCGATTCTCTCGGGCCGTTCTTGTCGCTCCACTTGGGCGTACACCAGGGGAAACTCCAGGTTTTCGTAAACCGTGGAGTTCTCAAACAGATCGCAGTTCTGAAAAACGAAACCCACCCGGCGGCGGCGGAACTCCGCCTGGTCCGCACGACTCAAGTTGAGCACTTCCTGCCCCAGGAACCGGTAATTTCCTGAGGAAGCCGGGAGCAGGAGGCCCAGGATAAAGAGAAGAGTGGATTTGCCCGACCCCGAGGGGCCCATCACCGCCACCATCTCCCCCGGGAGCACCTCCAGGTTGACCCCCCGGAGCACCGGAATGACCCCATGGCCATTGCTGTAATGCTTGGATAACCTGGTGACCTGGATCAAGGCGCCGTTGGCCTGTGGGGGAGGACACTGCTTATTCATAACGGATGGCGGAGACGACCTCCATGCGGCTCGCCTGGAGGGATGGATAGAGTCCCGCAGCCACTCCCAGGCCCACGGCCACCAGGAGTCCCAGGACAACACAGACCATAAACAGGCCCTGGCCGGGGTGGCTGTTGATCAGGAGGCTGGTGACCTCCACGGTAACCAGCCCCAAGGCGCTGCCGGCCAAGGACGCGGTAAAGCTGAGGCAGACGGCCTCAGCCAAAAATTGGGCCATAATGGCCTGATCCTCGGCGCCCATGGCCTTTTTCAGGCCAATTTCCCGGGTGCGGGAGCGCACCGCGGCCATCATCACCGTCCAGATGCCCGCTCCTCCCAGGATCAGGGTGGCGATAATGGAACTGTAAATGAAAAGCTCCACCCACCAGGCCACGGCCTTTACCCGTTTCACTTGGGCCCAGGCAACTTCCACCTTGATTCCCGGGGCGTATTGTGAAGACTGTATCGCCTTGGGAATAAGGCGCGCCACTTTCTCCACGTCATCCCAGGTGAGGCACCGCAAGTAGATGCGGTTCGCGGGGCTGATCCTCTGGATGCGGTCCTGGGCGGTGGTGAAGGGGATAAAGGCAAAATGCCGGAGATCCCCCAGACCCACATCCTTTAACACTCCCGTAACCGTGTAAAGGTTTTCATCAACTACCAACTTAGATCCCACCACGCTTTCGCTGCCGAAGAGACTGCGGGCCAATTCCGGACCTAAAACGACTGCCCGCTCACGGACATTATTTACTTCGAGGTTGAACAGTTTTCCCTTTTGGGCTGAAAACCCGCAAACATCCCAGTAAGATGCGTCCACCCCCAGAAGGGAGTAGCGGTACTGTTGCCCCTGGTGATTGCTCTTAGCCGCGTGGGTATAGACCGCCAGGCTGACGCTTCCCACCCCCGGGAGCCGACGCAAGGCTTCCACGGTGGAATCATAAAACCATTGATGCTGATAAGCAGGACGGTCTTCGAAGTAAACCTTGATGACGGTGGCCCGGCCCAACAGTTCCAGGTCCCGGTTGAAGTTCTCCTTAAGGTCCCGGCCCATGGTGATAATGGTGATAAAGCCGGCGGTACCCAAGGCGATGGCCAGCATTACTCCCCAGTAACGCCGCCGATGGCGCACCAGTTGGAGGATACTGACCCTTAGTAGGTCACTGAACCTCAAAGGTGATTATCTCCCACATTGCTCCCGCCCGGTGAGATCATCAGCCCGGATCTGGTGTTTTTTGGCCAGACGGGACAGAACCTCCAGGACGAAATCAATCTGCCGGTCTTCATGGGTGCTCATGTAGGCAGTGCGGATCACCGCTTGTCCCCGGGGCACTGCCGGAAAGATGGCTGGCAGAGCAAACACGCCTTGATCAAACAAATCCCGGGCAAAAGCGAAAGCCTTCTGATCGTCCCCGATATGGATGGGTATGATAGGGGTTTTGGAGTCTCCAGTGATGAGGCCGATCTCCCGGTAACCAGCATGTACTCTTTGGGTAATCTCCCAGAGCCGGGCGACCCGTTCCGGCTCGTTTTCCAGCACATCCAGGCAGCCCAACACCGTGGCCGCATTGCTGGCGGGCAAGGCCGCGGAAAATATCAGGGGCCGGGAATGATGGCGTACATATTCCAACACGTCTTCATCATCCGCGGCAATGAAGCCTCCCACGGAAGCCAGGGCCTTGCTGAAAGTTCCCATAATGAAGTCCACCTGGCCGGTTACCCCAAAGTGGGCCACCGTCCCACGCCCATTGGGGCCCATTACCCCCAAGCCATGGGCGTCATCCAGGTAGATCAACAGATCCGGAAACTCCTTTTTTAGTTGCACCAGTTCCGGGAGAGGGGACAGATCTCCGGACATGCTGAACACCCCTTCGGTGATCAGCAGGACCAGCCCGTGGGGATTTTTCTCCCGTATGTCGGCCAGTTTCTGGGCCGCGGCCTCCACATTGTTATGGGTAAAAGGAACCAGCCGGGCTCTGGAAGCCTGGCAGCCTTCAAAGATGCTGGCATGGTTCTCCCGGTCGCACAGGATAATATCCTGGGGAGTCAGCAAACAGGCAATGGCCCCCAAGTTCGTACTGAAGCCGGTGACATGCACCACCGCCTTTTTCTTGTGGACAAAAGCGGCCAGGCGCTCTTCCAGGACTTCGTGCAAGACCAGATTGCCGCACAGGAAACGGGACCCCCCCGCGCCCGTTCCCCAATGGCGCATGGCATTTGCGGCTGCTTCCATTACCCGGGGTTCATGGCTCAAGCCCAGGTAATCGTTAGAACCGATCATGACTATCCGCCGACCATTCACCTCCACCTCAGTTCCCCAAGACTGGGCTAAAGGACGGAAGTAAGGGTAGTACCCCTCTGCTTTGGCGGCTTGCACGGTGCGGGCAAAAGGTTGGCAGCGAGTTTTCAGAGACATATTATGAATCTGTTCCTCCCCCGTATGTCTATACCTTTTTAATGGTATCTCAAGAAAAAGTCAACCGTATTTAATCACAAGGGCTAGAGTACGCAATGTCTCCTAGGCGCAAAAGCCTACCACCCGGTCCCGAAATGTGGCAGGGAGCACAATCTCCCAGAATAACTAATTGAATTTACAACACTATTATCCTCCTGGAGCAATACTGCCGTTTATTGGCCTAGTTGGCCTAGATTAAATCGATTGCATCATAGTAAGTGATAAAATGTCTTAATGCCAGAAGAAAAGGCAATCAGAAACAAACATATCCCATATTCTGCTCCCTGTATCCCTTCCGGCCGCCCAGGGGGAGAACATCTCTGGCTTTGGGAGCCCCCGGGAAGGCTGAGTTACTGCTTACTGCCACTCCCCGCTTCCTGGCCGCAGTTATCCTTAACAACCTGCCGCTTACCCCCTTCCGGAGTTCCGTGCAGCAACTCCCGGATGCTCACCGCCTGTCCCCAGGTCAGTTGCAGACGGTCCGGATACCAAAAATGCGGGGGCACCATCTCTCCAGTTGCTCCCCGGCGGGACTGCCCGGAAATATCCAGCCCCTGATAAAAATCCCGGGAGGCCCGGCTCATCCCCCCGTAGAGTTTTTCCCATTGGGGCAGGCTCAAGACCTGGCCCGCCACCATGACCGCCAGGACCACCAGGGGCAGGAGCCGCACCCCGGCTCCGGGACGCAGACGCCGTTTCAGAATCCCCCAGGCTGTGCCCAGAAGGATCAACGCCCCCATCAGCGTGTACACCGCGTAACGGGGAGCAAAGGCCTGATTCACGCCCCTTTGGTAGCGGGCCAAAGAGACCAGGAAGAAGGGCAAGGCATTGAGGCACAGGGCCCATAGCCCCAGACGCCTCTCCTTTAAGTCCCCCCAGCGCCAGATCAGCCCCAGGCTGAAAACCAGAGCCGCGCCTCCCAACGCGTAAGCCCAAACCGGATAATGGTAATGCCCCCAAAATAGATAAAAGAAGGGGGAAAGGCAAGCTCCAAATAGCCAGTGCAGCAGATAAGCGGGGCCGGGCCAACCGGCCACGATCCCCCGGTTGTGGCTGGCCGCGGCGGTGAAACCCGCAAAGGCAAAATATCCCAGGGTAAAGGTCAGGAAAGATAGAGCCACCACGGCGCTCACCGCCAAAAATTTGCGCCGTTCCCCTTTGCCCCCCAGGATGCCGATATACAGAGGCAGGGCCCAAACGGCCAGGATGGTGAAGTTCCAGGAAATTAAGGAGAGCCAGACGCACAGGGCGATGCCCGCCAATAAGACCCGGGAGGAGCTGTGCAGATACCGGTCCGTCAGCAGCAAGGCCAGCAAGAAAAAAATGTAACACAGGAGGGCGTTGATATAATAAGCAACCTGGTTCAGGCTGGTGAGGGCCGCGGCCCCTCCGTAAAATAATCCCAATACCAGGGCCGTCAAGGGACGGAAATGTTGCCGTAAAAACAGGTAATATAAAAAAGCCAGCAGGCCTCCGGCCAGGCAGTTGATCAACAGCAGACTCCCGTAATGCTCCCCGAAGGTGTGGATCAGGCCGTAATAGACCGCCCGGGACAGTGGCATCCAAACCTCGCCGTCCGGCATTAACAGGTACTGCCAAAAGGGATGGCTTACCATCTGCGAGAGAAAAGCCCAATCATCCTCTATAAAAAAAAAGAGGCCGGGACGCCAAAAAAGGGCCACCGGCAGCGCCAGGAAGAGCAAGGCTACCCCACCCAGATAAAAACCCCGGGGACTGGTTAGCGCAGATTTCATAAATGCCATTGGGGAATTTTGGTTTGCATTATCGGCTAAAAAACCAATATATTTATAAATTATCTGGAATTAATCTGTTTTATTGCGCTCTCTAAGAAGCTCTCATACCTGTTATAGATGCCAACGGTGATAATTTGTTAGCCGCAGGCTTTACCCTGAAAACCAAAATCCCCCTAAATCCCCCTTTAAGAAAGGGGGACTTTTTAAACCCCCCTTTTCTAAAGGGGGGTAGGGGGGATTTTTCATCCATGGGGGTGAGACAAACTTTTGGTTCATGGACGTTTAGCCTGCGCCGGCACAGGTTGGAAAGCCCCGGCACCGGATGACCTCAAGCCCATTTTCCCTGGATTGCTGCACCTTCTCGCCGCGCTCGGGGATACAGGTTTAACCGGCTTGGCAAAAGGTTCCAGGGACGGTCGCCCAGGTTTCGCAACCCGCCTACGGGTTCAGGAGAGTTGCTTTTTCCCGGCAACTCCTGTACAAATTGCGGAGTAAATTTGCCTTTGATAATATAGCAGAGGGACGAAGAGGGGGAAAGAAATTGTTGGCAGGAAAGAAAGTGCTGGTGGTCATGCCCGCCTACAATGCCGCCCGCACCCTGGAACGCACCTTTCAGGACATTCCCTTTGATATTGTGGACGAAGTCCTCCTGGTGGACGACGCGTCCCACGACGAGACCCTGGAAGTGGCCCGGCGCCTGGGGATCCGCTGTTTTCTGCACGAGCGCAATATGGGCTACGGCCGCAACCAGAAGACCTGCTACACCGAAGCCTTGAAATTGGGGGCGGACATTGTGGTCATGCTCCACCCTGATTATCAATATTCCCCCAAGATCATCCCGGCCTTGGCCGGGTTGGTGGGCAGCGGCGAATACGACGCGGCCATCGGTTCCCGCATCCTGGGAGGGAAGGCTCCCCAGGGAGGCATGCCTATCTATAAATACCTGGCCAACCGCGTCCTCACCGCGTTCCAGAACCTCCTTCTGGGAGCCAAGCTCTCGGAATACCACACCGGCTTCCGGGCCTTCTCCCGCCGGGTGCTGGAGACCCTGCCCCTGGGGGAAAATTCCGACGACTTTGTGTTTGATAACGAGATGCTGGCCCAGACCATCTACTTCGGCTTCCGGGTGGGAGAAGTCTCTTGTCCTACCCGTTATTTCCCCGAGGCGTCCTCCATCAATTTTACCCGGAGCGTGAAATACGGCCTGGGAGTGTTGGCCACTTCCGTGAAGTTTTTCCTGCAGAAGCGGGGCTGGGGCCAACACCGCATTTTTTCCCCCACCGGACGCGGTCTCCTAGAGTTATCCAATTATTCCAATTATTCCGATTATTCCGAGCATAAACTCTCTCCCCAGTAGCCGCGCCTGCCGCCTGCTGCTCCTCCCCCCCAGCCGCTGAGATAGAATCGCGGCAAGTCAAGAATTTAAAGCAAAACCTGCTTCTGTTGGAACCACGCCAGTGACAATCCGGTCCTTTTTTTGCTATTCTGCTTTCCAGAGAAAGACGCGGTTTCATGCTAAGTTGCCGTCAAAGAACTATCATTGTCTGGTGTAGGGGCGCACCCATGTGTGCGCCCACCCAGGGGCGGACACACTGGTCCGCCCCTACAAAAGAATCTCTTTGACGGCAACTTGGTATCAGAAACCAGCGTCCTTTTTGGGGTAAACCGGCGAAACCGGCTCACCTGCCGCGATTCCTGGCCCAGGCCGTACAAGAGGGCCTGTTCCCCGGCCCCCGCATCCTTTACAGCGGCCATGCCCTGTCGCAAACCGGCGGGCATGGGGATACCCGCACCCGCGGCGAAGATCAATACCCCCAGCGCCCCGTAACCGTCGGGACCCTGGGCCGCCTCTGCGACGGCATAACGGAGGTGCGCCGGGCCGCCCGGGAGGAAATCCGGAAAGGGGCGCATCAGCTTAAAGTCATGGCCTCCGGGGGCGTGGCTTCCCCAATGATCCCATCGGCTATACCCAATTTTCCCTGGGGGAGATGCGAGCCATCGTGGAAGAGGCCGAGGCCGCGCAAACCTATGTTATGGCCCACGCTTATACCTCCCGGGCCATCAAGCGGGCCCTTAAGGCCGGGATCCGGTCCATCGAGCACGGCAATCTCATCGACCGGGAAACTCTCGACCTGTTGGTGGCAAAACAAGCCTTTTTCGTGCCGACCCTGGTTACCTACGGGATGTTGATCCAAGAGGGCCTGGAATCAGGATTTCCCCGGAGCAACTCGTCAAGGTGAAAGGGCTGCATGAACAGGCCCTGGCCGCTCTGGAAGCGGCTCACCAAAAAGGAGCGCAGATCGCGTTCGGCACCGACCTAATCGGACCCATGCATTGCCACCAATCCCTGGAATTCAGTCTGCGCCGCCAGGTGCAGAAACCTGTGGATATCATTCAGTCGGCCACGATCCGGTGTGCCCGGTTATTTAATCTGACCGGCCAAATCGGCGTCATTGCGCCCGGCGCGTATGCCGATTTACTGGTGATTGACGGCAATCCCTTGGCAGACCTGGGCTTGCTGCAAGACCAGGGACGCCATATCAGCGTCATTATGAAGGAGGGGAAATTTTTCAAGAACCGGCTGATGTGAGCTATCAGCTATCAGCAGTCAGCTTATAAAAATCAATTGGTTGCATTATTACAGCAAATCCGTCTTCTTAAACCCGAGGTTATAACTCTTTGTTTTTGCTGATAGCTGAAAGCTGACCGCTGAAAGCTTCTTTTTCCTGGAGGACATAGGTAAGAAGTTCCTTGGCAAAGGGAGACGAGAGGTGGATGCGCGCCGGGTCCAGTTCGGCATGGAGGTACTGGAGGCGCAGGAAATCCCCGTCCGGCGCGAAGTGCGGCTGGACGCCGGAGAAAAAGAAGCCGTCCGCTTCAACGGCCTCGCAAAGATAGGGCGTGCCGCCTTGGGCCAGCGGCAGGTAAAGTCCCACCACCTTGGCCCCCACCATGTCGCAGAGGTCGCGCCGGGCCTGGTAAATCTCCGGCAGAGTACCGATGCCGATGCGGTTTACCTGGATGATACCGACGCCGGTGGCCTGGTCATAATGGACCTTCAATTCCCCAGGCCCCGTGGGGCCGCTGGGCTCCAGAAATTGCAGGTCCACTTCCAGGTTCTTATATATCTTCCCCAGCATCCCCCGGTGCCGGGAGGGCGCGCAGATGGCCTTCCGGCCCGGCGGCGCTAAGTACTTGAAATAAAAGACCATGGTTTCCCGCTGGAGTCCCGGCTCCGCCTCCCTTTCCCATCGGCTGGAACGCGGTCGCCGGTGCTGGAGCGTTTTAAAATGCGCCTGCCAGTCCAGGAGCTTGATGCCGGTGGGGTGGAGGCCCCGGCTATCGCTGCCTTCCTGGCTGATGGTGTGGATGGTGACCGCCTCGGCGAACAGACCGACCAGACCCAGCTTTTTAATCTCTTCCTGGAGGCGGTCGCCCATGAGCTTGCGCAACCCCTGGCCCCGGTGGACCGGCGCCACCGCCAGTTGGCCCAGTTCCGCCAAAGGGCCCAGGTCCGGCCGCTCCACCCCCGCATGGCCGACAATTTCGCCGTTGCCGGCCACGGCCACCACCCCCACGTGCCGGCCGGCGTCCAGGTCATGGTCCAGCCGATCCGGATAATAGAAGTCTTCGTTGGTGTAGCTGTAGCCGTAGACGCGGTACATTAACCGGGCGAGGTGGATGCCGTCACCCGGGCGCAGCAGCCGGATCGTATAGCCGCCAGGGGCCGCGGCCAAGACCGCCTCGGTCCGGGGGCTGGTAGTTTCGGGCTCCCGGTCCGGCAGGCGGCAGACCCCGGCCAAATCTTTGGTAAGGCGCAATTCATTGCCCTCCACCCCATGATAGATCCAGCGCACCTCGTCGACGCATTGGTGGATGGAGGCCAATCCCCGGCAGGGAAGACAGGCTGAATCCGGACTTTCCGGGCCGGACCCGGGCGTGACCGGCTCCCGGGTCTGGTAGAAGGGCAGGCCCTGATCATGAAGGGACAGGGTCAAGGCCGCGGGCGTCACCTCCCCCACCAGCTTCAGAGTGCCGGAATCCTCACCCTCAAACGCGTGCTCGATGGAATCTTCGCAGGCCTCCCAAACCGCCAGCGCGAGGGATTCCGCCTGGTCTTCCGGGAGCCCGGCCAGTTGCGCCAGACCCCGCACATAATCCTGCGCCAGCCGCAGCATCCTGGCATCCACCGGCAGACTGAGTTCGGTTTGAAACGAAGAACTCATGGGGTTTCACCAGCAAAGATTTTTCGGGAATACTGAAAGGATATATTGCCTCGTTCCCGAGCTCCCGCTAGGGAACGCTTAAACGTCAAGTTGGCTTGGCATCATCGTCGTTTCCCAACGCAACTTGGGCATGAGCTTATAACTTTGAACTTTGAACTTTGAACTTTGAACTAAACTCCCCTCCCCTACCCTTCTGCAAGCCCTCCCATTTCTAACAGCTCTGACAAGGTGACCCCCTGCACCGGTCCGGTTTTCTTAAGCCAGGTCAGGAAGGAGCGGATTTTCTGCACCAGCCTCTCCACCGCGGCCTCCGTGGGGATTTGGGGGTTGCCTCC
>JACQYN010000021.1 GCA_016208235.1 Deltaproteobacteria bacterium
AACTCCTTCTGGAATTGGCCGAGGCGGGTTTCAATCAAAGACCGGCTGAGATTCAGCGAGGTCTTCAAAATCGAGGACGCAGCCGTAGTTTCCCGATCGAGTTTCTTCAAGTCCACCAAAACCCCCACCATTAAAACCGGGGCGCCTCGGGGCCGGACGGTGATAGGCACCAGAAAGCCATAGTATTCGGATGAGGAGGTTTTAGGCAGTGTAACTTCACAGATGTTGGGGACCCATTTTTTCCTGGTGGCCAGTTCCGTCGGGGGCTGGGCCAGAGTGGGGCATTGCCACAGGCTCTCCACCTCCTTCTCGGCGAAGGGGATGCAGCAATTAAGCAAAATCTTGCGATGCTGGGGGTCCAGGAGAAAGGTCGTCCCCACGCTCCCCACCGGCTGCACCGCAATCTGGCGAAATTCCGTATCCGCCAACACCTCTTCCCAAGGAGTGGATTGATTAAGGACTAAAAAGAGGGACAACTCCTGGGCCACATCCAGGGCCTTCTGGCGCATCTGGCTGCGCACCAGGTTGTGCTGTTCCTCATGGAGTCGCATTCCTTCCCTGGCCTTGATATTTTCCAGGGAACGGTCAAAGTCGCCTTTCAGTTGCCGGGAGAAAAAGCCAACCCCCAGGATGAGGGTGACCAGGGGGAGGAGCCAACCCACTATGCCCAAAAGGAGAACGCGAAATTTAAAGGTTTTGGTTAAAGGAACCTGCAATTTAGTCATTAACGGTTACTCTGAATTGCCGCTCTTCGGTCAACGCCATTACGCCCCCGTCTCGGTCCACCTGGCCGTTAAAAACATATCTTCCCCTGCCCGCGAAATAGATATATTTCCCTAAGGGCGCCACTCTCTCCACCTTCTCCTGTCAGAAACTTCCCGAACCACATTTTACTGGCTTTCCTGATAAAAATGATGCGCCTGGCAAACCAACCGCCTGGGCAACAAAAGACCCAGTTCCTGGGCTACTTTCAGGTTAATGGTCAGCTTCTTGATTTGGGGAGACTCGGGCGGCACCTGGTCCAGGGGCACCCCCTTCAACACTTGGGCGGCCTGCCGCCCCGATTGGCGGCCCATGTCCATAAAGTCACAGTGATAGGCCAATAGGGGGCCATGAGCCACGGAATGACCGTCCGGCACCATCACGGGGATAGCGGCCTGCAAGGCGGCATCGCAAATAAGCTTCAGGTTCTTGGGTTTCCTAAGCACCGGATCGAAGGGGATTAACAAGGCTTCGATTCCTTGGTCGATCAGATCCGTGAGTACCTGGTGCAGAGGTTCGGGACGATCGTCTGGAACTGTGCGGGAAAAGGGAATGAGACCTATTTTCGGGCTCTCTGTCTCTGTGGCCTTGCCGCACGCCACCGCCTGGGGGGTGGCGGTGCAGAAAAGGATTCCCAGCCGTTTTAATCCTGGCCGAGCTAAAAGTAAAAACCGTAATTGCTCCAAAACGGGAACTTCCGCACTGGTGCCCGTAAAGCGAATAGCCTCGGGAGGAGCCGGGCGGGAAAGACCGGTGGCGTCGGGAAAGCCCACGTTTGTGTAAACTATGGGGATCTGGCTGTTCCGGGTGACTTCCAAAGCAATCAAAGTGGGCACCGTGCCCACGGTGATGAGCAGGCGAATCCCCTTTTCCTGGAATTCCCGGGCCGCGGCCGCGGCTTCATCCCTTTCCCCCCGGACGTTCCTTATTTCCAGGCGGATATTGAGCCCGTCCTGGTAGCCTTCCTCCCGCAGCCCCTCCATCACCCCCTGGGTGCTGTCTTCAAAACTTTTAGGCTCACTTACCCACTGGATTACCCCCACCAGAGGGAGATGGGGGAAAAGCACCTGGTGGCCCACATAAATCCCGGAAAGAACCAGGATCAGGCCCAGAACAATGCGGATGGAATATTGGCGCCAAAGGTTCATTTTAGACCAATCCTCAACTAGTTATCGATCCCAGTGATATTTTTCTTTAATGAAATTTCTTAAACTTATGAACTAAATGGTGGGCAAGTATCTTACATTTTGATTAATTCAAACATCAGGGGCTCCACACGGTATAGTATAAACAGAATTTTAAGTAAAACTCAAAATATTCCTTATAGCTTGAAGGCCAAACAGGCCTATGGTAAAATTTCGTACGGGGGAGTTAAAGCTTCAGATGGTTAATCTGGGGGAACTGCGCCAAATTCTTGACCGCCAGGAGGAATCCTGGCTTTCCCTCTATGCCACGCGCAGCACCCAGGCCATCCGGCGGCGCTTTGAAGAGCGCATCGCCGAGGGCCACCGGCAGAACTTTGCGGTGGACGCGGACCGCATCCTCCATTCCCGGGCCTATACCCGTTATATCGACAAGACCCAGGTCTTTTATCTCATCGACCATGAGCACATCAGCCACCGGGTCTTGCACGTGCAGCTCCTCTCCAAGATCGCCCGCACCATCGGCCGCTTCCTGCGCCTGAACGAGGACCTCTTGGAGGCCATCGCCCTGGGCCACGATATCGGCCATCCCCCCTTCGGCCACGACGGGGAGCGCATCCTTTCCGCCATCTGCGAATCCCAGGGCATAGGTCCCTTTCTCCATAGCCTCCAGGGGGTATGGTTCCTGGAAAAGGTGGAGAAGGGCGGCCGGGGGCTCAATTTGACCCTCCAGGTTCTGGACGGCATTCTCTGTCACGATGGGGAGACCCACCTGGAGCGCCTGGCCCCGGACCGGGAAAAGACCTTTGCCCATCTGGAGGAGGAGATGCGCGCCAAGCTGGCCGACCCCCGGATCCCCCTCAAGCCCATGACCCTGGAAGGCTGCGTCGTGCGGCTGGCGGACACCATCAGTTATATCGGCCGGGACCTGGAAGACGCCGTTACCCTCAATCTGGTGCAGCGGGAGGAATTGCCCGCCCTGGTCGTTCAACGCCTGGGCCGCACCAATGGGGCTATTGTTTACAGCCTGGTGGCCGATCTCATCACCCACAGCTTTGAAAAGAATTACGTGGGCTATAGCCCGGAGGTGGGCCAAGCCCTGAAATCTCTGAAGGCCTTTAATTACGAGCGTATCTACAATAATCCCCGGATTAAGGCGGAAACCCCCAAGATCGAGGGCCTCTTTGACTCCATGTGGATTCGCTTCCTGCAGGATGTCCGGGAGCGCCGACTTGAATCCCCCATCTGGCGGGATTTTTTGTCCTTCATGGACCCCGTTTATCTGGAAAATCAACAGCTTCCGGAGATCGTCCGGGATTTTATCGCCTCCATGACTGACGCCTATTTCCTCAGGCAGAGCGCAGAGCTTTTCTTTCCCCAGACCATGCCCGGGAGGTTCGCTTGAGGCCGGATATGCGCCTGATGACCTTCAATCTCCGGTTTGCCACGCCCATAGACGGCCCCAATGAATGGGAGTACCGTAAAGAGTTGGTAGTGGAGATCATCCTGGCCCACGGCCCCCACCTTCTGGGCACCCAGGAAGGCACCGTGCCCCAGTTGGAGTATCTGGCCCCGCATCTGCCCAATTATAAGCCCCTGATCGCCCACCGCCAGATTGACCCCACCTGCCAGTATCCCACCATTTTTTACCGGGAAGACCTGTTTCGGGTGGCGGATTCCGGGGAATTCTGGCTGTCCGAGACCCCCACGATGCATCGCAGCAAGAGCTGGGACAGCGCCTTCCCCCGCATGGTCACTTACGGCCTTTTCCAGGAGAAAACGCGGGATTTGTGGTTTTACTTCATCAATACCCATCTGGATCACATCTCCGCCCTGGCCCGCCTGCAGGGAGCCCGGATGATCCGGGAGCATTTCTTCCCCCGGCAGAAGCCGCTGATTCTCGTGGGAGATTTTAATGAGCCGCCGGACTCCCCGGTTTACCGGGAATTCCTGGACGGCGACGGCCTGGTGCAAGATACCTGGCGGGCCCTTTACCCCCCCGGAGTGGAAGCCACCTCCCAACACAATTTCGACGGCATTCCCCGGGGGAGCCGCATTGACTGGATTTTGGTATCACCGCCTTTCAAGGTCAAGGAAGCCTTGATGGTTACCGATAATCAGAAAGGGCGCTATCCGTCCGACCACTTTCCCTATGCCGTAGAGGTGGAGTATTAAGATGCTTGGACTGGTATTATCGATCTGTCTTTGCTGTCTGGCCGCGGCGGCTACGGCCGGCGCGAACATCACGGAGGTCAACCTCTACCAACAGCTGGCCGGGTGCGAAGAGCAGTACCTGGTGGAAAAACGGATCACCGTGGACCGCCTGGCCCAGGAGAAGGGATTGCGCTGGCCCGTGGTAGTCAGACAAAATAATCTGAAAAAACCCTATCGCTTGAAAAAGGGCATGACCCTGAAAATCGACAACACCCACGTTGTGCCCGACGATTTGAGCCACGGCCTGGTCATCAACCTGCCGGAGTTGAACCTCTACTATTTCAAGGATGGCGCGTATCAGCGGCGCTATGCCCTGGCGGTGGGCAAGCCTTCCTGGCCGACCCCCACCGGGAACTACAAGATCAACGACAAACGCAAGAACCCCACCTGGAACGTCCCGGAGTCCATCCAGGAGGAAATGGATGAAGAGGGTTATGAGGTGGTGGAAAAGGTGCCGCCCGGGCCCAAAAATCCCCTGGGGAAGTTCTTTATGGGCACCACCGCCGACGGGGTGGGCATCCACGCCACCAACCGCCCCTGGAGCGTGGGCTACTACGTCTCCCATGGTTGCATTCGCATGCTCCCCGATGAAATCGAGAAGCTCTTCCCCCAGATCCCCATCGGGACGCCGGTGAAGATTATTTACCGGCCCATCAAGATGGCTCTCACCGCCCAGGGGCGCATCTTCCTTGAAGCCCATCCCAACATTTACCAAAAGAAGATGAAACCCCTGGCCCTGGTGAAGGACTTGGCCGGGAAAAACCGGCTGGAGGACCGCATCGACTGGGACCTGGTGGCCAAAGTCCTGAAGACCCGGGAAGGCGTCGCCCGGGACATCACCAAAGACCCGCCGGAGGCCAAAGCCACCACCACCGCCACTCCCGCCCCTCGCCCCCAGGAGAATACCCTTTTCCCTTTACAGGGGAAAGAAGCCAAGTTAGAATAGGTCCCTGCTGACTTTTGCGGGAGAAGACCGGTGCCGGACAAGGATACCCCCCCGGAGCGCCTGCAGGCCCTGCGGCAAGAGAACCGGAATCTGCGATTTCTCCGGTTTCTGGTGGACCTGGCCCTGATGGAGATCCGGGCCGGCAGCTTCACCCTGGATGAAGCGGAGAAGGTGATGGAGAATGTCCGCAGCCAGGCCCTGCAGCTCTTCCCCGGCAAAGAAACGGCCTTTGACTGGATCTACCGGCCCCGGTTCCGCCGGGCCATCACCGAAACCTTTAAACTCCATTGACAGAGGACGGAAAAGATGCGCTTGAGCCGCTTTAGTCGAATCGTGCTGGGCATGCTGATCGTGCAGGGATTATTGCTGGCGGGTACGGGCCTGGCCCAGACCCAGAAGCCCGCTTGCGGTCCGGATCACGCCATCCTCTACAAGAGGGCGGTGGGCTTGTTGGATAAGGCGGAGAAGAAACTGGCCGCCAAATACACTGCGGAGGCCAAGTCCCTGCTGAAAGAGTCCAATTCTCTATTCACCATCCTGGTGAAGGAGTGCGGTCCGGAACAGAAAGCCCGGACCTTGACCCCCCAGGAGGAGCAGCAGGAGGCGGTGAACAAAAAGCTGGCCGCGGATGAACTGGTCCAGGCCGAGCGCCTGGAAAAATCCGCCGCG
Organism: Deltaproteobacteria bacterium; assembly: GCA_016208235.1. Classification (GTDB taxonomy): domain Bacteria; phylum Desulfobacterota; class Desulfobaccia; order Desulfobaccales; family 0-14-0-80-60-11; genus SURF-52. The sequence goes on from JACQYN010000021.1 coordinate 5,734, forward strand.
GAAAAGCTCAAGAAGAGCGACCAGACCGCCCAGCAGGAGCTCGCCGTAAAATACGCCCGGGAGGCCAAGGGGGAATCCGAACTGGCCCAGGTGCGCTCCATCAAAGCCGGCATTTATTCCCTTCGCAATCAGCAGATGATCTTCCGGTTCCTGGCGAAATGATCGTCTGCCCCTGCCCGGTCGCCACGGGAGCGGGAATTTGCATCTAAGCGTCACTGCCGAACAGGTGGGTCCCCTGGCGGTCCTCACTTATCTGGTGGCCTACCCGGAGACGGGCGAGGCTCTCCTGATCGATCCCGGCGGCCCGGCCCCGGCCTTGGCTACCCAGCTCCAGAAAAACGGCTGGCGGCTGAAGTGGATCGTTAACACCCACGGCCACGCAGATCATATCGCCGGCAACGACCGCTGGGCCGCCCGAACCGGAGCCCGGATCGTCATGCACCGCCTGGATTGGGAGTTCTTCAGCCGTCGGGAGATGCAAGACGCGGCTCTATCTGAGGGTTTTCCACCTTTGACCCGGGTGGATCTGCCGGTGGAAGACGGCATGCGGCTCCCCCTGGGCCGGGTGGAGGCCGTGGTCTTGCACACCCCGGGGCACACCCCCGGCGCCATCTGCCTTTACTTTCCCGGCCACCTGTTCACCGGGGATACCTTGTTCGTGGACGCGGCCGGACGCACCGATCTGCCGGGGGGGTCCCTGGAAGAATTAATCCAATCCCTCCAGGACAAAATCATGCCTCTGCCGGATGAAACCCGCATCTGGCCGGGCCATGATTACGGAGAAACTCCCACCTCCACCCTGGGCCGGGAGAAGTCCACCAACCCTTATCTCACCGATTTTTTTTAAACAGCCCTCAGTGCCGAAAGCCCCTCCCCAGAGGCCGGTCCGCCCCGCTCTGATGAGCCACGAAAATTTTACGCCTTGATATTTCAAGGGTTTTTCTGTAGGTCACCATGCCCCAGAGGGTTGTCCGCAGCATTCTCTGAGGGAGACTGTTGTTGCCCCGGGGTGTTGGACTCCGGCAGATATACAGTCACCCGGGTGCCTTTGTGGGGCTCGCTGTCGATGACGATTTCTCCCTGGTGCGCTTGGATGATTTTCTGAGAAATAGCCAGCCCCAGGCCGCTTCCCTTGGGCTTGGAGGAAAAGAAGGGCTGGAAGATTTTTTCCTGAACCTCCGGCGGGATTCCCACTCCAGTATCGCTAATTTGCATAAATATCAGGCCTTCCCGCCGACCGGTGGTAATGGTCAGGGTCCCCCTGGTCTCCATGGCCTCAATGCCATTCTTGGCGATATTCAGGATCACCTGACGCAGATGAGCCGGGTCAAATTGCATCTCCGGGAGGTTGGGGTCCAATTCCAACACCAACTCGATATTACTTTCCCGGAGACTCGGTTCCAGGCGCTGGCAGGTTTCCTGGATCAGGGCATTGAGATTTCCCATGGTCTTTTGGGGTTCGGAAAATTTGGCATAGCTGCCAACCTCAACCAGGAAATCTTCCAGCCGTCTGACTTCATCCACGATAATCTGAAGCTTTCCCAGGTTTTTTTGCGGGTCCTGAGCAATATCTTTCAGAACCTGGCGGGCAAATCCCCCGATGAGCATTAAGGGGTTTTTAATTTCGTGACTAATGTGGGCCGCCATCTTGCCCAGGATGGCCAGGCGTTCACTCCGTAAGAGTTCATCCTCCATACGTTTCCGTTCCCGCAGATCTTTAAAATGGCCGATCATGCCGATTTCCCGGTCGTTTTCTTTAAGCACCCGCGCGGAAAGCCAGATGGGCACCAAAGCGCCATCCTTATGTCGCATCCACGTTTCATAATTCTCGAGGATGCCCTCTCCACCGTAGAAAGAATCGCGGATTTTAGTGTTGATTTCCTGGAGTTGGCCCGGTGCATAGATTTCCTTGACATTCACTTTGCCCATGACTTCTTTCGGTTCATAACCGAGGATTCTGGCGGCTGTGTCATTAAAGGTGCGGATCACACCTTCCATGTCGTGGGCTACGATTCCGTCCATACAGGTATCGATCAACAGGTGTTGAAAGTAAATGCCGCGCTCCACCTCGGCGGTCAATTCCTCTTCGGCTCGCTGGCGCTTGATCTGCGACCACATGCCGTTCATCAATAAAGTCAACTGCCGGACGTCCGATTCATCATAATCCTCATCCTTGTTTCCCACACCCGCCACCGCCACTATGCGGGCACCGTCAAAGACCGGGATGTTCAGGTGGCGCCGGATTTCCACATGCCCTGCGGGGTAGCCTTTCTTATAGGGGTTGGGGGCGGCATAATCATTGGTAATAATGGGCCGCCGCTGCCGCACGGCTTCACCCCAGAGCCCGGTGGTCTCCAGGGGATAGATGAAAGGCTTATCAGTAATGGCGCATTCCTCCATGGCCGTCTTGGACCAGGCTTGCATCGTCAGAACGGTCTCCTCCTCATTCATGAAAGCCAGGTAACCGATCGTGCTTTTGGTCAGCCGGACCCCTTCTTCCAGGGCGAAATCGGTAATCTCTTTGAGAGCTGCCTTGGTCATCTGGCTAATTTGCCATACCGCTTCGAGACGGGACTCATCAAGGCGCAGCGCCTCCTCCATGTTGGCGGTGCGCACTGCCAGTCCCAATTGCCCGGCCAGGGATTGAAAGAACTCCACGTGTTCTCTGGTAAAAAACCCTTTCTGGCTACTGGCCGCGGTCAAAACCCCGAGAGTCAGGGTTTCAGTAGTTATGGGCGCCAGCACCGCGGAGCCCATGGTTTCCTCTTTCAGAAGCCCCTGGAGACGATCCGCCACTTCCGAGGAATCCGTTACGGAAATCACCTGGGAGGTACGTAAACATTGCCCCAAAAAGGATTCCGGATCAGGTTTGACCACCATCTCCCGGGCCTGGGAGGGGAGACCCCGGAGACCTCTGATATGCAGGAAGCCTTCTTCATCTAACAGCCGCACGGCACATTTCTCCACCCCCAGCTGTTCCCCCAGCACTCCCAACACACCTTCCAGGAGATCGGGAATATAAAGAGAAGAAGCTAACCTGCGGGCCGCTTCATAGAGCACCGAGAGCTCCGCCACGCGTCTTTTTAGTTGTTGTTCACTTTCCTCCAGGGAGCTGGAAATCCGACCGAAGAGATCAAAAACATCTTCCATCCGGGAACCCACTGAGGAGAAGTAACCTTCCACTATTACCCGGGCCGCCGCCGGGCCGATGGAGCCGGCAATGGTACGCTCTATAAAGCCTGCCAGCCGGAGCTTTTCCCGGTCCCCCCACTCGGATTCGGAAATCGCCACCTCCTGGAGAAAGGCCCGCTGCGCCTCTGCAGCCTTCCGGGGGCCGATGAGCTTCTCCATGAAGCTGGTCAAATGGTCCAGGCTGGGAAAATAAGTATAGCGTTTCTCTAAAGGCAGCTCTCTTTCCTGTTCAAAGACTTCGACAAAACGCCGGGACTGCTCCTCCTCCACCGGAGTGGGCACCGTTAGCAAGGAAACGCTTACAAAGGCGCCGGCATTGACTATCAGGGACCAGAAAAAGGCATGGGAGAGCTTATCCAGGCCGGTCAGGCCCAAAAAAGCAGTGGGATTAAGAATGGCCAGGCCGAAGGGGCCCGCATTTAAAATACTCTGAGGGAACCAGCCTGCTTCCACCAGATAGGGGAGGACCAGGGTATAGGCCCAAAGGAAAAACCCTGACATCAATCCCGAGATCGCCCCCCAGCGGGTGGCTTCCCGCCAATACAGGGCCCCCAGCATGGCCGGCACCAATTGCATCACCCCGCAAAAGGCGATCAGCCCGATATCCACCAGCATGACCGTAGGAAAGATCAGGTGATAACCGAAGTACCCTAAGAGAATCAACAACAGGATGGCGCCCCGTTTGATGGTCAACAGATGGGGAGTGATCCGCTCTTGCAGTCTTAGCCGAATGGCCAGAGGCATCACCAGGCTGTTGACGAGCATAGTGCTCACCGCGATGGAGGCCACCGCCACCATGGCGGTGGAGGCCGACAACCCTCCCAAAAAGACCAGCAAAGCCAGATAGGGATGCCCGGTTTGCAAAGGAATGCGGAGAACAAAGGTATCGCCTTGTTCCGGCGGCAGACCCAGCAGCAGTCCCCCGAAGGCGATGGGCAGGACAAACAGGTTTATCAACAGCAGGTACAGGGGAAAGAGCCAGATCGCGGTCAGAATATGCCTTTCTTCGGTATTCTCCACGACCGCCATGTGGAACATCCGGGGCAGAAAGTGAATGGCCCCCATCGCCAGGAGCGTGAGCACCAGGAGCAGGGAATAGCTGTTCTGAGGCCCGGTGTTCACCAGGAGAAGCTGCTGAAATTCGGGGCTCTGCTGGATACGCGTGAAGATTTCTCCCCAGCCCGGGAAAAGACTAAATGTCACCAGGATGCCTAAACTAAAGAAAGCCAGGAGTTCGATGAGAGACTCAAACACCACCACTGCCACCAGCCCTTCGTGGCGTTCTGTGGGGTCCAGATGACGGGCCCCAAACAGGATTCCGAACATGACCAGCAGCAAGGCCACATAAAAGGCGGTATCTTGATAAATGGGGATGGCAAGGGGAGGGGTAATTTCTTTATGAACCAGGATGTTAAAGGTGTCGGAGATGGACTTGAGCTGGAGGCTGATGTAAGGAGTTATGGCAAAAAGCACTCCCACGGTGGCGAGCGCCCCCAAAAAGGCCCCTTTGCCATAACGCAGCGTCAGGAAGTCGGACATCGTGGTCAGGTTGTTTTCCTTGCAGATACGTAAAAGCTTGCGCAAGCCAAACCACCAGGAAAAGGCGATGATGGTGGGGCCCAGATAGATGGTGAGAAAGGTCACGCCCGAGGTGGCTGCCTTGCCGACGCTGCCGAAAAAAGTCCAGGCGGTGCAATAAGCCGCCAGAGAAAGGGCGTAGATATAGGGATTGGCGATAATACTCTTGCCCCGGGCCCTTTGCCTGTCCCCATAATACGCAATGGCAAAGAGCATTAAGAGATAACCAAAGGCGGCGGCGGCTACCAGACCTGTATTGAGCATAATCTTTCAGTTTACTCCCGGGAGGGTAACCGGCTAAAGGCATAAAGGCCGGCAATGGCCAAGATCCAGACTAGATGGATGTATAAAACCAGACCCGGTATCCCTCCCAGCGAAGCCTCGCGGTTAAAAATTTGCATCAAAGGAGGGTTCAGAAGGAGAAAGACAAAGATTCCTAACAATGCCCAAAGCTTGCGCTTCTTAGTCCCGGCAGGCATAATTTTACTCCTCGGGATCCCCCTGAGTCATATGGGAGCATCCTTGTATATATTATTAACCATATAATGCCTTGAAACAAGAAGTCATTCTGCTCATTGAGCAACACCAGGGAGAAATCAGCATTGACCGCAGAATCGGACAGGGTATCACCTACCTCCTCCGCCTGCCCCTGAGTTCCACCTGACCCCCCGCAGAGCGGCTTCTGTTCACGGAAAATCCCTGGATTTGCCTTTCTCCGAAATTTTAATGGGACCTGGACAACAGCCGATAAGAAATTAGGAGCAATTCCTAGGTTAAGACCCACCGGCGTATTCAGCCCGGGCCCATACTTCTTCCCTGGAGGCTGTCCAAGTCAATGGCAAGGTGACGCCCCTTTCTTTCCAGAATCCTGAAGAAGTGGAGAGGCCCGGATGTCTAGATATCATCAACCAACGGCTTGGGGTTGGAAATCATGGGAGTCCACAGATTAAGGGCTATGCCAGGGGGATTACCGGATTATCTCCCCTTGGTCTGGAAGGCGCCCCCCAGGGGTTCCCGGCCATCCCCCGGGAAGGGGTTCTGCTGCCATGGGCTGGCCTGATGCCCCCCTTTCCATTTTGGTCGCTGAAGATGATGAGACCCTATCCGCAGCCTTGGCGGAGTTTCTCAGGGGGAAGGGCCACCGGGTGGACCTGGCTCCCCACGGCGGCGAAGCCCTGGTTTTATTGGAGAAACAGGCTTATCCCCTGATCATCACCGATCTGGTGATGCCCGAAGCTGACGGTCTGACGGTGCTCAGGGCCGCCCGCCAGCGGGACCCGGCCACCCTGGTGGTGATTATGACCGGCTACGCTTCATTAGACAGCGCCGTTGGCGCCATCCGGGAAGGGGCTTATGATTATCTGTGCAAGCCTTTCAAATTGCAGGAAATTGAGATTGCCGTGACTAACGCCACCCGGCTCATCCATCTGCGACGGGAGAATCAAAGATTACTCCATAAACTCGACGATTTGACCGCCAAGCTGAGGGAAGTGCAGGAATTGCCTCAGCTTCTCGGGGGGGAAGCACGCCCCGGAACGCACTCCCGGACGCTGTGGTCCCCCGGCCCCGTCCCTTTGAAGGATTATTCCCCCGAGGAACAACACCAGCAGTATTTGGGGGACTTGGAGCGGCTCCGGGATCTGTATCGAGAAAATATGTTGACCAAAGAAGAGTACCAAAAGATCAAAGAACGGCTCCTTATTTAAAATGCGTATAGGTTAGCCATCGTGTCGAGTCAACCTAAATCCCCCCTGGCCTTCAACCCGCGGAAATCCGCCCCCAAGGCCGAATCCTTCCAAATGGCTTTGCCGGGAGGGAATTTTACCTTGACTCTCACCTTGGAGCCCCTGGCTCAGTCCGACCCCCAGCCTCCCGAACTGATTAGCTTGAACGATTTGTCTGATCTCTTCTCCAGTCTCCTGGATTCCCTTTCGCCGGACCAACGCCAGGGCCTCAATCTTTCGCCGCCGCCCACGTCGATGCAGGAGAATCCCGCAGGATTATTTTATTGGGCCAATTCCATTATGCAGCGCCTGGGCCGGGTCAATAGCGGTGAAGATTTCTACATGCAACTCCTCAGGCTGGTGGTCAAAATCACCAAAGTCCGCCAGGCCGCGTTTTTCGGGAAAAACGGGAATGGGCGTCTGCGCCTCCTGGCCAGCCTGGATCGCCAGAACCTGCCCCATGGTTATTTGGAAGCCGCCAAGGAAGTGGTCCAAAACGGCGCTCCCCTTCTCTTTACCCCCCGGGGCCAGGAGAAATCCCCGCCGATCCTGGCGGTGCCCTTAGCCCAGGAGGGTAGTCTTAGCGGCGTGTTACTGCTCGGCGACCGCCCGGATAGGCCCCTGGACCGGGATGATCTCAACCTGGTGACCATGCTGGCCGAAAACCCCTCACTGGTTTCCGATAACCTGGCCCTTCACGAAAAAAACACCATTTCCCTTCTGGAATCCATTAAAGCCCTGGTGCGAAGCCTGGAAGCCCGGGATCCTTATACCGGCCAGCATTCCTCCAGGGTCACCGAGATCGTCTCCCACTTCGGGCGCCACCTGGGAATGCCCCCCGTAGAACTGGAATTATTGAAGACCGCCAGCTACCTCCACGACATCGGCAAAGTGGGGATCAGCGATTTCATCCTGTTAAAACCCGGGCCCCTGACCCCGGAGGAACGGGGGATCATCGAAACCCATCCCCTGATCGGAGGCAAAATTGTGGAGCCGCTGGGACTGCGGACCCAGGAAAAGGACGTCATCCTCTACCACCACGAGCGCTGGGATGGCCGCGGTTATCCCCGGGGCCTGGCAGGGAAGGAAATTCCCTTTGTCTGCCGCCTTCTGACCCTGGCGGACGTCTATGACGCCCTCACCACCGACCGCCCCTACCGGCGCCGCTGCAGCATTCCCGAAGCCCTGACCGAGATCCGCGCCCATGCCGGCACCCAGTTCGATCCGGAACTGACCCTGGAATTCGTGGACATGCTCTCCACCCAAACCGCCTGACCATAACTTTTTCTGATAAGTCCCAACCACATGGCAATTTTTGGGGGCAATCAGTAAGATTTGATGGTAAAATCCGTTCAAAGGTAGCTCAGGATTACCCGGGTCTGGACCTGCAAATTTTCACTTACCCCGTCACTCGCCAGGGAGCGGAAAAAGAGAACTCGCGTGACTTCCGGTAAACCTCTCTCCCCAGAGCAGATGCTGGAGCGCTGCTGCCAAGAAATGGTGCGCTTTTACCGCCACTCTGCCACGGGCCGCCGCTGCACCGGCATCGTTCACAATATGAACACTCCCCTCCAGGTCCTTTCTTTCCATCTGGAACTCCTGGAGCAAAAATCCCGGGAAGAACTTGATTGCCTGAAAGGATGCCCCCCGGAGATCTCGGAAAAGCTGTACTCCTTATACCAATACCGCCAGGATAAACTGCGGCAGTTTTATCAAGAGGTGGAAAGCCTTCGCCTCCAAGCCCGCCGCATTGTCACCCAGGGGGTTCATGAGGAGAGCCAGGAAAGGCATCATCTGGACCTCAACCAGGTCTTTCAAGAGGAACTGGAGCTGTACCGGGCCCATTCCTTTTTTAAGCACCAGGTGGAAAAGGACTTTCGTTTTGCGGAAGGCCTGCCCCCGATTCACGGCCACTATATCGATTTCAGCCAGACCTTTCGCAACCTGGTGGATAATGCCCTGGAGGCCATGGAAGGAGCGGAGGTCCGGAAATTGACGGTGGAAACCGCGGTGGAGAAGGGTCACCTCTTCCTCCGGGTGGGCGATACGGGCGCGGGGGTTCCGCCGGAGATCAAACCCTGGCTCTTTGAGCCTTTTACCACCTCCAAGGCCCACCATAACCCGCCCCATGCCGGCCTGGGCCTCTTTATGGCCCGGCGCCTCTTGGCCCCCTACCAGGGACGGATCCAGGTGGAAAGCAAACCGGGGAAGACCTGGGTCACCGTGATCCTGCCTCTGGGTTAAGTACGGTTTTCAGTTTTCGGTGAAAAGATTTTTAGGCTTTTCGCGAATTGGGAATGATTTGAAAGAAAGACAATCTGGTGGGACGGGCCTCTGTGCCCGCCTTAAACTTGCCTTGCCGCCACAACTTTTATTATTTCCCCCAAACTCTCTTATAGTTTATTGACAATCCTCATTCTTCTTAACCGAAAACCGAAAACTGAAAACCGTATTACGGGCGGTCCAGATTAGCGGATTGCAAAAAGACCTCCGCGGCCCTTCCGGCCTGGAAGTACCGGGCGATTTCTTTCATCCGGGCCATCCTTTCCAGGGACGCGGGGTGGGAATCCAGGAAGGAGGCCCGGTAAAAGGGGTCCTTTTCCACTGCCGCGGCCAGCCGTTCCATGACCGCCAACGCCCCCTCCACATCATAGCCCGCCTGAAAGGCATACCACATCCCGTAAGCATCGGCCTCCCGCTCATCTCCCCGGGAAAAGGCGCTCACCGTGGCCTGGGGAATCTCCCGGAGCAGATCTCGATCAAAAACGGGGAGGTACCATAACTTTAGAAGATAACCCAGAGTATAGGTGATAAAGGCCGAGACTGTGTCTACGGCCAAGGTCAGTTGGCGTTGGCCGGCCCGGCGCAACCGGTGCCCCAGGACCTGGTGGGCCAGTTCATGGCCGATGACCAGGGCCAGCTCATCATCGGTACGGCAAAAATTGACGTAGCGCCGGGAGAGAATGATCCTCCCGGGCGCGGCCCAGGCGTTGATTTCATTGGCAATCCGGGGGTGGGTGGCCACCAGGATGGCGTATTCCCCGGGCAGATGCTGGGGATAAAGGGTTACCGTGCGTTTTTCTTCTTCCCGCTGGACCAAAAGCTCCACCGGGCCGCTGAGATATTGCTCCCGGAGGTCCATGCGCACGTATTTAACCGCCAATAACAGAGACACCAATAGTTCTCCGGGGATGCTGCCGCCGCACACCGCCCGGGTGGTTTGCAGATACCTGTCCCCCTCCGCCATCCAGGGATATAGGGGCCAGTTGTGCGCGGCCAGGATCACGTCTCCGGGCTTGAGGCCCGCGTCCTGGGCGGGAGAAGGACGCCAGACCTGGTCGATAACGACTTGGTCCCGGGCGGTGACCCACCAATTGAAGCCCAGGAAGGGATAGGTGCGGCCGTGGACTTGGGGGACCTTGCCCAACAGCCGCAGAAAGACCCGGGAGGTGCGTTCCAAAGCCCAGGATTGGGGAGGATGGCGCCGGCTGGCAGCAAGCTGCAAGTCCTCTTGCTCGCCCGCGGTGGGGTGGGGACCGGTCACCTCCGCACAACCTGCCAGCAGCAGGAGGGTAAGTAAGATCCGGATCAGCCTCCCAGGTTTTATGGCAATTTCCCTTTCCAAGGCTGCAACCTATGTTGCCGACCTACAGATTTTTCTGTAGGGGCGAACCTTGTGTTCGCCCCCGCCATTTAAGGGCGAACACAAGGTTCGCCCCTACATTTTCTTAGTTTTTATTGTTACTTGGCAGATTGATGGTGCATAAAACGCACCTTACGAAAACCCCCTTCTTTTAACCGAAAACCGAAAACCGTCTTTAAAAGGCGTAACGGAAAGATAGTCCCACCGTCAGCAGGCGATAGTTGTCCACCCATTCCCGGAAATAAAAGACGTAGGGATCGAGGAAGAAGTTATGGACCGGTTCCCATTCCAAGGGCCGGGCCCCAATCGCCGTGCTGTCCCACTCCCTGCACCGTGCCCTGGAGGATCAGGGTGGGCAGCCGGAAGAACTGGCGGTGAAAATTCAGACCCAGACCCAGGGCCAGGTACTGCCCGGGGCTGAAGTAGGCCTCCCGGCGGGTTTGATAGGCCGCCAGGTAAAAGTGGGGGTTAAATTCCAACTGCATGCGGGGCTGCCGCAGGGCCTGCCAGGAGAGGCCCTGATAGACGGTGAGACGGCGGTTCTGATCCGAAAAGAGGGCCCCGCCCAGGTTGCCCTGCCAATCCAGCCCCGGGCGGAATTGGTGGTTATAGGCCAGATCCACCTGGTGCACCCCGGTTATCTGGGCCTTTTCCAGATTCTGCACTCCCTGGTAAAGACGGGGATAGATATGGGGGTCCTGGTCAAAGATGTCCCGGCGGCTGTAGGTCAAGGTGGCTTCGGTGCGGGAGCCCAGGGACGCGGCTGCGGCCAGGGACCCGAAGAGACGGTTCCGGTGTTCCTTGTGGGTGGAACTCAGGTTGAGGCCTTCGGGAAAATCGGGGTTTATGCCGGGTACCGCTCGCCGGTCATGATCAACCCGCTTCCAGTAGCGCCGGCCGATAATCTCCCCGCTGAGCCGCAGCCGGTCCCCCACTGAGAGCGGCCCCAGCCCCAGGGCCACCTCGCCCCGGCGCAGGCGGCTGGCCACCTGTTCCGGCAATTCGGTTCTCTCGCGGGAAATCCGGGCACCGGGGTTGGTGGTGTTTTGATTGTATTCCCGGTATTCCACCGCCAATTGCACAGGCAGGACCTTGGTGATCCAGAAACCGCCCGCAAGACGGAAGATGCCGCCATAGAGCTTGTTGCTGTCCGTGAACCCCAGGGCTTCCGGGAGGACCAGGATTTTGCCCTCCAGGGGCAACTGCATCAGGGAAGCCAGGGAACGGCCCAAATATTCCCGGTCGTAGCGGGAAAATATAAGCCCGGGCCCAATCCCCCCGGCTCCGGTCCCGCCGGGCCCGGGCGATCCGGGCCGCCTGGGAATCCGGCTGGCTCCGGATGATTCCCTCATAAACCCCGGCGGCCCTCTTATCCCCCATGCCCTCCAGGACCCGGGCCTGTTCCATGAGCAGCTCTTCCCGGGGCACGCGGCCGGAAAGCTTCTCCAGGGTCTTCAGAGCTTCTTTGTAGTTCCGCTCCAGCCGGTTGGCTTGGGCCGCCAGGAGCAGGGCCTGGGGATAACAGGGATGTCCCTCCGGGATTTTTCGGGTGGCCGCCTTGACCCCTTCATATTGCCCCTGCTGCAAATAGAGGCGGGCGACGGCCAAGGCCGCGGCCGGATCATTTCCTTGTTTTTGCAGGGTCTTGAGGACCTCGCTCCAATCCTGGCGCCTCATTTGGCAATTGAGCTTCAGGGCGGCGATCCGCTGATCTCCAGGCCTGAGGGCCAAGGCCCGGTCATAATAATGGGTAGCGGCCAGGGAATCCCCCAGTTCCCGGGCCAGCTCCGCCAGGGCCAGGAGTTCTCCGGGACTGTCCGGCCAGCGGTGGTGGCGGTATTCCTTTAAGACGTGGAGGAGATAATCCAGTTTCCCCCCCTGGCGGCCCAGGTTGCCGTCGAAAAAGGCCAAAGCCGCGACATACTCCGGGCCGTCGGCCCGGATGCCGGGGATGCGCCGAACCATGCGGGACAGGTCCTCATAGCGGGGCAAACGAGGTAGAAGATAGCTGAGAATGAGGAGAGAAGGGTGATGATAGCGGTTTTTTCGCAAGTTAAGGATTACCAGATCACAGGCGGTGCGAATGATCTCCCCGTTTTTCTCCAAATCCGGGTGGCGGCACAAAACCCGGGCCACCCAGGCCCGTTCTTCCAGGTCCAAGGCGGTCGGGGGCGGCCCTTCCTGGAGCCAGCTGCGGGCCTCCGCCCAATCCCGGGCCAGGCGGTGTTTTCCGGGAAATTGGGAGCAGAAGAGGCGCAGGGCCCAGCGCTGGGCCTCCGGCCAATCCCGGTGCGCCAGTGTTGCTTCAATATGGGCCGTCAACAGGACCCGGTCTCCCGGCTGGTCCAGGCGCACCCCGGCCTGGCCCACCCTTAAGGCCCGTAGAACCTCCAGGGCTTCCGGGGCCCGGCCCAGGTAGACCAAGACCCGAGCCATCTCCAGGGAGGCCTCCCGGTGGCGGGGCTCTTTTTGGAGAAAGGCCTGATAATGCCCCAACGCGGCCTCCAGGTCCCCCAGCCACAGACAGAGCCGGGCCTGCTCCCGGAGGAACTGGGGCTCCTGGGCCCGAGGGCAGTCTTTGAGTTCCCGGGCCGCGTCTTGCCAGCGGCGGTTGCTAAGGAGGAGGGCGACGCGCTTGAGGCGCAGGGCCAGGCTGTCCCGGCGTTTCAGGATCGCCCCGTATTGGGACAGGGCCTTCTCCCTGGTCTCCGGCCGGAAGGAGAGAACCTCGGCCAACTGTTCTTGCACCGCCTCATCATCGGGTTTCTCCTTAAGATAGGCCGAGAAGTAGTGGGCCGCCCGGGCCCAGTTCTCCTGATAAAGATTGAGCTGTCCCAGGAAAAGGAGGACCTTGGGGTTCTTGGGGTCCCGGCGATGCAGCGGGCCCAGCGTTTCCAGGGCCTCGCCATAGCGCCGGGCATAGGAATAAGTCAGGGCCGCTTCCCAGGCCAGATCCCCTTTGAGCAATTGCCGCCGGGAGGCCTCATCCCAGAAGCCCGCGGCCCTGGCAAAATGCCGCTTCTGGGCATAAAGCCGGGCCAGGTTGACGATGGTTTCCTGGTGAGTGTCTCCGGCCTGCCAGGCGGCTTCATAGACCTTAAGCGATTTCGCGAAATCCCGGACCAGCAGCAGTTCCAAGGCATACCAGCGCAGCAACTCCGGCTCCGGTTTGTTCTGCGCCAGGGGACCCAGCACTGCCACGGCCTCCGCGTGATTTCCTTTTTGGGACCAGAGGCGGGCCAGGGCCAGGGCGTATTCCGGCTTTCCCTGGTAACGCCCGTAAAGCCAGAGGTAATGGCCCAGGGCCTGGTCCACCTGCTGGGCCGCGTCCGCGGCCTGGGCCGCCTCCCGGCGCAAGGCCGCATCCTCCGCGCCCCGCTCCAGAAGACGCTGATAAACCTGGGCGGCGGCCTGGTAATCCTGCTGCCAGTAGTGGAGCAGGGCCAGGCGGTGCAGGGCCTCCTGGTTTTCCGGAAACTGCCCGGCTTCCTCCTCCTGGAGGGGCATGGCCTCCTTAAATCTTTCCGCGGCCACCAGCAGGTCCAGCAATTGGCGGCGCACCAGGGGATCCCGGGTCTCCTGGTAGAGGCGCTGGTAGTAATCGATGGCCGCGGCCTGATCCGCCGCGCCCCGGGCCGCGAACTCGGCGGCGAACTGGAGGATCTCCCGATCCTGGGGATGTTCCCGGAGATACGCAGCCAACAGGGCCAAAGCCGCGGCCCGGTCTCCCAGCAGCTCCAGGGCCTGGGCCTGGCCCTTAAGGGCCCCGGTGGCCCGGCCATCTTGGTCCCAAACCCGGCGGAAGACCTCCAGGGCCGCCTGGGGTTGACGGGACTCCAGGGGCCCTTAAGGGCCCCGGTGGCCCGGCCATCTTGGTCCCAAACCCGGCGGAAGACCTCCAGGGCCGCCTGGGGTTGACGGGACTCCAGGCAGAGCCAGCCCAATAAAACACCATACTGGGAATTATCCGGTTCCCGGGTCCAGGCCTTGCGGGCCAGTTCCAGGGCTGGGAGGATTTCTCCCCGCCCGGACGCTTCCCGGGCGGCCCGATGGAGGTTGGCAGAAGAACGCCAGAAATCCGCGTCCCGGCGCCAGGCGGACCACAAGATCAGGCCCAGGAAGATTAAGGGCAGGAACCACGCCAGCCAGCGTCTTTTAACCACCATAAACCCGCCTCGGGTCCAGGTCCGGACTCCATTGGAGTTTGGCCCCCGCGGTCAACACCAGGTCCGCCAGCACCCAGATAATGACGGCTGAGAAGACGGCATTGAAGACGATGAGCCGGGGCAGGACCCAGCCCAGCCAGAGGGAGAGAAACGGCAAAATAAGATGCAGAATAATAACCCCGAAGTGGAGGGTCAAAGGCAACCAGACCCCGGATTCGGCGAAGGGGTGGCGGTTGTTGACCCGATACGCGGGTTTGCGTCCTGGGGGATAGAATAAGGCCGCCAGGGTCGCGGCTCCATAAACCGGAAAAAGACCGAACAGCATCTTAAACTGCTTAAGAGCGTTCCCCCGGACAAACAGGTAGCGGAACATCAGGATGGTGGCCCCCAGATAGGCCCCCCGGAGCGCCCAATACACCGTTTCCTGGCCCAACAGGCTGGAGTCGCCCCCCAGGTAAACCAACAGGGGAATCACGCAAAAAATGGGGAAAACCAGACCGCTTACGAGGTAACTCAACATGATCAGCAAAAAATGGCGGCGTTGCCGGAAACTAAGGCCGGATTTGAAGAGGGGGTTATCCCAGAAGAAAAGCCGCATGGTGTCCAGACACCACTGGAACCGCTGGCGATAGACCCCGGCCAGGGTCTGGGGCGCCAGGCCCCGGGACAGGGCATAAGGGAAATAGATGCCCTTCCAGCCCCGGCTCAACAGTTCATAGGAGGTGGTGACGTCCTCCACGATGTTCCAGGTGGCAAACCCGCCCATCTCCTCCAAGGCCCGGCGCCGGTAGAGCACCCCGGAACCGCAGGAGATCACGGCGTTGGCCTGGTCGTTGCTCAGTTGCACCGCGTCGTAAAAGACCTCATCCCCGTTATAGAAGGGGTCCCCTTCCGGCAGGAAAAAGGCTTGCTTGGTCTGGACAAAAGCCACCCGAGGCAGCCGGAAAAAACCCGCCAACCGGGAGAGAATGTCCGGCGCCGGCACCTGGTCGGCGTCCAAGACCAGGATCAACTCGCCCCGGCTGCGGCTGAGGCCGAAATTGAGGTTGCCGCTCTTGGAATCCAGCAAGGGCAGCCCCGCTTGCGGGCGGGAAAGATAATGGCCTCCCAGGGAGCGGGCCAGGTCCGCCACCTGCGGGGAGCCGGCGTCGTCCAGGACATAGACCTGGACCGGGGCATAGGCAATCCCGGTCACCGCCCGGAGGGTAGTGCGGATCACCTCCAGGGGTTCGCCGCAGCAAGGAACGAAAATATCTATGGGATAAGCCGCGGTGGGCTCCAGGCCTTCGGGGGGATGGAAGCGCAGGTGCCAGACGTCGCCGGCCAGAATAACCAGGAGAAAGAAGGCCAGAGCCTCCGCGCCCAGGAATAGCACATCTTGTATTCCCGGGTTTCTGAAGACCACCAAGCCCACCCACAAGATATATGCCGTTCCCAAGATTAGGGTCAGGAGGGAGAAGAACAGGGCGCGCAAACGCCGGGGCCGGTCTTCCCGGTCCCGGTAACGCCGGCAGGGGAGGCGGTCGAGGCACTCCGCCAAAAAAAATGAAAAAGGATTCTTGCTCATACAAGAATCCTCTCACCGCGCGCCGAGGCCGGAAAATCATCCTGTAAACATTTAGGCCTATTAGAATCAGCCATTTTCCCTCCCTGGGTGGCTGTCGGGCCTAACAATAATAAACAATTTTCAACACTTAGGAAGACGGTACCCTTTAATACACCCTTCCCAAGATCGTGTAAAGAGTTTTGTAAAAAATTTTAAAAACTGCTAATTCGCGGCAGAGGCGGGGAGTCCGTGGTATTCTTTGTACCACTTAATAAAGCGGGGAATGCCCACGGCGATGGGGGTGGTGGGGTGAAAACCCAGCTTTTCTTGGGCCCGGCGGATATCCGCGAAGGTGGCCGGCACGTCCCCGGGCTGGATGGGCAGTAATTCCTTTTGGGCCTCCACCCCCAACTCCTGCTCCAGGAGGGCGATCACCCGGGTCAACTCCTCGGATTGGTGATTGCCCAGGTTGAAAATTTCGAAGGGGGCCAGGCCCGGGACCATGAGCGCGGCCAGGGTGCCCTGGACGATGTCGTCAATATAGGTGAAATCCCGTTGCATCTGCCCATAATTAAAGACTTTGATGGGCTTGCCGGCCAGCATGGCCGCGGCGAAGAGCCACATGGCCATATCCGGCCGGCCCCAGGGGCCGTAGACCGTAAAGTAACGGAGACCCACGGTGGGCAGGCCGAAGAGGTGGGTATAGGCATGGGCCATCAGCTCATCCGCCCGCTTGGTGGCGGCATAGAGGCTGATGGGCGTGTCCACCCGCTGTTCCTCCGAGAAGGGCAGTTCCGTCAGCCCCCCATAGACACTGGAGCTGGACGCGTAGACGAACCGCTCCACCGGCAGGCGTTTGGCCAACTCCAGGAGATTAAGAAAGCCTTCCAGATTGGCCTTCTGGTAGGAGAAAGGGTTGATGAGGGAATAGCGCACCCAGGCCTGGGCCGCCAGGTGGCAGATTTTTTGGGGGGCGTGGGCTTGAAAGAGTCCCTCCAGGGCCACCAGGTCGGTGAGGTCCGCGGTGATGGAGGTAAACCCGGGAAATTTCCTTAATTCCCGGTCCCGGTCTCTTTTCAGGGCCGGGGAATAATAGTCGCTGTAATTATCCAGGCCCACCACCGGGGCGCCGGCGGCCAACAAGGCCCGGGCCACGTGATAGCCGATGAAGCCGGCGCTGCCGGTGACCAGAAAGGAATATTCCTTGATTCGGGAAGTCCAGGATGTCATGCCCGGATTATAGTAAATAGATAGGGCAATCACAATCTTATACTAAAAGCCCTAGTAATCAGTTGCCAGTTTCCCTGAAAAACCAATATTGATAACTGGTGGATCTCTGATTTACTGACCACTGGCCACTGACTACTGGCTACCATTTCCTGGAAATAACCTCTTGGGCAAATATAACCTTGGGATTGGCAGGCTCCTGGATTGCCACGGCTGCGGCGCGTGACTATCTTTTGGGAAAATCCACAGGGAGGGAGGCCCATCATGTCCATCCATCCGGTACTCAAGGAACACTCCGGGGAACTCGAAGCCATTGTAGGGAAATTGGTCGCCGGCGCCGGGGCAGCCCGAGACGCGTTTAACCGCCATAGCCGGAGACGCATGGAGGAACTGCGAACCCTGAACCGGACCGCGGCCCAGGAGCTGGAGGCCGCGCTGAAAAAACTGGATAAGGAGATGGCCTTGAAATCCGAAGGGGAGCGGGCGGCCTTAACCCGCCTCTCCAGTATTTATACGCATATGCAGATTATCGCCCAAAACCTGGGCGCCCTGGTGGACCCTATCCAGAAAAAGATTAAAGACGGGGTCCTGTTCTCCGATAAAGCGGTATCCCAAACCAACTATCTCTTTGACACGCAGGCAGGGATGTTGCGCTCCGTGCTGGACATCATCAAGACCGACAACGAGTTTCTCAAAAGGTACGCGGAAACGGAAGCCCGGAACTTGATCCAGGCTTGCATCAATTTCGCCACGGAACACGAAACCCGGTTGATTGAGGGTCTCTGCCTGCCCCAGGCCGCGCCCCTGTTTCTGGCGATCCTCGACAATATGCGGTCAATGGGCCAGCACGAGGTGGAAATCGTCCAGCTCTTGGCGTGAAAAGGAAGGTTGGGGAGGTGGCCAGGGAAAAACAGTGGTCAGTAGTCAGTTATCAGTTATTCAGATACTGACCACTGACCACTGGCCACTATTTAGTCCCTGACCCTCCCCCCACAAGGCATCATTTCTCTACTACCGTAGCTTTGACAATAATCACCGGCTCCCCGGGCACATTCTGGTGCATCCCCCGGTTACCGGTGGCCACCGCCTTGATTTTGTCCACCACCTCCTGGCCCTTCACCACTTTCCCGAACACCGCGTAGCCCCAACCCTGGGGGCTCTTGTCCCGGTGGTTGAGCATCTTGTTGTCCGCCACATTGATGAAGAACTGGGAACTGGCCGAGTGGGGGTCCATCGTCCTAGCCATGGCTATGGTGTAAGTATCGTTGGTCAGGCCGTTGTCGGCTTCATTCTTAATGGGGGCCCGGGTGGGCTTCTGGGTCATATTGGCGTCAAAGCCGCCGCCCTGGATCATGAAACCGTTGATCACCCGGTGGAAAATGGTGCCGTTGTAAAACCCGTCTTTGACGTATTGGAGAAAATTGGCCACCGTGTCCGGCGCCTTTTCAGGGTTGAGTTCCAGGACGATTTCGCCCATGCTAGTTTCCAGTTTGACCAAAGGTCGTCTCCTTTCTGCCGGCGCGGCAAGCCCCAGGGCAGGGATTAAGATTAGAGAAAGACTGATCACCAGGATCAGATTCCCCCAAAACTGTATTTTCCGTCGGTCCATTCTTTCCTCCTGATTTTCCAACTAATACTTTCTCATTACTATACGGGAGGATAAGGAAGAAGGCCAGGATTAGCGGATCGGTTCATGGACTGTTGGTTAGGCGCCGCAGATGCGACGCTTGAAAAAAGCCGCTTCTAATCGGCCAGCGGGATGATCGGGGAACCTTTCCTCCGCCATTTCGCTGCCTTATTTTAAATCAGGGGGTGGTAATCGTTTATCATGAACTTATCTTCATAAATTATTACCGATGGTCAGCATCATCGGTTGATCTGGGGGAGAGATCATCTTTTTTCTTCTGGGCCTTTTATCTGGTTAGGCGGTGACTTACCCTCCATTAACTTTGAACCTTGAACCTCGAACTTTGAACTTTCAAAAGGAGGCTCATGGCCATGTCAGAGCAGGAGCACCTGGGCCGGTTGACAAAACTGGCCGTCTTGATCCGCTATTATATCCTGGCCGCCACCACCGCGGCCGGCTCCGGCCACCCCACCTCCTCCCTGTCGGCCACGGAGCTGATGACCGCGCTCCTCTTCGGCGGCTTTTTCAGATACAATGCCGACCACCCGGACCACCCCAACAATGACCGCCTGATCTTTTCCAAGGGCCATGCCTCCCCGTTGTTTTACGCAATCTGGGCCGCGGCCGGGAAGCTCTCGGAAGAGGAACTGATCAAGACTTACCGCAAGTTCGGCAGCCCCCTGGAAGGCCACCCCACGGTGAGTTTTCCCCATACGGAGGCGGCCACCGGCTCCCTGGGCCAGGGACTGTCCATCGGCTTAGGCATGGCCCTGAACGCCAAGTACCTGGACCGGCTCCCGTACCTGACGTACGTGCTCCTGGGAGACAGTGAAATGGCGGAAGGCTCCCAGTGGGAGGCCATCCAGCTGGCCGCCCATTACGAGCTGGATAATCTCATCGGCATCCTCGACGTCAACCGCCTGGGCCAGCGGGGGGAGACCATGTACGGCCACGACCTCCAGGCCTACGAGCAGCGCCTCGCCGCGTTCGGTTGGGAGACCATCCTGGTGGACGGCCATTCCTTTGAGGAGATACTGCCCGCGTATCAGCAAGCCGCGCTAGTGAGCGGCAAACCGGTGATGATCATCGCCAGGACTATTAAAGGCAAAGGCGTCTCCTTCCTGGAAGACCGAAACGGCTGGCACGGCAAGGCCCTGAAACCGGAAGAATACGCCCGGGCATTAACAGAGCTGGGAGAAATCGACAGGTCCGTCAGAGGGGAAATCCCCAAGCCCCATGACCAGAAACCTCTGGAACCCCAACCCCGGAAGGCGCAGCCCCTTTCTTACCCGGCGGATAAACCCGTAGCCACCAGGACCGCTTACGGCCATGCCCTGGCCCGGATTTACCCGGAATTTCCCCGGATCGTCAGCCTGGACGGAGAAGTGAGCAACTCCACCATGGCCGAGATCTTTCAGAAAGCCTATCCCGAGCGGTTCTTCGAGGTTTATATTGCCGAACAGAACATGGTGGGGATGGGCTTAGGCCTGTCCCGGCGGGGGAAAATCCCCTTTGTCTCCACTTTTGCCGCTTTTTTTAGCCGGGCTTATGACCAGATCCGCATGAGCCAGTATTCCGACCCCAATCTCAAATTCGTGGGCTCCCACGCGGGCGTGTCCATCGGCGAAGACGGTCCGTCGCAGATGGGCCTGGAAGATATCGCCATGTTCCGGGCGGTGTTGGACAGCGTGGTGCTTTATCCCGGCGACGCGGTGTCCACCGAAAAGTTGGTGGAGGCCATGGCCCGCCATCGGGGCATCGCCTATCTCCGCACCACCAGGATGGCCACCCCCGTTGTTTATGCGCCGGAGGAGGAATTCAACATCGGCGGCTGCAAAGTTCTGCGCCAGAGCGACCGGGACGCGGCCACGGTCGTTGCCGCGGGTGTGACCCTCCATGAAGCCCTGGCGACTTATGAAATTTTGCAGAAAGAAGGTATCTTCATCAGGGTGATCGACCTCTACAGCATCAAACCCCTGGATCTGGCCGCGCTTCAGGACGCGGCCCGGGAGACCCGGTGCTTGATCACCGTGGAAGACCATTACCCGGAAGGGGGCCTGGGGGAGGCGGTGTTGAGCGCCCTGGCCCCTATGTCCACCCCGGTTCATTCCCTGGCCGTGCGCCGGAAACCCAAAAGCGGTAAGCCCGGAGAACTGCTGGATTATGAAGACATCTCCGCCGGGGCTATCATCCGTAAGGTTAAAGAACTCTTATAAAAGAACTTGAAAAAGTCATAATTATGTCATTCTGAGGGAACGAAGCGACCGAAGAATCTCAGAAAAACCAGATGCTTCGCTTCATCTGAAAATGCCTTTTAACAGGCACACTTGGAGGCGGCCAGGGACGGCCGCCCCACCAAGAATCCTTTTGATGGTGGGGCGGGCCTCTGTGCCCGCCATACTCAAATTTTCATGCGTTATGGTAAGCTTTAGGTCATGATGGCTTACTCAGAATGACAAAAGCGAGTTGTGAAGTTTTCGTATAAGGCCCGACTGGAGCTAAAAAAGGGAGAACGCGATGCGCCTGGGGATCGCCGCCGACCACGGCGGCTTTGAGCTCAAAGAGCAGCTGGTTGAGGAACTCCGGGAAATGGGGCATGAGGTGGTGGATTTCGGCGCCCGGGAGTATGACCCGAAAGACGATTACCCCGATTACGTGGTGCCCCTGGCCCAAGCCGTGGCCCGGGGCGAGGTGGAGCGGGGGGTGGCCATCTGCGGCAGCGGCGTGGGGGCCTCCGTGGCCGCCAACAAGGTGCCCGGGGTGCGGGCCGCGTTGATCCACGAGGTCTTCTCCGCCCACCAAGGGGTGGAGGATGACGACATGAACGTCATATGCCTGGGAGGCCGGGTGACCTGCTATGCCCTGGCCTGGGACCTGGTGCAGACCTTTCTCAAAGCCCGGTTCAAGGAAGGCGAGCGCTTTCTGCGCCGTCTGGACAAAGTGGCCCGGTTGGAAAAGATAGAGGAACAGGATTGGTAGTTAATCTGTTTCCCGTTTTCCGTTTTAAAGATTTACTCATGGAGGCCTTTGGCCCATCCATAAATTATAAAAAATCGTAGAGCGGGCGTCCCCGCCCGCCACCATCATTTGATGGCGGTGCACAGCCCCCATTAACTTTAAACCTTGAACCTTGAACTTTGAACTTTCCGAAGAAGAGCATTTAACTTGATCGCCTCCCAATCCCTTAAGCCGGTCATCCTGACCATCGGCCATTCCACCCACCCCCTGGAGGCCTTTATTAAACTGCTCCACGCCCACGGGGTCACTCTGGTGGCGGACGTGCGCACCGTGCCCCGCTCCCGCCACAACCCCCAATTCAACCGGGAGACCCTGCCGGAGCAACTTAAGCTCGCGGGTATGGGCTATGCGCACCTGCCGGGGCTGGGGGGCCTGCGGCATCCCCGGGTTGATTCCTCCAACCGGGGCTGGCATAACGCCTCTTTCCGGGGATATGCCGACTACATGCAGACCCCGGAGTTTGCGGAAAACCTGGAGGCCCTGATCCAAATGGCCCAAAAGGACCGCCTCGCCTTGATGTGCGCCGAGGCCGTGCCCTGGCGCTGCCACCGCTCCCTGATCGCCGATGCTCTTTGGGTCCGGGGCATCCCGGTGGAACACATCCTGGGCCTCAAGGGCCGCCAGGTCCACCGGCTCACCGGCTTTGCCCGGGTTCAGGGCTTGGAGCTTACCTATCCGGAGGAAGAAGTCCAGGATTAAAGACTAGTGGGGAAATGGGGGAAAACTGATAGAATGTCCCCAATTTAGCCTGGATTATCTCGAGATGACGCCAACTAAAGCAAATAATTTCCAAAACCAGGAGGAAACCGCCTACTTCGGCTATCGCCGGGTCCCAGCCGGGGAAAAGGGCCGCTTGGTGCGGAAGCATTTCACCACCGTGGCCGCCCGCTACGACCTGATGAACACCCTCCTGAGCCTCGGCCTTCACCACCTGTGGAAACGGACCGCGGTGAAGATGTTGGGGCTTAAGCCCGGGGACCGGGTTCTGGACGTCTGCGGAGGGACCGGGGATCTGGCCCTCTTGGCCGCCCGGATAGTGGGCCGCGCAGGCCGGGTCCTGATCTATGATATCAACCGGGCCATGCTGGCCGCGGGCCGGCCCAAGGTGGCCCGCTCCCCCCTGGCCGGGAGCATCCTCTACCTTCAGGGGGACGCGGAGCGCCTCTCCTGCGCGGATAATATTTTTGACGCGGCCATGGTGGGCTTCGGTATCCGCAACCTCACTCGCCCGGACGCAGGCTTCCGGGAGATGCACCGGGTCCTGAAGCCGGGGGGCAGGCTCATGTGCCTGGAATTCTCCCAACCCACCTGGGCCTGGTTCCGTTGGCTCTATGACCTTTATTCTTTTTATTTCATGCCCCTGGCCGGGAGAATCGTGGCGGGCTCCTCCCAGGCCTACACCTATCTCCCCGAGTCCATCCGCTTGTTCGCCAAACCGGGGGAATTGAGCGCGCTCTTGGAAGACCTCGGCTTTTCCCAAGTGCGGTACCGCCGCCTCATCAACGGCATCGCCGCGGTGCACGTGGGGGTCAAGAGCTGATTTTGAGGCAAGGGGCCAGGGGGGGCGGCGGGCACAGAGGCCCGCCCCACCTTAAAGAAGAATTTTTCTAGTGGGGCGGCCATCCCTGGCCGCCTCCAACTGTTTCTGGGGAAGGGTTTTTCAGATGAAGGGAAAGAATCTTGTTTTTCTGAGATTCTTCCCTCTCTCGCTCCCTCAGAGTATCCTATTGATGCTTATCTCAGAGTTCTCCTTAATGGGTATTTGGGTCCGGAAAATAAGGCAGCCGGCCCTGTTCTCCGGATCACGAAGATAAAGACGCGCCTTTCCCTATGGACGGCCTATAATGGCGTTCCTATATTTTATTAGGCCCCGGCTGCACTGGTGGGGGTTGGGGAGGTAGGTCTCGTTTATGAGTAATAAGGGCTGCGACCTCGGCTTGGTGGGCCTGGGCGCCATGGGCCGGAACCTGGTGTTGAACCTGGCGGACCACGGCGTTGCCGTGGCCGTCTATAACCGCACCCCGGCCAGGACCCGGGAATTCATGGACCGGGAAGCAGGCGACCGGGATATCCGCGCCGGTTATACCCCGGCGGAATTTGTGGGGCATCTGCAGCAGCCCCGGGCCGTCATCATTATGGTGGCCGCGGGGGAGCCGGTGGACGCGGTGATTGACGAACTCCTGCCCCTTCTCACCTCCCGGGACCTGCTCATCGATGGCGGCAATTCCTATTTTAAGGATACCGACCGCCGGGGCCGGGCCCTGGCGGCCAAGGGGCTGCTTTACCTGGGACTGGGCATCTCCGGGGGTGAGCAGGGGGCTCGCCACGGCCCCAGCCTGATGCCCGGCGGGCCCCGGGAGGCCTATGACCGGGTGCGGCCCATCCTGGACGCGGTCGCGGCTAAAGTCCAGGGGGAGCCCTGCGTCGCCTACCTGGGGGGCGGCGCGGCCGGCCATTACGTGAAGATGGTCCATAACGGCATCGAGTACGCCGTCATGGAGCTGCTGGCCGAGAGCTACGACCTGCTGCGCCGGGGCCTGGGCCTGAACCCCGGGGAGGTGGCCGGAATTTTCGAAGAATGGAACCGGGGGGAATTGGCCTCTTACCTGGTGGAAATCACCGGCCCCATTCTCCGGCGGTTAGATGAAAAGACCGGCGAGCCTTTAATTGATCTGATTCTGGACCAGGCCCGGCAAAAAGGCACGGGCAAATGGACCTCCCAGGAGGCCATGGACCTGCAGGTCCCCACCCCCTGCATCGACACGGCGGTGATGATGCGGGACCTCTCCGGCTTTAAAGCCGAACGGGACGCGGCCAGCGGGGTGTTGGAGGGGCCCGCCCCGGTTTTCCCGGGGGACCGGCAGGCTTTTGTGGGACAGTTGGGCCGCGGACTTTACGCCGGTATGGCGCTGGCCTTCGCCCAGGGCCTGGCCCTGTTGCGCCAGGCCTCCCAGGCCTATGATTACGGGTTGGAACTGGCGGAAGTGGCCCGCATCTGGCGGGGAGGCTGTATCATCCGCGCGGCCCTGTTGGAGGACATCTGGGCCGCGTTCCGGGCCGACCCGGAGTTGCCTAACCTGCTGCTGGCCCCCCACCTGGGCTGGGAGGTCATGGCCCGGATGCCGGACTTGCGGGCCGTGGTCCGGGCCGCCGGGGACTTAGGGATTCCCGCGCCGGGCTTGATGGTTTCCCTGGCCTATTACGACGCTTTTCGCAGCGCCCGTCTGCCTTCGAATCTGATTCAGGCTCAGCGGGACTATTTCGGCGCCCACGGCTTTGAGCGGACGGATCTCCCCGGCGCCTTCCACACCAAGTGGACCAACGATTGAGGAGGCTTTATGGCGACCGATCATCCGGCAGAGCCTACGGTTTTCGTGATTTTCGGGGCCGGCGGCGACCTGGCCTGGCGCAAGCTGATTCCCGCGCTCTACAACCTTTTCCTGGACCGATGGCTGCCGGAAAAGTTCCTGATTCTGGGCCAGGGCCACCGTCATCTGAGCGACGCGGAATTCAGCCACCAACTGCGCCAGGGCGTGGACAAATTCTCCCGCCGGGGGAAGACCGAGGACGCGGCGTGGGACCTTTTTGCCGTCCATCTCACCTTCATTGCCTCGGAATTGGATGATTCTCAAGGCTATACCCAGCTCGCCAAGGACCTGGCAGTCAAGGATAAGGAATGGAACGTCAGGGCCAACCGGGTCTTCTATCTGGCGGTGCCGCCCCCCATGATCGGCGTCGTTACCCGGGAACTGGCCAAAGCGCGCCTCAACCTGGACCGCCAGCAGGCCCGCATTGTGGTGGAAAAACCTTTCGGCCAGGACCTGGCCTCAGCCCGGGAACTGAACCGCACCCTCGCCCAAACCTTTGACGAATCCCAAATCTTCCGTATTGACCACTACTTAGGCAAGGAGACAGTACAAAATATCCTGGCTTTCCGTTTTGCCAACACCCTCTTTGAACCGGTGTGGAGCCGGCGCTACATCGATCACGTGCAGATCACCGTGGCCGAGCAGGTGGGCGTGGAGAACCGGGGGCATTACTACGACGCGGCCGGGGCCCTCCGGGACATGATTCAAAATCACCTGTTGCAGATTCTCTGCCTCATCGCCATGGAGCCGCCCATTTCCTTCAACGCCGATGAAGTGCGCAACAAAAAGGTGGACGTGCTCAAAGCCGTCCGCCCCATTCTCCCGGAGCAGGTACAGCATTTCGCGGTGCGGGGGCAATACGGCGCGGGTTGGATCGAGGGCCAGCATATCCCCGGCTACCGGGCCGAACCCAACGTGGCCCCGGATTCCGCCACCGAAACCTATGCCGCGGTCAAACTCCTGGTGGACAACTGGCGCTGGCAAGGGGTGCCCTTCTATCTGCGCACCGGCAAGCGCCTCCAGGCCCGCATCTCCGAGGTCTCCATCCAATTCCGGCCTGTGCCCCACCACACCTTCCCGGCCACCGCGGTGCTGGACTGGCGCCCCAACCGCCTGATCATCGCCATTCAACCCGAGGAGGGTATCTTGCTGCGTTTTGAAGCCAAGTACCCCGGCCCCACCATGCGCCTCTCTCCGGTGATCATGCAGTTCTACTACCGGGAGGCCTTCCGCACCATTCCTCCCGAAGCTTACGAAACCTTGCTTCTGGATATCATGCGCGGTGATGCCACCCTCTTCATGCGGGCCGACCAGGCAGAAGCCGCCTGGGCGGTGCTCACCCCGGTTCTGGAGACCTGGGGGGCCATCCGGCCTACTGACTTTCCCAACTATCAGGCCGGCACCTGGGGCCCGGAAGCCGCAGACATTTTGATCGCCCAGGACGGGCGCAACTGGGTGATGCCCACCTTCCTGCAGTGCCAGGAGGACATCGCGGTCTGCCGGGTCACCATGACGCCTTCGTCTTAGGCCGCAGCAGGCATTAGCTAGTTTCCATTTTTCTGTTTTTTGCTAAAAGAATTAATATAACCAATAGGTTAACCAGTAAGTTTACAGTATCTGCAAGGAAGGATGTTCGGCGATGGCATGTGCATATGGCTTCGCCATTTTCTTTAACCCACCGCTAACACATGTCGCTTCCCAGGGTCAAAACCTAAAGAAGTCTCCCTAAACAGTTTTTGGCGGTAGGCCCAGATTGCCGTATAATTCAGGAATAAATGAAGGCGATGGAACGAACTGAGTTGGAGATCAAGAAATGGGATTGTTTTACAGGATCGCGGTGCTGATCCTATTATTCATGAGGCTTGGCGCTTTGCCCACGGAATCCTGGGGTTCCGGGCCAACGTTAGGGAAGCGGGCTCCAGACTTTCAGGTGGAATCCGGGGACAACCAAACACTCTCCCTGGATATGATTCGGGGTAAGGTGATTGTTCTCTTTTATGAATCCAGAAACGTGATCAAGAAGAATATCAAATTAAAAAATGAATTAAAACGGTTATACCTGGCGCAGCCGGCCAACATCCAAAAAGATATTTTCCGGCTGGTGGTAATTGACTGTTCCGAAGCTTACTGGCCCACCACCCCCATCTGGAAAAGCAAGCTCAAGGAGCACTCCAGGAAAGAAGGATTCACCATTTATGGCGATTGGAACAAGAGAATGTTTGCGGACTATCATATGAAACGTGAGGAAAGTAATTTTCTCATTATTGACAAGCGAGGCGTTATCAGATATTCGGCTGCTTACAAGGTAGAAAACAGCCAATTTGAGAAAATCAAAGGTGTCTTATCCTCCTTGGTTCAGGAGAAATAAAAAAACTCAAGCAGCGCCAGAGTATTTCCCCCGCAGGAGAATGTTGGCCACCTGCTCCACCACCTAGCCCGGGGCCGCTGCCCTCCGCGCCGTTGATCCTGCAGACCTTTCCCGACCTGGAGTCCTTGAGCCGGGCTGCGGCCGGACTCTTTGCCCGGCTGGCGGCAGACGCGGTGAACACCCGGGGCCGCTTCAGCGTGGCCCTCTCCGGGGGGCTCACCCCTCGCCGCGCCTATGAAATCCTGGCCCAACCTCCCTTCCGAGAGCAACTCCCCTGGGACCGCATCCACGTCTTCTGGGGAGATGAGCGCTGCTTGGACCCGGCCGATCCCCGGAGCAACGCCCGCCTGGCCCGGGAAGCCTTGCTGGATCACGTGCCTCTGCCCCAGGCGCAAATCCACCCTTTCCTTTGCCATCCTTCACCCGCGGCCGGGGCCCGGGAGTATGAAGTTTTTCTCCGGGATTTCTTCGGGGAAGCGCCGTCGCGCCTGGACCTGGTGTTTCTGGGACTGGGGGAAAACGGCCCACACCGCTTCCCTTTTTCCTGATGACGCGGCGCTGGAGGAACAAGGGCGCTGG
Source organism: Deltaproteobacteria bacterium (assembly GCA_016208235.1). Classification (GTDB taxonomy): domain Bacteria; phylum Desulfobacterota; class Desulfobaccia; order Desulfobaccales; family 0-14-0-80-60-11; genus SURF-52. The sequence goes on from JACQYN010000021.1 coordinate 33,770, forward strand.
ACCGCGGCCGTGCACGCCCCCGGGGAGGACCTGCACCGGGTTACCCTCACCCCGGCCTTGATCAATCAGGCCGCGGTGGTGGCCTTTTTGGTGGCGGGCGCGGCCAAGGCCGGGGTGCTAAGGGAAGTAATACAAAAGCCCCGGGACCCCCGGCGTCTGCCCGCCCAACTGATCAATCCGGAGAACGGCGAACTCTATTGGCTGGTGGACCGGGAAGCCGCGGGACAGTTGCATTGAAAAAACAGGGGCTAAGAAATGGTGGCCGGCCTTTGGACTGGCCGCAGACCGGCTCCGCCATTATTCTGAAGGTTTTATCGCGGTCGTATATGTCCGCATTTATTGAGGATACAGTGTAGTCCCCATGGAGCCGGCACGGGGATTCGAACCCCGGACCTGCTGATTACGAATCAGCTGCTCTACCGCTGAGCTATGCCGGCTGCTTTGCAAATTGCGGCGCTAAATCGATATTCCCTAAAAAGATATGCCACGATCCTGAAGCCGTCAAGCAGAATTGGCGGTCAGCTCCCCCTGGTCTCCAGCTGCCGGCGGCGCAGTTTCCGGGCGACTTTATCTCATCCCTGCCTTTTAGTATCTTGACGCTGAGGGCCGGTCCGGGTTATATGTGTAAGTCACAGGCACGTAGCTCAGGGGGAGAGCACTACCTTGACGCGGTAGGGGTCAGGGGTTCAAATCCCCTCGTGCCTACCAGGATTTTCAAGGGGTTATGGTCTGGGACTATAACCCCTTTTTGCTTTCCGGCATCCTTTCCATTATGGCCGCCGGCTTCCCTCCAGGATGGCCGCCTCCTAACCGGAGTGGCAGAATTGGGAAAATTGGTTTAAAAATGTCAAATAAACCCGATGCCCATTGGGGCTTCCATCTCCCAGGTGCGTCCCAAAGGGCTTCATCCAGGCTACAAACAGTTTTCAAGGTTCTTTGTAAGAGAATTTTGGACAAACAAATCAGAAATTATCTGATTTCAAGTCATTATTGCACCTGTTAAGTAATCTCTACAGTTTTTACTAGAGACTTGGGGCTAATTTTTTTTATCCTCCCTTGGGACAATCAAAGAGGGGAATGGATCAGATGAAGAGGAGCAGCCTATGAAGACCGTGGCTGAGAAGATAAAGGAGTTGCAGGAGAAGGAGGCTAAAGTTCGGGGCATGGGTGGGGCCAAGGCGGTGGAGAAGCAGCACGCCAGCGGCAAGCTCACCGCCCGGGAGCGGTTGGACCTCTTTTTCAGCACGCCAGCGGCAAGCTCACCGCCCGGGAGCGGTTGGACCTCTTTTTTGATCCCGGCACCTTCCGGGAGACCGATATCTTTGTGACCCATCGCTGCGTCAATTTCGGCATGGAGAAGGTGGAGATCCCCGCGGACGGCGTGGTCACCGGCTTCGGCAAGGTGAACGGCCGCACCGTGTTCGCGTTTGCCCAGGATTTCACCAGTCGCGCCGGCTCGCTGGGGGAGATGCACTCGAAGAAAATCTGCAAGGTCATGGACCTGGCCTTGAAGGCCGGGGCGCCCTTCGTGGGCTTCAACGACTCCGGCGGCGCCCGCATCCAGGAAGGCGTGGACTCCCTGGCCGCGTACGGCCAGATCTTCTACCGGAACGCCATCGCCTCCGGGGTCATCCCCCAGATCTCGGCCATCATGGGCCCCACCGCGGGGGGCGCGGTCTACTCCCCGGCCATGACGGACTATATCTTCATGGTGAAAAACACCTCCTACATGTTCATCACCGGGCCGGACGTGATCAAGAGCGTCACCGGCGAAGAGATCACCTTTGAGGACCTGGGCGGCGCGCTGGCCCACAACCAGAAGTCCGGGGTGGCCCATTTCGCGTGCGAGTCGGACGCGGACGCCATCGAGCAGATCAAAAAGCTCCTGGGCTATCTCCCCAGCAACAACATGGAAGACCCGCCCATCGCGCCTTGCGCGGACCCGGCTAACCGGCAGGATGCGGCCCTGGACAGCATTGTCCCGGACAGCCCCCGGGCTTCTTATGACATGCACGACGTGATCCGGGCGATAGTGGACGACGGGGACTTTTTCGAGCCGCACCACTACTTCGCCCAGAACATCATCACCGCGTTCGCCCGGCTGAACGGCCGGCCCGTGGGCATCATCGCCAACCAGCCCAAGGTCCTGGCCGGCTGCCTGGACGTGGACGCGGCGGACAAGGCCTGCCGCTTCATCCGCTTTTGCGACGCGTTCAACGTGCCGCTCTTGACCATCGCCGACGTACCCGGGTATCTGCCGGGGAGCGACCAGGAGTGGCGGGGCATCATCCGCCACGGGGCCAAGCTTTTGTGGTGCTACTCCGAGGCCACGGTGCCCAAGCTGACCTTGATCACCCGCAAAGACTACGGCGGCTCGTATCTGGCCATGTGCTCCCGGGACCTGGGCGCGGACATGGTGCTCGCCTGGCCCACCGCGGAGATCGCGGTCATGGGCGCGTCGGGCGCGGCCAACGTCATCTTTAGAAAAGAGATCGCGGCCGCCGCGGACCCTGCGGCCAAGCGCCAGGAGATCATCGATAATTATGAGAACCTGCTCTACAACCCCTATATTGCTGCGTCCCGGGGTTTTGTGGACCAGGTCATCGTCCCCCGGGAGACCCGGCCCCGGCTGATTGAGGCCCTGGAGGCCATGTGCACCAAGCGGGAGACCCTGCCGGCCAAGAAGCACGGGAATATTCCGGTTTAGGGGCCAGTAGTCAGTGGCCAGTGATCAGTGAATACCGGCTGTATTTCTCCCCCTCCCCTGGTGGGAGGGGGCTGTGGCATAAGCGTTGACTTATACAATATTTGTCATTCTGAACGGAGCGAAGCGGAGTGAAGAATCTCGCTTTTTCCAGAACATTTGAGATTCTTCGCTGCGCTCAGAATGACAAAAGAGCCTTAGGTTAGCGCTTATGAGGGGTTGAGGGGAGGATGGCGAAAGACGCCACCCCCACCCCGGCCCTCCCCCCTCAAGGGGGAGGGAGGATTCTGAGGAAGAGGAAATAGACTAGAGCCTTTGATAAAGGGCGTACAGGAGATTCGATATGCCCATAAAACCGCAAATTTTAGCGGCCATCAGCGGCGGGATTTCCGCGTATTTGGCCGATGAGGAAGCCGCGTGCCAGGCCGCGGCCTTAAGCATGGCCGCGGCCCAAGTCCCGGGTCCGCCGCCCAACCTCTGGGGCCTGGCGGGCCGCAGCGAAGCCATGCAGATGCGGATGCTGATGCAGCGCCGGAGTTTGAGATGAAGAAGCTGTCAGCTATCAGCCATCAGCTTTCAGCTAAAGAATAGCGATAAGGGCGCGCCCTGTGCGCCATTAATGGTGCGTGGAACTACGGAAAACGGAAAACAGAAAACGGAAAACAGTTATAGGGCGGCCCGTGGCCGCCATCAATCGGCGTGCACGGCACGCCCTATAAGCTAAGGAGTAACCCATGGCTGGAAAAAACCCCGTCAAGTTCACGGACACCACCTTCCGGGACGGCCACCAGTCGCTGTTGGCCACCCGGATGCGCACCGAAGACATCGTGCCCTTCATGGAACGCATGGACCAGATGGGCTACTGGGCCATCGAGGTCTGGGGCGGCGCGACTTTTGACACCTCCTGGGGGACGACCCCTGGGACCGCATCCGCACCATCAAGGGGATCCTGAAGAAGACCCCCACCATGATGCTGCTTGGGGGCCAGAACCTGGTGGGCTACCGCAATTACGCGGACGACGTCACCTACCGCTTCGTGCGTTACGCCGCGGAGGCAGGCGTGGACGTCTTCCGGGTCTTCGACGCGCTTAACGACATGCGCAACTGGGAAGTGTCGGTGAAGGCCCTGATGGACGCCAAGAAGCAAGGCCTCATGGCCCACTTCCAGGCCGCGGTCTGCTACTCGCTCACCCAAAGGCGCATGGGCGGCCCCATCTTTAATCTCGACTACTACACCAAGTTCGCCAAGCGGTCCGAGGAGATGGGCGCGGACAGCTTCGTGCTCAAGGACATGGCCGGCATGTGCTCCCCCAACGACGCCTACGAGATCATCAAGGCGCTCAAAGAGACCATCAAGATCCCGGTGGAGTTCCACACCCACTACACCTCCGGCCAGGGTTCCATGAGTTATCTCAAAGCCATCGAAGCGGGCGTGGACGTGTTGGATACGTGCTTAAGCCCCTTTGCCCTACGCACCTCGCAGCCCGCGATAGAGCCCTTGATCGTCAGCGTGGAGCAAACAGGCCGGGAAACGGACATGGACCTCGCCAAGCTCATCGAGATCGGCCAGGACCTGGAGAAGGTGGCGGTGAAGTACCGGGACCTGTTGGACACCTCCAAGATGGCCCAGATCGACACCGGCGTGCTGCTGCACCAGATCCCCGGGGGCATGTATTCCAACCTGGTGAACCAGCTCAAAGAAGCCAACGCCCTGGACCGCATCCTGGAGGTGATGGCGGAGCTGCCCCAGACCCGGGAAGAGCTGGGCTACCCGCCCCTGGTCACCCCCACCTCCCAGATCGTGGGCATCCAGGCGGTGATGAACGTGCTCTTCGGGCGCTATAAAATGGTGCCCGCGGAGGTCAAGGGCCTGGCCTACGGCCTCTATGGCAAGACCCCGGCGCCCATGGACGCCAAGGTCCAGAAGATTATTTTGAAGGGCTACGAACGGGGGGAGAAGCCCACCACCAAGCGGCCCGGCGAAATCCTGGAGCCGGAATGGGACAAGGCGGTGGCCGACACCAAGGGGCTGGCCAAAAACGATGGCGACGTCCTCATCTATGCGCTCTACCCCACCACCGGCGCCCGGTTCCTCAAGTGGAAGTACGGCCTGGAGGAAGTGCCCGCGGAAGTCAAGGCCAAGACCCTGGAGCAGGTGAAGCTGGAAGACGACGTTTACACTACCATCAAGGCCAAGAAGCTCTTCGCCAAGGTGAAGGAATACCTCGATTCCCTGGAAAAGCCGCTGCCGGGAAAAGGCCCGGGCCTGCGCACCTTCAACGTCTTCGTGGAGGGGCAGTACTATGAGGTGGAAGTGGAGTGCACCTCCGGCGCGCCGGTGATCACCGGGGTCACTCCGGGGATGATGGCCGCGCCCGCGGCGGCGGCCGCGCCCCGGCCCGCGGCCGCGCCCGCGGCGGCCCCCAGACCTGCGGCTGCGGCTCCGGCCGCTGAGCTGGCCGCCGGCGAAGTGCCGCTGCGCGCGCCCATGCCGGGGATGATCATCAGCTACAGCGTCAAAGTCGGGGACAAGGTGGCCACCGGCGACCTGGTCTGCGTGCTGGAGGCCATGAAGATGCAAAACAGCCTCCCCGCACCCGCGTCCGGCACCATCAAAGCCATCAACTTCGAACCCGGCGCGTCCGTAGCCAAAGACGCCATCATCCTGGTAATCGGGAAATAAGAACACGGCAGGGGGAGGGGCAGGGGCCATAAACCCTTACCCTTCCCCAGTTTCCTTATTGGCAAAAAGTAAGTCCAGACTCCGATTAAGGAGGCAGTCATGGTCAAGGTATTGTTGGAGCGAGAAATCAAAGGCGAACATGTGGGCGAGATTATCCGCCTTTTGCGGCATTTAAGGGTTTTGGCCATGCAACAGCTGGGATACATCTCCGGCGAAACCCTGCATGCCGTGGATAATCCTAATTATTATCTGGTGATCAGCAGCTGGGAATCCCTGGAACATTGGCAGGATTGGTTCAATAATCCGGAACGCCAGAAACTGCAGGAGAAGATTGACAGTTACATGGAATCACCGACACGCATAAGGGCCTTTACTTATTAAGAGGCTGATTTCCCAAGACATTTTGCCTCCGGCGCCAAGACGTGCCCTGCATCGAACGACATAATTACCCATGCCAGTTCAAGCTCCACCCTCAACTGGGTTTCCAGTTTGACATGCAAATGTTATTCTAACCAAATGTCATTGGGGATTTGCCCAGATCCCTAGCGGGGTCTCATTCCGGGGTGCAACTTCCCTAAAAACTGAATAAGAAGGGAGAAGGAAATGATCTGGGTGGCCCGGATCTTCAGCACTTCCATCGGCAAGAAGCAGCTGATGGCCGTAACCGGCATACTTTTTCTGGTGTTCCTGACAACCCATCTTCTCGGCAACTTGAGCATTTATGGGGGCATAGAGGCCTTTAACGCCTACGCCGAACATCTCCACGCCCTGGGCAAGTTGCTGGTGGTGGCGGAGGTGGGGCTGGTCGTCGCCTTAATAATTCACGTCACACTCGCCATTATTCTTTTTTTTGAGAACCGCAAGGCCCGGCCCATCAAGTACGCGGTGGACAAAAGCGGCGGCGGGGGCCGCACTTTATCCTCCCAAACCATGCCGTTCACCGGTTTGCTGATCCTGGCCTTCGTGGGCCTCCACCTGGCCAACCTTTCCCACCATATCGTCGATCAAACGAACCGGACCATCTTCCAAATCGCCTACGAGGTCTTTGCCAACAAAGGAATCCTGATATTTTATCTGGCCTCCATGGTGGTTGTGGGTTTGCATGTGCGGCACGGCCTCTGGAGCGCGTTTCAGACCATCGGGGCCAACCATCCCAAGTATATGCCCTTTATCGAATGGCTGAGCATCTTCTTTGCCGTCATCGTCGCGGTCGGCTTCGGCTCTCTGCCCCTTGCCATACTCGCGTTGAAATAGGGAGGTCCTTCAATGCAACTCGATAGCAAAATTCCAGGCGGACCGCTGGAAACCAAGTGGGATAGACACCGTTTCGACCTGAAACTGGTCAACCCGGCGAATAAAAGGAAGTTTGAGATCATCGTGGTGGGCACCGGCCTGGCCGGGGGCTCGGCTTCCGCGGCCCTGGCGGAGTTGGGATATAACGTCAAGACTTTTTGTATCCAGGACACCCCCCGGCGGGCTCACAGCATCGCGGCCCAGGGCGGCATCAACGCGGCCAAGAACTATCCCAACGACGGGGACAGCATCTGGAGGCTCTTTTACGACACTATCAAGGGCGGAGATTTCCGCGCCCGGGAAGGCAATGTCTATCGCCTGGCCCAGGTGAGCAACCTGATCATCGACCATTGCGTGGCCCTGGGCCTGCCCTTCGCCCGGGAATACGGGGGTCTGTTGGCCAACCGCTCCTTCGGCGGCGCGCAGGTTTCCCGGACTTTCTACGCCCGAGGGCAGACCGGCCAGCAGCTTTTGCTCTGCTGCTACCAGGGGATGATGCGCCAGATCGCCGCAGGCCAGATCACCATGTTCCCCCGCCGGGAGATGCTGGAACTGGTGACGGTGAACGGCCAGGCCCGGGGCATCGTGGTGCGGAACCTCCTTACCGGGGAGATAGAAAGACACGCAGCCCACGCGGTGGTTCTGGCCACCGGCGGCTACGGCAACGTCTTTTACCTGTCCACCAACGGCGCCGGCAGCAACGTGAGCGCGGCCTGGAAGGCTTACAAGAAGGGGGCGGGCTTCGCCAACCCCTGCTACACCCAGATTCACCCCACCTGCATCCCGGTGCACGGCGACTACCAGTCCAAGCTGACCCTGATGAGCGAGAGCCTGCGGAACGACGGCCGGGTCTGGGTCCCCAAGCAGGCGGGGGACAAGCGCCCGCCCCACGAGATCCCCGAGTCGGAGCGGGATTACTACCTGGAGCGCATCTACCCCAGCTTTGGGAACCTGGCCCCCCGGGACATCTCCTCCCGGGCCGCCAAACTCATGTGCGACCAGGGCAAGGGCGTGGGCTCCACGGGCCTGGCGGTCTATCTGGACTTTGCCGACGCCATCAAGCGCCTGGGCCGCAAGGTGATCGAAGAGCGCTACGGCAACCTCTTCCAGATGTACCACAAGATCACCGACCAGGACCCTTACGAAGTCCCCATGATGATCTTTCCCGCGTCCCACTATACCATGGGCGGCCTGTGGGTGGATTATAACCTGATGAGCACCATTCCCGGATTGTTTGCCCTGGGGGAGGCCAACTTCTCGGACCACGGGGCCAACCGCCTGGGGGCCAGCGCCCTGATGCAGGGCCTGGCGGACGGCTATTTCGTCATTCCCTACACCATGGGCGGCTACCTGGGAGGCACGCCTTTAACGGAGGTAAATACTTCCCATCCGGCATTCACCGAGGCCGAAGCCGCAGCTAAGGCCCGGACGGAGAAGCTCCTGGGTATCAAGGGTAAACGCACCGCGGCCAGCTTCCACCGGGATCTGGGCAATATCATGTGGGAATACTGCGGCATGGGCCGGAATGACGAGGGAATGAAAAAAGCCCTGAAGCTCATCGCCGATCTCCGGGGGGATTTCTGGCAGAACCTGTTAATCCCCGGAACGGATAAAAACTTCAACCAGAGCCTGGAGCGGGCCGGCCGGGTGGCCGACTTCCTGGAATTCGCCGAGTTGTTGGTCACGGACGCCCTGGCCCGGAGAGAATCCTGCGGCGGGCACTTCAACGAGGCGTTCCAGACGGAAGACCATGAACCTCTGCGGGACGACGAGAACATGTGCCACGCGGCGGTGTGGGAATATGCCGGGGAGGGTAAGGACCCCATTTTCAACAAAGAACCCCTGGTCTTTGAGAACGTCAAGTTGGCGGTGAGGAGTTACAAATGAGCGGCAAAAACATCAACCTTACTCTCAAAATCTGGCGGCAGAACAGCCCCGAGGACCGGGGAAGGTGGGAAATCTTCCAGGCCAAAGATATCTCCACGGAAGCCTCGTTTCTGGAAATGCTGGACATCGTCAACGAGCAGCTCGCGCTGGCGGGCAAGGAACCCGTGGCCTTCGACCATGACTGCCGGGAGGGTATCTGCGGCACGTGCGGCTGCGCGGTGAACGGCCGCCCCCACGGCCCGGACCGGGAAACCACCCTCTGCCAGCTCCACATGCGCCGCTTCCAAGAAGGCGACACCCTGGTGATTGAGCCTTACCGGGCCCGGGCCTTTCCGGTGATCAAGGACCTGGTGGTGGACCGCAGCGCGTTTGACGGCGTGATTCAGGCCGGGGGCTTTGTGTCGGTGAACACCGGCCAGGCCCAGGATGCGAACAACCTGCCCGTACCCCGGGACGACGCCGAAAGGGCCATGGACGCGGCCGCGTGCATCGGCTGCGGCGCGTGTGTGGCGGCCTGTCCCAACGCCGCAGCCATGTTGTTTGTGAGCGCCAAGGTCTCCCACTTGGCGGTGCTGCCCCAGGGCCGCACGGAAGCCGCGCGGCGGGCCCTGTCCATGGTGGCGCAGATGGACGCCGCCGGCTTCGGCAACTGCACCAATCACAAAGAGTGCGAAGTGGAGTGCCCCAAGGGGATTTCCATCAGCAATATCGCCCGCTTGAACCGGGAATTTATCAAGGCCGGGTTGGCCTCCAAGGAATAATACCGTTTTCGGTTTTCCGTTAAAGGACTGAAATAAGTAATTGGAATCGTTGCAGCAGAAACCGAACGAGGCGAAAGTCTATTTAAGGTGTCATTCTGAACGGAGCGAAGCGGAGTGAAGAATCTCGTATCTTGAGATTCTTCGGTCGCTTCGCTCCCTCAGAATGACAAAATATGCATTTTTGCAGAGGTCTGAATTGGTAAAAATTCCGGCATCTCCAGGCAAAGTGAAAATTGCTTATGTGAAAGGACCTGGGGCTGGGAAAAATTGGCTTAAACGCGATTTTCGCTAAGATTGCGGATATTATCGCCAAAATATCTCAGCCGGATATTCCTGAAGCCCTGGAAAAATGATATGTTAACATGAATATGTATACACATGAAATTGGAAAGAATGCTTATGCCCAAAACCACGGATAACACCCTGCGCCCTTCCTTCACCCTGGCGGAAAAGCTGGCCCAAGGGAATTTGTCCGCTTCCGCTTGTTACCAGTGTAAGAAGTGCTCCAGCGGCTGTCCTTTGACCTTCGCCATGGACCTTCTGCCCCATCAGGTGATTCACCTGTCCCTGTTGGGCCAGGAAGAGAAGGTTCTGACTTCCAGTACCATTTGGGTCTGCTCCGCGTGCGAGACCTGTACCACCCGCTGCCCCAACGGCATCGATATCGCCGGCGTCCTGGATTGGCTCAAGGAAGAAGCCCTGAAGCGGGGGATAAGCGTGGCCCAACCGGAAGTGGCCACCTTTCACCGCTATTTTCTGGAGAGCATCAAGGCCGGCGGGGGCCGGGTCGCCGAGGCGACCCTGGTGCGCCGCTTCACCCTCTTCAAGCTGCGGCGCAAATTCGATATCAATGAGTTGAAAGAGAATATGAAGCTGGGCTGGCAGCTCATGAAGCGGGGACGCATGCGCCTGCTGGGGTCCCATGCTCCCAAAGGGCAGGCGGAAATCAAAGAAATCTTGAAGCTGATAAAGTCATGACACCCATGAAAATTACCTATTATCCGGGTTGCTCCCTGGAAAACACGGCGGTGGATTACGCCGCGTCCATTGCGGGCATCACCCCCCTCCTGGACCTGGAGTTGGAGGAGATCACCGATTGGAATTGCTGTGGGGCCACCGCCGCGCACAGCATCAACCATGAACTGGCCCTGGCCCTGCCAGCGCGCAATTTAATGACCGCCCAGAAGATGGGCCGGGACGTGGTGGCCCCTTGCGCCTTATGCTTTAACCGCCTTAAGGTGGCGGAAAAGGCCCTGAAAAACCCGGAAGGGAACCCCTTGGGCCTCTCTTATCAGGGCGCCATCAAGATCTGGGACCTGTTGGATTACCTGACCCAGGAAACCTATTTACAGGTCCTCTCCCAGAAGGTGGTCAAGCCCCTTAAGGGCCTGAAGGCCGTGGGGTATTACGGCTGCGTGGTGGCCCGGCCTCCGGATATTACAGATAAGAAGGATTACGAGAATCCCCAAAATATGGAGCGCCTGCTTACGGTCCTGGGGGCCACCCCCCTGGATTGGTCCTACAAGACCGATTGCTGCGGCGCGGGCCTGGCCCTGTCCCGGCCGGATATCATCGACACCCTGACCCAGCGTCTCTATGAGCGGGCCCTGGCCGCAGGGGCCGAATGTTTCGTGGTTTCCTGCCAGATGTGCCAGGCCAATCTGGACCTGACCCAGGAGCGCATCTCCAAGAAATTCGGCAAGCATTACGATCTGCCGGTTTTATATTTTACCGAATTGATCGGCCTGGCCCTGGGCCATCCCCAGGTTAAGGAATGGCTGGCCAAGCACCTGGTGAATCCTCTGCCCTTGCTCCAAAAGAAGGGCCTCATATAACGGAAAAATCCAACTTCAAGCAAACCTGAACAAGTGATCATGAATAAAGTCAAAAAAGACGCCACGTCAAAGAAAGTAGGAGCCGCGATGGTGGTGGGGGGCGGCATCGCCGGCATGCAAGCCGCCCTGGATCTGGCCAATTCCGGTATTTTCGTGCACCTGGTGGAAAGCAAGCCCGCCATCGGCGGGGTAATGGCCCAGTTGGACAAGACCTTCCCCACCAACGACTGTTCCATGTGCATCATTTCGCCCAAGCTGGTGGAATGCGGCCGCCACCTGAACATCAAGATCCATACCCTGGCCGAGGTGCAGGAAATCGCCGGGGAGCCGGGCAATCTCACCGTCACCCTGGCCAAAGAGCCCCGTTATATAGATTCTACCAAGTGTACCGGCTGCGGCGATTGCGCCAAGGTCTGTCCGGTGGTCATGCAGGATGAGTTCAACATGGGCATGGCCGATTGGAAGGCCACCTACCGCCTCTATCCCCAGGCCATTCCCGCCACCTTTGCCATCAAGAAGCTGGATCGGCCTCCCTGCAACCTGACCTGTCCCGCGGCCATCAATGTGCAGGGTTACGTGCAGCTCATCAAGATGGGGAAGTATGAAGAGGCCGTCAAGCTGATCATGGAGCGACTGCCTCTCCCCGGGGTTTTGGGCCGGGTCTGCCCCCATCCCTGTGAAGAAAAGTGCCGCCGCCGGGAATTGGACGAGGCGGTGGCCATCTGCAACCTGAAACGCTTTGCCGCGGACCAGGTGGATTTAACCAAATTGCCCGTACCGTTGGTGGAGGCGCGGCCCGAAAAGATAGCCATTATCGGCTCCGGCCCCGCGGGGCTGGCTTGCGCCTATCATCTGGCCCTCCGGGGGTACCGCCCCACCATTTTCGAGGCCCTTTCCAAAGCCGGGGGCATGCTCCGGGTGGGGATTCCGGACTACCGCCTGCCCAAAGACGTTTTGGACCAGGAGATCAACAACATCCTCCGCCTGGGGGTGGACCTGAAGACCAATACCGCCCTGGGCCGGGACTTCACCCTGGACGGGCTCTTTGACGAAGGCTATAAAGCCGTCTTCCTGGGCCTCGGCTGCCACCTGGGCAAACCCCTGGGGATCCCTAAGGAGGATACCCCGGGTGTGGTCCAGGGGGTGGATTTACTGAGACGCCACAACCTGGGTGAACCCCAGGAAGTGGGGAAAAGACTGGCGGTCATCGGCGGCGGCAACGTGGCCATTGACGTGGCCTGCACCGCCAGGCGGCTGGGGTCCCAGGTGACCATCGTCTATCGCCGCGGACGTTCAGAGATGCCCGCGTTTCACCATGAAATCGAACAAGCCCTGTGCGAAGGGGTGGAGATTATCTACCTGGCCGCGCCCTTGGAGGTGGTGGTCAAAGACGGCAAGGTCGCGGGGCTCCGCTGCCAGCGGATGCGGTTAGGAGAACCGGACGCGTCCGGCCGCCGGAAACCCGAGCCCATTCCCGGGGACGTCTTTGAGCTGCCGGTGGACATGATCGTCCCGGCCATCGGCCAGGAAGCGGCCCAGGGCCCCCTGAAGGATTGCGGCGTCAACCTCTCCCGCTGGGGCACCATCGAAGTGGACGAAGTGACCTACCAGACCTCCCGGGCCGGGGTCTTTGCCGCCGGGGACGTGCACACGGGCCCCTGGATCGCGATTGAGGCCGTTGGGGGCGGCATCGAAGCCGCGGAATCCATTGATCGTTATCTGCGGGGCCTCGATCTGGCCGCGGGCCGTTCCCAAGGCAAAGAAGCTCACCAGCGATGGGCGGAAATCCCCAAGGATGAGGAAGGCCGGCCCCGGCAAGAGATGCCCACCCTGCCCCCGGAGCACACCTGCAAGGTCTTTGACGAGATCGCCCAGGGCTACAGCGTGGAGCAGGCCCACGCCGAGGCGGACCGCTGTCTCAATTGCGGCATCTGCTCCGAATGTATGGAGTGCGTAAGGGCTTGTAAGGCCGGAGCCGTGGACCACAGCCAGGAACCGGAGATTGCCCAACTGGAAGTGGGCGCGGTGGTTCTGGCGCCGGGATTTAAGACTTTCGACGCCCGCCAAAAGCCGGAATTCGGCTACGGCCGTTATCCCAACGTCATCACTTCCCTGGAATTCGAGCGCATTCTCTCCGCCACCGGCCCTTATGCCGGGCACGTGAAACGCCCCGGAGACGGCGCCGAACCCCGGAAAATCGCCTGGATTCAATGCGTCGGCTCCCGGGACCCTTCCATCTGCCGGGATTATTGCTCTTCGGTGTGCTGCATGTACGCCACCAAGCAGGCCATCATCGCCCGGGAACACGATAAGCGGATCGAGCCCACCATCTTCTATATCGACATCCGGGCCCACGGCAAGGGTTTCGACCGCTACTACGAACGGGCCAAAGCGGATCAGGGGGTGCGCTACGTGCGCTCCATGATTTCCCGGGTCACCCAGGATCCCCGCACTCAAAACCTGGAACTCACTTACGTGGATGCGGACAACCGCATCCAGACGGAAGAATTCGACCTGGTGGTCCTGTCCGTGGGTCTGACCCCCCACCCCAGCACCGGGAAGTTGGCGGAGGTTTGCGGAATCGCCACCAACCCCTGGGGGTTTGTGGCCAACCCGCCCTTTGAGCTGGTCTCCACCGACCGGGAAGGCATCTTCTCCTGCGGCGTTTATCAAGCCCCCAAGGATATCCCG
>JACQYN010000114.1 GCA_016208235.1 Deltaproteobacteria bacterium
AAGCCAATTCTTGGAGGCCCAATTGGGCCGAACCGGAGAAGTCCTGGTGGAAGGCCCCGGGCCCCGGACCGGCTGGCTCCAGGGCCTGAGCGCCAACTACCTGCGGGTGCTGCTGCCCGGCCCCCCGGATTGCCAAAACCAAATATTGACCGTGCGTTTCCTGGAGGTTCAGGGGGAGGTTTTGGTGGGGGAGGTAAAGTAGGGCGCGTTTTACGCGCCATCTATAATAAGTTGAGACTTCTGCGAAAGTGTTCTTTTCGGTTCTGTCATTCTGAGGGAGCGGAGCGACCGAAGAATCTCAAGATGCGAGATTCTTCACTCCGCTTCGCTCCGTTCAGAATGACAATTTATGCATTTTAGCAGAGCCCTCAACTTACAAATTCGATGATGCAGGTGCAATCAAAGCTGCCGAAGCAGGAGCTTCGGCAACAAATGCGTTCCCAAGCAAGAGCTTGGGAACGAGAAGGAAGATGCTTAATTGATAAAAATAGGGCGGCCTCTGGCCGCCCTTTATTTCTTTGCTTAAAGCTGATGGCTGAAAGCTGAAAGCTTTTTACGCCGGAACTCCTTCCCACAGGGGCGCGGGGGCCCAGCGGGGTCTGCCGGTACGCTCCCGGCTGGAGGGCACCCAGATGCGCCAGGCGTCGTCCTGGGTCATCAGGTGCTCCAGGAACTTCAGGTGCAAAGCGTGGCTCCCCCAGCCCACCTCCACCCGACCCACCAGGGGCATGCCCAGCAGCGTCAGGTCCCCCACTGCGTCCAGAATCTTGTGGCGCACGCATTCCTCGGGAAACCTCAGGCCTCCGGGGTTCAACACCCCGGTGTCGTCCAGGACCACGGCGTTGTCTAGAGAACCTCCCAGGGCCAGGCCGTTAGCCTTAAGGTACTCCACCTCTTTTAAAAAGCCGAAGGTGCGGGCCGGTGCGATCTCCCGCCCGAAAATCCCCGGTTTCACGGGGATGGAGTAACGCTGACGGCGGATCAGGGGGTGGGAAAAATCGATGGTGTAGGTGATGCGGGGCTCACCGGGTACCACCCGCATCCAGCGGTCTCCCTCCCGCAATTCCACGGGCCGCTGGATCAGGACGTGGGCCCGGGGCCAGGGCAGGGAACGCAGCCCCGTCTCGGTGAGGAGGCGGGTAAAAGGAGCAGCGCTACCGTCCATGATGGGAAGCTCGGGCCCCTCCACCTGGATCAGGGCGTTATCCACGCCCAGCCCCCCCAGAGCCGCCAGGAGGTGTTCCACGGTGGACAGGGTGCAGCCGTTCTCCCCCAAGGTAGTGGCCCGGGTGGTATCCGTGACCCGGGAGTAATGGGCTCGAATCTGGGGGCGGCCCGGCAGGTCGGCGCGCACGAAGCGCAGCCCCTGGTTGGCCTGGGCCGGATGGATGGTCACCGCCACCGGCCGGCCCCCGTGGAGGCCAATGCCGGAAAATTCTAAAGGACGCGCTAGAGTCTTTTGCCAGAACATATTACGTCGTCAGAGTGCAATCCCTATACCAGCCTCCGGCTATTTTGACTTAGAGCGCGTCCCGAGGTTAACCTCCTGACAAACCTGCAAAATTATCAACCCAGAAACTGCCCCCGGGTAATCCTCGCCTGTCATAATTTGTGGTAAAAAAACCACAAATCGACATTACTGTGGCGAAAACCCCACGGCCTTTTAAGACCGTTTTCCGTTTCCAGTTTTCCGTTTTCCGTTAAAACAAATATAAATAACGATTAGTTACCAATTTAGTTCGTTGACAAAAAAGGTATTAAAACGTAGGGGCGAACCTTGTGTTCGCCCCGGACGCTGGGCGAACACAAGGTTCGCCCCTACGCAAAAAAGCATGTTTGATGAAACATTGATATTCGGTATCACTCCCTCTCTTCCGGCGGAAATTCCAACCGGGACCACCACTTGGGGTCGATATCCGGGAAGATGGCGTCCCGCTCCCGACAGGATTCCAGGAAATTCCAGTCCTCGGGGGAGAGGTTCCGGTCCGCGGCGTACTGCCGGGCCATGGCCGCCAGCCGCTGGAAATCCTCGTAGTGCATCACCAGCCGCAGTTCCGCATAATCCCGGGCGGAAAAAGTGCTGATGAGAAACTGCCAGTCCGAGGCCTCCAGGAGAAAAAGGCTGCGGCCGCATTGCTTCAGGAGGTCTTGCATTCGGGGGTCCGGGTCATCCGCCCAGCGTTGGGCCAGCTCTTCCATCTCCTTTTCCGCGGGGTAGATATGGCGCCAGGTCCAGTCATTATCCTCATTGAGCCAGATCCAGTGATAACCGCCTTCCCCCCAGGAACCTTCCGGCAGGGAGATGACGGAAAGGGGCGCAGCCTCCTCCAGAAAGCTGCCCGCGGATTTCAGGCTCACCCGGGTGCTTTTTTGCAAACGGCTCAGCACCTGGTAGAGCCATTCCGGGCCCTCGAACCACCAATGCCCGAAAAGCTCGGTGTCGTAGGGAGCCGTGATGATGCCGGGTTGCTGGTGGGTGGCCCGAAATTCCGCCAGGATGTCGTGGACCAGGGAGACGAAGTGGTCCGCCTGTTCATGGAGGCGGGACGTGATCCACTCCGGGTGATAGGGGCCTTTATCCGCCAGATCGGCCTTGGCGCTGGTCACCCGCCAGTAACGCAGCCCCCCCGGGAAGCGTTTTTTGTGAAAATCCAAGTAATTGCCGTCCCCGGGGTAGCCCCACTCGCCGCTCCAGACCTGGAGCCCGGTCTTGGGGTCCCGGGTGAAGATGGCTTCCGGTTTTTTGCTTTCCGGCGCGGAACTCACCAGGTAGGGGAGATAGGGGGACTTCTGCTGGTCTTCGGGCCGCTCCTGGTATTGGGCCGCGAACCGCTCCCAGAGACGCTCCAGGGCCTCAAAACGATCCTTATAAACGCCGATGGCTTTCCCGCCTTTGAGGAGGTGGGAATCAATGATGAAATAGCGGAGGCCGTTTTCGGAGAGAAACTCCTCCACCCCTTTGCGCAGCACCGGCTCGGTGGTCACTCCCGTCAAGGGCGGCACCCAGGGGTAGCGGGGCCGGTACGCGCATTCCGGGAGCCAGAAACCCCGGGGGTCCCGGCCGAAATGGCGCCGGTAGGAGGCCGCGCCCTGCTTCACCTGGGCCTGCACCGCGGTGTCCCGCCCCAACAGGGGCAGATAACCGTGGGTAGCCGCGGAGGTAATCACTTCCAGAGCGCCGCCGTCCATCAGCCGCCGGCACACCCCCAGGAGGTCTTCTCCGAAGTCCTCGCAAAAAACCCTTTTCAGTTCCCGGTAATGGCCTTCCCACATCTGGGCCACGGTTACAAAATGCTTCTCCCCCAGGCGCTGGAAAGTAGCCAGGTCTTCCTGGGCCGCCTGAATTTTGTTATCCAGATAGTCTTTAAATTCCCGCCGGAAGACCTCAGAAGCCAGCATCTCCGCCAGGATGGGGGTGACGCCCAGGGTTACCCCGGTGGGCCCGCCCTCTGCAGCCAGGCGGCTAAAGGCCTGGAGCAGGGGGATATAGGATTCAGCCGCGGCTTCGTTGAGCCAGTCCATGCCGTGGGGCCAGCGGCCATGGCCGATGACGTAAGGCAGGTGAGAGTGGAGCACGAATGTGAAGCTTCCCAGGTGTTCAGGCATTGTGGACTCCATTGGAAGATGGTTTTTAGTTTTTTAGTTTTTAGTTTTGGTTTTCGGTTTGGGCTTCTAAAATTTCTTTTCCTGATTTTTTATTTTCTGAAGACTTCTGATTAATCTCATTTTTTAACTGAAAACTGAAAACTAAAAACTGAAAACTGTCTTTTTATCTTTTCACATAAAACGGAAAACGGAAAACGGAAAACTTTCTCTAATTGATAAAATCCGCCCTTTAAAAACCGCAGACTTTCTCTAACTAATAATATCCGCCTTAATGAGGTTGGTGGTGCCCCGGGCGCCGATGGGGGTGCCGGCGGTGATTACCACCCGCTCCCCGGATTTGAGCCAGCCGGCCTTCAGGGCCTCCTGCTCCACCACCTGCAGCATGTGGTCGGTGTTCTCGATTAGGGGGGTCAGCAAAGGAAAAACCCCCCATAGCAGACTGAGGCGGCGCCAGGTTTCCCGCCGGGGCGTGACCGCGATGATGGGGGTGCGGGGCCGGAAGCGGCTGATGAGGCGGGCGGTAGTCCCCCGGTCCGTGCTGGTGAGAATGGCCCCGGCCTCCAGGTCCAAGGCCATCTCGCAGGCCGCATGGCTGATGGCCTCCGAGATGTCCTGGCGGCCTCGAGGGATCCGCTCCCGGAGCCACTGCACATAGGGGAAGTGGGCCTCCGTCACCCGGCTCACCTGATCCAGGAACTTGACCGCTTCCACCGGATATTGGCCAGCCGCGGTCTCCTCCGAGAGCATCACCGCGTCGGTGCCGTCCAGGATGGCGTTGGCCACGTCCGTGGCCTCCGCCCTGCTGGGATGGGAATGGCTCACCATGGACAGCAGCATCTGGGTGGCGGTGATCACCGGTTTGCCCGCGCGGTTGGCCGCGGCGATGATCTGTTTTTGCATGATGGGTACCCGTTCCAGGGCCACCTCCAATCCCAGGTCCCCCCGGGCCACCATGAGGCCGTCGGCTGCTTTGAGAATGTCGTCCAGGTGCTCCAAAGCCTCATGCTTTTCTATTTTGGCAATGATGGGGATGTCACCGCCCAGGGAGTGGATAATCTCCCGGGCCTCCAGCACGTCCTGGGGGCTCCGCACATAAGAGATGCCGAGGTAGTCAACCCCCTGGTTTACAGCAAAGCGGAGATCTTCCCGGTCCTTGGGGGTCAAGGCGGGGACTGACAGGGAATGAGAGGGGAAATTGATCCCCACATGGGTGCGTAATACCCCACCCACTAGCACCCGGCAATGAAGGGCATCCGCAGATTTGCTCTCCACCCGCAGCTCAATCTGGCCATCAGCCAGGAGAATCCTGGCCCCCGGGGGAGTTTCGGCAATGATCTCCGGAAAATCCACCCGCACACCGGCCTCCCCCGCAGGCAGGGGCGCCAGGCTCAGGGCAAAGGCCTGTCCCGCTTTTAGCGACATCTGCCCTGCCGGGACTTCGCCGACGCGCAGCTTGGGCCCGGCCAGATCCTGGAGAATGGCCACCGGCCGGCCTTGGGCCTCGGAGATCTCCCGCACTTGGCGGACCCAGGCCTCGTGTTCTTCCAGGGTCCCGTGAGAGAAATTGAGGCGGGCCACATTCATCCCGGCGTTGACCAACTTGGCTAGGACCTCACCGGCGCAAGCGGGACCCAGGGTACAGACGATCTTTGTGCGCCTTTCTTGCTTTAAAACAGACACTTACTCTCCTTTACAGATAGGTCGGGGCCCTCCGGAAATGGGGCGAATATACCAATGCTTATGATGCAAAAAGTAACATATGTCAATTTTCCCCCATACCGGCGAGGGACCAACTAGGAACATATGATAATAATTTTGCAGTTATTTGGTTAAAATTTCTATAAAAATTTAATTAACCCTTGATTTTGATTTTGGGCATGATTATTGCTTTATCTAAATGGCATAGAAAAGGGGGAGATTTATGCCGATTTACGAATACCAATGCGTCGACTGTAAGAGTCGGGATCAAAGGGTGGCCGGCCTGGATGACCACACGGCCCTCTGCACCCAATGCGGCAGTCTGATGCTTCGTCTGGACGAAGACGTCTTTCAGCCGTATTTCGAGAAGGAATCCCGACCCGCCTGGCCAGCCAAGGCGTCTTTATAAACCGGTAATCAAAAGCACCCATCCCCGGGGGCTTTTTAAGAAAAGAATTTTTTAACATTTCTTTTGCCTGAGTCCTTAAATCCGGGGGCCAAGGCCGCAGATAGGGCATCCCTAATCTGCGGCCTTTTTTTTCAACCCACCCTCTTTTGCTTCCCCCAGGGGGCCATCCTCTAGTCATACCTATTTCTTGGGTTCGGTGGGATATCCCCCTTTGAGCCACGCGTCCCACCCCCCTTTAAGGACCACCATCTGGGTGAAACCCAGGTCCAGCAACTGTTGCGCCACCCGGGCGCTGGTGTATTCGTTGGGTCAGGAACAGTATAAGACAATTTTCTGGTCTTTGGGCAAGGTTTTGGCCCAAGTGGGCACTTTGCCTGGATCTTGCCGCACTGCGCCCTTGATCTTCTTATCGCTGTCGGCCCAGGCGCTGGGAGTCCGCACGTCGAAGATCATCACCTGGGGGTCTCCCAGCATCCCTTTTAAGGTTTCCAGGTCAATAGACTT
Source organism: Deltaproteobacteria bacterium (assembly GCA_016208235.1). Taxonomy (GTDB): domain Bacteria; phylum Desulfobacterota; class Desulfobaccia; order Desulfobaccales; family 0-14-0-80-60-11; genus SURF-52. The sequence goes on from JACQYN010000114.1 coordinate 6,218, forward strand.
GATTTCCTGCTTAGCCGCCAAGGCAGTGCCTAAAGGCAGCAACAGCAAGCCCCCACCAGAGCCAATAATAAACCTTTCCGCACGATCTTCTCCTTAAAGATTATTGTCACAGAAGGGTGAAGCCCCGGCAGTAAAAGCCCAATTTTACCTAAAAGGAAAACTTCCCTAATCCGGAATCCGGCTCTTAGGGAACCGTGGGGTATGCCTTCTCTTCCCAGGCCTTCCAACCTCCCACCAAAATGTAAATCTGGCGGCCACTTCTGTTGAAGGAGAACTCCACCGCAGCCTTTACCGGCTTGCCGCCTATTTCCAGCAGGGGATAGGCGAGGAAATTTATCGGGCCTGAAGTGGGCCCCGGCTCAACTGCAAGGTCGCGACCCCGGCTGAATTCGAAGCGGTTTGCCGGATGGTGGCCAAAGTAGTAGGTCGCCAGACTTGTATACTTATCGGCCTCGCTGATGTCCACGGGCCACCACTTGCCGTCCGCAAAAAACTCCGCCCAGCAGTGATAACCGTCCACCCCCCCATCGTTCCGCTCCGAAGGGATGGCCGCGCCGACGGTCCTTTTTCCTTCCTCAAGAGGCGGTTTAGCGCGCGGTTGTCGGGGGCCGAGACCTACCTCAACCTGCCGATGGGGGTTTGTTACCATATATAGGTAAACATTATTTTCGCTACGTCCAGAGGCGGGGGGGGGAATTTTCCCGGCAGGCGGGTATCTGGTTTCCCCCCGGGTTTTGTGATAAGTTGACAACCCATGGAAGTGATCGCCGATCTGCATATCCACTCCAGGTTTTCCATAGCTACCGGGAAAGAAGCGGACCTGGAGCACCTGGACCTCTGGGGCCGTTATAAAGGGGTGCAGGTGGTGGGCACCGGCGATTGCACCCATCCTGAATGGCTCAAGGAAATGGCCGCCAAACTGGAGCCCGCGGCCCCCGGGGTCTATGAGCTGCAGCCGGGCCTGGCCCTGCCCTTGAAAATTCAAGGGCCTCATTGGGACCGGGTCCCCCCGGTGCGTTTCGTCATCACCGGCGAAGTGAGCACCATCTATAAAAAGGGGGGGCAGGTCCGCAAGGTTCACCTGTTGCTGCTGCTGCCCAGCCTGGACGCGGCCCAGCGGTTCTCGGCCCGCCTGGGCCGCCTGGGGAACGTCACCGCGGACGGCCGCCCCATCTTGGGCCTGGACGCCAAATACGTCCTGGAACTGGCCCTGGAGATCGACCCCGCGTCAATTGTGATCCCCGCGCACATCTGGACCCCCTGGTTTTCCGTGCTGGGGGCCAAGAGCGGCTTCGATTCCCTGGAAGAGTGTTTTGAAGAGCACACCAATCAGATCCACGCCCTGGAGACCGGGCTCTCCTCCGACCCGGCCATGAACTGGCGGGTGAGCGCCCTGGACCGGTTTCTCTTGATTTCCAACTCTGACGCCCACTCCCCCCCGAAGCTGGCCCGGGAAGCCAATATCTTCCATGTCCCCCCCGCTTTCCCGGACCTGGCCCTGGCTATTCGCACCAAGGAAGGGTTCGGGGGCACCATTGAGTTTTTCCCCCAGGAAGGCAAATACCATCTGGACGGCCACCGGGCCTGCAACCTGCGCGCGACCCCCGAGGAAGCCGCGGCCTGGGGGGGCAAATGTCCCCAGTGCCACAAACCTCTGACTTATGGGGTGATGCACCGGGTCCTGGACCTGGCGGACCGGCAGCCCGGCCAGCCGCCATCCGGAGCCCGGCCTTTTGAGTCTTTGATCCCCCTGCCGGAGGTGGTGGGGCAGGTGCTGGAGGTCAATCCCGCCAGCAAAAAGGTGAATCACTTATACTTCCGCCTGCTGGAGAAGCTGGGGCCGGAGTTGGGGATCCTGCGCCGCGCCCCGCTAACGGACCTGGCCCGGGAAGGCGGCAGCCTGCTGGCTCATGGAATCGACAAAATGCGCCGGGGCCAGGCGCACATCGCCCCGGGCTATGACGGGGTCTATGGGGAGATTCGCCTCTTCACCCCGGAGGAACGCCGGGAAGTCCAGGGGCAAGGGGCTTTCTGGAGCCCTCCGTCCCCGGCAGTCGAGAGCAGCCAGCCTCCCCCGGCGCCCCCGCCTGGCAAACCCGATGAATCCTCCAGCTACAAGGTTTCCGAACCCCCTCCGGAAATTCCTGAAGACCCCTTGCTGGCCGGCTTGAACCCGGCCCAAAGGCAGGCCGTGCTCCATGCCGGTCTTCATTTGATCGTCCAGGCCGGTCCCGGCACCGGCAAGACCCGGGCTCTGACCCACCGCCTGGCCCACCTCCTGGCCCGGCGCGGGGTGCCCCCGGAAGAGATCCTGGCCCTCACCTTCACCCGCCAGGCCGCGGGGGAGATGGAGGCCCGCATCCGGGGGTTGCTCCCGGATTTTCCGGGTCTCGAGCGGCTGACCGTCAAGACCTTCCATGCCCTGGGCCATCAACTGCTGTCAGCCCGGGAAGATACACCCCGGGAAGTGGCCCCGGAAGACCGGAGGCGTCAGTTAATCCGCCAGGCGGCCAAGCAATATAAAATCCCTTTCTCCTCCCTGGAGAACCGCATCATCCTTTGGAAGCAAAACCTTCAATACCCCGGGGACCTGGAAGAAGTTAACGAACCGGAGGCCGCGGCATTCAAAGATTATGAAGCCGCGCTCGCCAGGGAAGGGCTCTGGGACTATGAGGACTTGATCGCCCGGCCCACGCTACTTCTCACGCGGCAGCCGGACTTGCAGGAGGCCTACCGGCGGCGCTACCGCCACCTGTTGGTGGACGAATACCAGGACCTGAACGCGGCCCAATACCGTCTGTTTCGGGCCCTGGCCGGTGGGCAAGCGGAGATCATGGTCATCGGCGACCCGGATCAGGCCATTTACGGTTTCCGGGGGGCCTCCCCCCGGTATTTCGCCCATTTCCGCCAGGATTGGCCGGACGCGGTGACCCTTAACTTTGAGGAGACTTATCGCCTGCCCCCACCCATCCTGGAGGCGGCCCGGCAGGTCCGGTCCGGGGCCGGGGTCCCACCCCCGGCCCTGATGACCCATCGGCCCGGGGATCAGCCCCTGCTTTTGCTGGAGCGGGCCACGGAGGCCGCGGAAGCCCAGGCCATTGCCCGGGAAATTGAAAAGTTGGTGGGGGGCTTGAGCCACCTGGCCCTGGAGGACGCGGATCTCCGGCACCGGGGCCCCGAGGAGAAAGCCGGTTTCCGGGACGTGGCCGTGCTCTACCGGCTCCATGCCTTGGGCCCGGAACTGGAGCGGCGCCTCACGGCCGCGGGCATTCCCTGCCTGCTGCCCAAAGAAAGCCTGGGCCCCGAATTGGACGGTCTGGACCTGGCCGCGGAAAAGGTGAAACTCCTCACCCTGCACGCGGCCAAGGGCCTGGAATTTCCTTATATTTTCATTGCCGGATGCGAGGCCGGCCTGCTTCCCTGGGAACCCGAGGGCGAAGGGTATGGAGACCCGGAGGAGGAAAACCGCCTCTTTTACGTGGGGCTCACCCGGGCTTCCCGGCAAGTTTTCCTGACCCGGGCCCGGACCCGCACCCTCTGGGGCAAGAAGCGGCGCACCCTTCTTTCTCCCTTGGTTCAGACCCTCAATGCAGATATACTGCAGCGACTTGATGAATCTCCGGCTGCCTCCAGGCCCCGGACGCGACAGCCCCAATTGTTTCCGGAGATCGGACCCCGCCCCAAAAAGGCGCGCTAAATGGAGCCCGACGGTCAGATGCCGAGCCTGCGGTTCTGGAGGAAAAAAGGGAGGAGGCCGGGAAGAGCAGGATCCCGCCGCCTGCCCCGTAGGGCCGCTCTCTCCGGCATCCTCTGCCTGTCGGTCCTCATCCTCTTGGCCGCCGCCCGCACCCTGCCGGCCACCACTGAGACCACCCCCACCGGACCCCCCATCCTGCGGAGCGTGAAAATCACGGGAGCCAAGGCCATCCCGGTGAAAAAAATCAAGGAGGAGATGATCACCCCCCTCCCCTCCCTCTGGCCCTGGAAAAAGCCCCCCGTATATCGCCCTGCGGATATCGAAGACGATCTGGAGCGCCTGAAGGGTATATACCGCCGCCACGGCTTCTATCATACCCGCCTCACTTCCCAGGCCGAGGTCGAGGACAACCGGGTGGACGTGCGCATTAACATCGAAGAAGGGCCAGAGGTGCAGGTCACCCAGGTGCAGATCAACGCGGACGCGGGCTTCACCCCCCAGGTCCTCTCCGATCTAAAGGCCAAGGGCCCCCTCAAAGAAGGAGAGCGTTTCACCGAGGAAAAATATGAGGCCCTGAAACGCCAATATCTGAATTACCTGCTGGATCACGGCTATCCCCGGGCTGTCACCCAAGGCCAGGTTTTACTGGATGAGGAAAAGAACACGGCCCAGGTGGAGGTGACTGTAATCCCCGGCCCCTTATGTTATTTCGGCGAGGTCCGGGTCAAGGGGGACCCCGAGACTCCCACCCGGGTGATCCTGCGCAAAATTACCTTTAAGAAAGGCCAGCCCTTTTCCTTTAAGGAAATTTACGACAGCCAGCAGCGCATCTATGGTCTGGATCTATTCCAGAGCGTGGCCCTGATCCCGGAGGAGGTCCCCGAAAAAGAGCGCCACATTCCCGTCACCGTGGAAGTCCAGGAAAAGAAAAAGCGCTCCCTCAAGGTGGGGCTGGGGTATGGGGATGAAGAAGAGTTCCGGGCCCGGTTGGGCCTGCGCTTCCGTAACCTCATGGGCGGGGGCCGCATGCTGGACGTGGATACCAAGTTCTCCCGCCTGGAATACCGGGTGGAGGGCACCTTTTTCAACCCTCTGCTCTGGGGGAGCAACAACGATTTCGTGTACCAGACCGGCTGGATCCGCCGCTACCTGCCGGGTTTCACCGACAAGGCCTATTTTTCCCAGGTGCGCCTGGAGCGGGACTTGCCCTGGCGCATTCGGGGATATGTAGGCCACGGCCTGGAATTCACCCGCCCCTTCAACATCTCGGAAGAGACCCTCGCCCTCCTAAGCGAAACCCAGACCGGTAAACTCTATCGCGCCTCCATGGCGCTCCTGGGCCTGCGCCGGGAAACCATGGACAACGCCATCGACCCCCACCGGGGAGGCTTGCTTTCCCTGGCCCAGGAGGTGGCCCCGGATTTCTTCGGTTCCCAGATTCAATTTGTGCGCACCGTGGTGGATGCCCGGCGCTACCAGGCCCTGGGGGACACGGACTATATCCTGGCGGGCCGTCTGAAATTCGGAGTCATCGAACCCATGCAGGCCACCGGGGAAATCCCCATTTTCCGGCGCTTTTTCGCGGGCGGTTACAACAGCGTGCGAGGCTACCGCCTGGACTACCTGGGACCCCGCAACGCCTCGGGCGCCCCCCTGGGAGGGAACGCTCTTCTGGAGGGCAGCGTGGAGGCCCGCATCCCCATTTATAAGGAGTTCCGGGCCGTGGCCTTCCTGGATTTCGGCAATGTCTATCTGCACGTCAGGGACGTGGATGTGGGCCAATTGAAGTATTCTTCCGGCTTCGGCCTGCGCTACCATACCTTCATCGGGCCCATCGGGGTGGACGTGGGCTTTCCCCTTAACCCCATTGACCCCAGCAAGGACAACTACCGCGTCCATTTCACCATCGGCCAGGCGTTTTAAAAGAAGCTGTCAGCAGTCAGCTTTCAGCTTTTGGTTTTCGGTTTTCGGTTTTCGGTAATAGTGTCCGGTACAGATTTTGCAGAGCGGTGGCAGACCAAAAACGAAAAATGTAGCCAAAGGGCCTTAAGGGGCCGCTACAGGCTAAGCCTCCAAAAGCAAAACCCCCTCTCCCCTTCGAGGGGAGAGGGTTGGGGTGAGGGGTGGCGTCTTTGGCTGACCACTCCCCCCTCACCCTACCCTCTCCCCCAGGGGAGAGGGAAAAACTAAGATAACTCCATAAGTTAATCCGGCATGGAGATTTCCTTTGCTCCGTTCCAGACCTTAAAGCAAAAACCTTGCCGGACACCACCGGGTTTTAAGCTGACTGCTGATAGCTGACAGATGACAGCTATTTCTGCCCCAATTTCCTATTCCCGGGGATATGTGCTAAAATAAACCATGCGGCGCTTCCGTTATCTTCTCTTGGCCCTCGTAGCGGTATTGCTTTTGGGGGCCCTGGCGCTGTGGCCCCTTTTGCATACCGACGCGGCCTGGACCTGGGGCGGCCACCGCCTGGTGGACTTTGCCCGGAGCCGCATCTACGGAGAAATCGACGTCCAGGAGGTCCGGGGCAACTACCTCACCGGCCTCACCTTTCGGGGCATAACCGTGCGGGGCCGCCAGGGGGAAGTGCTCCGGGCCTCGCGGCTGGAGTTGCGGTTTTCCCTCTGGTCCTTCGTGAAACTGCAGCCGGTGATCGCCCACCTGGCCATCTCCGACCCCCACCTTACCCTCACCCAGGACCGGCAAGACCAGTGGAACGTAAGCAATTTCTTCCGCCCCAAGCCGCCGCCGCCTTTTAATGCCATCGATTTTCCCCAAATTATCATCCAACGCGGAGAAATCACCCTGACCCGGTCCGGGACCACCCAAATTTACCGGGACCTGGACTTACAACTCATCCTCACCGTGCTTCACCCCAAACAGCCTGATCAGGCCATCCTGGTGCGCCGGGCTTCTTTGGCCGGGGACACTCCCTGGGGACCCTTGGTTTTACAGACCCGTTTCACTTACGGCTCCAATCTGCTCAACCTTTTAGCTCTTTCCCTGGAAGCCGCGAACCGCCCCTTGCTCTCCCTGGCGGGGGAAGTGCGCTTCGGTGAAGCTGAGCCTCTCTGTAAACTGATGGGGGAAATCGGCCCCCTCCCCGGGGCAGAGATGCGCCGGCTCTGGCGGCATTGGCCCGGGGCCTGGGACCTGGGAGGAAAATTTCAACTCACCGGCACCCCGGCCCAGATGCAAATCAGCGGAGAAGGTCCTCTCCCCCAAGGGGAGTATTCCATCCAGGGCCAGGTGCGGCATCAGGCCGGGGACTGGGACTATGACTTTGGGTTGAATCTTCAGGGCTTTCAGCCCCGGTTATGGATGGGCGACGAGGGTCCCTGGGCCCGCCGCTTAAAAGACCTGCCTCCCCTGGCGGTGCAACTCCATGTCAAAGGTGGAGGTCTCTCCTGGCCCCCCAAGAACCTGGAGTGCACTCTCCAAAGTAGGCCTTTCAGCTACCAAGCGGCCAAAGTGGAGCAATTGCGCCTCTCTTTAAGCGGCAACGGCCAGGAACAGCGCCTGCAAGGTGTGCTGCGGGGCAACTTCGGGGAACTCAATGCCGCGGCTTCGGGCCCCCTGTTAACCGCCTTCTCCGGGCAGGTGAAAATCCAGGCCGAGGGCTTCAAACCCGGGTCTTGGGGGCTGCCGGTGGATTCCGGGAACCTGATTAGCGGCAAATTTAGCGGGAATTTTCGCCTCCCCGCCTCCATTTCCGGGGACCTGGAAGCCCGGGGGCAGTGGGCGCGGCAACCTTTGAAAAACCTGCGGGCGCGCCTGGCCGTAAACGGCCCCAGACTGGAGATTGCCCAGGCCCAGGGCCAGTTGGGCCCGCTCACCGCGGACCTGAAAGGCGCGGTGGACTCCCAGGGAGTGGATTTGCAGGGCAAGGCGCAACTAACCCTGGACGGCGCCTGGCCTCTGCCCACCGGTTTGCGGGGACGGGTGTCCGGGGAGGGCGCGGTTAAAGGCCCTTTCGCGGCCCCCCAGTTCACCCTCCAGGCCCAGGGGGAGAGACTCTCCTGGCAGGATTTCGCACTGGCCAAGGTGAGCCTTAAGGCCTCCGGCGCGGGCTGGCCGCCTTCCGCGGGACGCCTGGAAATCCAAGGCGAAGGTTTTAAGACCCCGGCCGGGGTCTTTTCCCAGACCCAGTTCCGCAGCCAGGGGGAAGGTGGTAAATGGCAACTCCGCTTTACCGCGTCTTCTCCCCAGGGGCTCGAGGCGGAGGTCCAGGGCGCCGCGGATCTGCTGGCCCAACCCCGGGCTCTGACCCTGCCGCGCTGCCGCTTCAAGTCACCAAAAATATCGATCACCAACACCAGCCCCATCCTGGTCCGTTTTCATCCGGGTTTGGAAATACCCCCGGCAACCTGGCGGGTGAATGACGGCCGCCTTACTTTCCGGGCCCAATCCCGGGACCAGGCGCTGACCGCCCGCCTGGAGGCGGTGGACCTGCCCGCGGGTCTCTTGAGCCTGAAAGGGGCCCCTTTGGAGGGAAAGGTCCAGGGCCGGCTCGACCTCACCGGCAGCCTGCAGGACCCCTCCATGCAGGGCCAACTCACCTGGGGGCCGGGAAAATGGGGGGCCTTTTCTTTCCGCTCTCTGCAAACCTCTTTAAGCTATCGGGAAGAAAACCTCTTGCTCAAAGGCAGCGTCGAAGAAAAACCCTCTGGGCCCCGCCTGGTCTGGGACGGGCGTATACCCTTGAGGCTCTCTTTCAGTCCCCTGAAATGGGATTGGGGGGAGCGGGATATGGATTTTCGCGTCCAGGGCGAAAACACCAGTCTGGCCCTGTTCACCGCCCTCTCTCCGGAAGTGCAGGCGGCTGAAGGTCCTTTGTCCATCAAGGCCCAGTGGCAGGGAAACCCCCGCCATCCCCGGGTCTCCGGTAAGGTGAGCTGGGGCGAAGGCAAGCTCCAGTTCCGCCAGGCCGGCAAGCCTTTTCGGCTTTTGCCGGGGGAGGCCACCCTGCAAGGGGAAAAGCTGGTCATTCCGGACATCGCCTTGGAAAGCGGGGGCATGGCCCACATCAGTGGGACCGTCACTCTGGCCGGGTTCTCGCCCCGGCAGATCGAAGCCCGGGCTCAACTCCAGGATTTTCTAGCCGTGGCCCGGCCCGGCGCCGAAGCCTACGGCAGCGGCAACATCTATCTAACCGGTCCCTCGTCCGCGCCTGTTTTAAAAGGACGACTGTTGGTATCCAAGGCCTCTTTCCGCCCCAGCTTCTTCCAAACCGGGATTCATTGTGAAATCTGCCTGGTGAACCCCCCGCCGTCTCCGAAGGGTAAAGCTTCACCGAACGGGGAAATGGACTTATGGAAAAACCTGGAGATGGACATCGTCCTGGAATCACCCGGCGGCGCCTGGGTCAAAGACAAACGCCTGAATGTGGAGATGGCCGGAGTCCTTACGGCCCGGAAAAAACCGGGGGAACCCTCGCACATCGCGGGAATGCTCCGGTCCCTCCAGGGCACCTATGAACTCCAGGGACGTCCCTTTAAAATTGAACGGGGTGATCTGCGCTTCCCGGGAAAACCCCACGGGGAGGTGACCCTCGAGGGCCGGGCCACCCACGAGATCTCCGGCCTCACCCTAATCCTCAACGCCTCCGGCCCCGCGAACAAGCCCCAGGTGCGGATGGAGAGCATCCCTCCTCTGCCCCCTGCGGACCTGCTGGCCTACCTGGTGTTCGGCCGCCCGGCCCAAACCCTTACCCGGGAGGAATACCTCAGTGTGGGCCAACAAGCCATGGGCATCCTGGGGGGCATTACCGCCCAAAAGCTCCAGGAAATCCTGGGACAGGACTTTCCCCTGGTGGGCAACGTCTCCTTAAAAAGCAGCCAGGTTGAAGGACGGCAAACCGTGGGGGTGGTCAAGCCCATCACCAAGGATATCACCGTCACCTTTGAACGTAAGACCAGCCCCCTGTACCGGGATGACACCAACCAGGTGCGCGTGGAATACAAGGTCAACAAGTACCTCAGCTTGGAATCACAGATGGGCCAGCGCAACTCCGGCGGGGACGTGCTGTTTAATCTCGACTTTTAATTCTTCCCATCCTGAAAGATTCATTCCCCAAAGAAAATGTCTTGACGTCTTAACGTTATAACGGTAAACTATGGACATGAACACATCTCAGAAAAGAGCCACCATTTACTTCGATCCTGACCTGCATCGGGCATTGCGGGTCAAGGCCGCCGAGACTGATCAAACCATTTCCGATCTGGTGAATGAGGCCGTAAAGCTGAGTCTGGCGGAAGATGCGGAGGACCTAGCGGTATTCGAAGAGCGCGCCCTCGAACCGAACCTGCCTTTTGAGGAAGTCCTGAAAGATCTGAAGCAGCGTGGCAAGATATAGGTTACTGATCAAACCTTCGGCGGTCAAAGAAATCGAAGCTGTTCCTTTAATAAAGGAGCGCCGGCGAATTATCGAGCGCATCAGCAAGCTGGCCGAGAACCCCCGTCCATTTGGATGCGAGAAGCTTTCAGGACAAGAGAAGTACCGGCTGAGACAAGGACGCTACCGAATCCTTTATTCAATCTCAGATCAGGATTTGGTCGTTAATGTGGTCAAGGTAGGCCACCGGAAGGATGTTTATAATTAGGCAGTGACTGTCGAAAAACCAAAAATCTTGGTTTTTCCGTCTCGTAACTTATTGATATCATTAGCTCTACTTTTCGAGAAAACGGCAAAAATGGACTTTTTCGACAGTCTCGCAAGTTAAAAGTTCTTGGGCAAGCTCAAAACCACTTCCTCCAGCCGGGGAAATTCCCCGGCCCTTTCCTCCAGCCGCCGCTGCAATTCCTTAACCGCCGCCGGGATATAGCGGGCGAAATAGGTCTTCTTCTTCACCTTGGTCAGGAAGCCGAAGGCCCCCAGTATTTGCAGGTTGCGGCTGAGGGCCAGATAGCGGTACTGGCGGCGGAAGGCCCCCTCCTCAACCGCGACCCGCTTTTGCAGCTCCTGAAGATAATAATCCAAAAACTCTTCCTGCCACTCAGGGCTCAGACCCACATAAGGGTCGATGAGTAGGGCCGCCACGTCATAACCCAAAGGCCCCAACCGCGCTCCCTGAAAATCGATGACCCGCAAGCGCCCGTCCTTGATCATCAGGTTCCGGGACTGGAAATCCCGGTGCAGGAAATAAAGGCCATGGGTCGAAACCGCTCCCTGAATAATTCGGTCAAAATCCTCGGCCAGCTCAATCGCCGCCATCTTCAGGCCCAGGTATCCCTGAAGGAAAGCCAGGACAAAATAGAGACACTCCCTCTCTCGCAGAAACGGCCCGTCAACCACCGAAGTATCAAAGCACCAGGCGGTATCAAAACCCGCCAGGCCGTCAATCTGCATCTGCACCAAGATATCCAGGGCCTGGCGGTACCGGAAGCGGATCTGCGAATCAGCCCTTTGGGTCTTTAAAACCGCCTCCAGGCTGATATCCCCCAGGTCCTCCACCAACATCCAGCCTTCTTCCGGGCAGTAATGAAAAATCTCCGGAACCGGGACTCCTTTGGACCGTAAATGCCGGCCGATGCGGAAATAGGAGTCGTTTTCGTTGACTTCGCGGCCGGGCGCGTAGGGATGCCAAAGGAGGACCTTGGTGGGAGAGCCCGGCAGCCGGAAAAAGCGGCGGTCCGAGCCGTCCCCGGCCAGGGGCTGGGCCCCCGCCAGAGAAACTCCTTGCGCCGTGGCCGCGTCCTCCAGACGCCTGGTTATGAGAAATTCGTTCATGGCGTTTTCTCCAGGATTATTGGGAGAGAGAGACCAGGGAATCCCACTCCTGAAACACTAACTCCCCTCGTAATCCACGGCCACGGCAGACTCCCTGACGGACATCATATACTTGACCACCTCCTGATGCAGAGGGTGGATTTGATAGGCGTTCAGATCATCCAGGCTGTCGAACTTGGCCACCAGGGCCAGGTCGTAGGACCTTTCCGTGCGCAACACGTCCGCGCCCACTTCCAAATGACGCAACTGGGGAATCTTCCCGGCCAGGGAGGCCAACACCGCCCTGGCCTTCTCAATGTTTTCCGGACTGCGGTCAACCAGCTTAAACAAGACGATGTGCGTGATCACGTGGATCCTCCTTGGGTGGACTTTGGGGCAGGACGCCAGGTGACTATAGCGTAAGCGTCTCGCCTGAGGACCTTAGCCTCCCTTCCCCCCACTTTTTTCGCCTCAAACCAGCACCTTACCCCGGGCCGAGCAGTCTACCCGCACCCCGGAGGCGACGATGCAATCCTCCAACTCCACTCCCGGGTCAATAATGGCCCTCTCCCAAACCACCGTGCGCCGCAAATGGGCCCCCGCCCCTATCCTCACCTGGGCCCCCAGAGACACGCCGCCGCCAAATTTCGCCCCAGCCTCAATGACTCCCCCGGGACCCACCAGGGGGTCGGCCAGGGGCCCAAAATAACGTGCTAATGCCGGACTTTCCCCTTGGAGGAGGCGTGAATGGGCGGTAAGATATGCTTCCGGGGTGCCCAGGTCCTGCCAGAAATGCCCTGACACCACCAGGGTGTCTATCCTCTCCCCCGCGGCCAGGGCCTCCCTCCAGGCGGCCACCAAGTCGTAATAACCTGCAAGGGGCAGATAGTCCAGCATCTTCCTCCCCACCATCTGCACGCCGGTGTAAGCCAGGGGCGGTCCCACTGCTGCGGCCGGGGGGGCGCCGATGCCCGCTAATTTCCCCTGGGCATCGATCCAGACATTATTAAAGGGGGGAAAATCGTGGAGAACCAGGGTGGTGATGGCTTCCTGACGGTGACTCCGATAGATGGCCGCCAGGTCCAGGTCCGTCACGATGTCCCCATTAACCGCCAGAAACTTCTCTCCCCGGAGGATCTCCCCCAGTTGCCGCAGGCCGCCCCCGGTGCCCAGCAACTCCGGCTCCGGACTGACGCTGAGGTTGAAGCTCCAGGGATTACTGGCCAGGAATTGCTGCACCTGCTCCGCCAGATGATAGGTGTTCACCGCCACCTGGAGGAACCCGGCCTCCTCCACCTGGGCCAGGAGCAGCCCCAGCAGGGGCCGGTTGAGGACGGGCAGCAGGGTCTTGGGCACCGTCTCCGTGAGAGGCCGAAGCCTGGTTCCCAACCCCGCCGCTAAAATTGCCGCTTTCATTTTGACTCCGGTATGTGGGGGATAGTGAGCAGTAAGCGGTGAGCAGTGAGCAGTAAAAAAAACGATTTTACCAAACTGCTCACTGCTTACTGCTCATTGCTCACTTCTTATACCCAAACTGCCGCAAAATATCCCGCCGCCAGGTCCGCCCTTCTTCGCCTTCCACGCCTTTGGGGGAGAGGCCGTCCACCACCCCCAGGATGCCCCGGCCCTGTTCGGTCTGGGCCAGGATCACCTCCACCGGGTTGGCGGTGGCGCAGAAGATGCGGCAGACCTCGGGGCAGAGTTTAATGGCGTTCAGGACGTTGATGGGAAAGGCGTTTTTGAGCAAAATGTTGAAGGTGTGGCCCGCGGCCAGACGCCGGGCGTTTCCCGTGGCCGTGACCATCAGTTCCGGGTCGTTGCCTTCCACCCGGATGAGGCAGTCTCCGGAGGACTCCGAAAAGGCCAGGCCGAACTTGATACCCGGCACGGATCCCACCAGGATCTCGTAGAGGTCCTCCACGGTCTTGATGAAGTGGCTCTGGCCCAAAATGAGGTTCGCGCCCTCGGGAATCTCCAATTTTTCCACCAGGAGTTCCATACTCTTCTCCCTTGCTTCCCTGACCGGAAAACCTTTCCGATCCTTGATTTTTGTGGTATTATAGGCGTGTTAAGGGGATGCTGACAAGAGTTTTCCCGGTTGGTCCATGAACCCTGCCTAATTCCTGTTGGGGTTAGCACTTGCGAAGATTTATCGGTTTAATTTTCCTCTGGCTGCTTTTTGGGGTGCTGACTCACGTTGTCCCAGCAGCCGCGGAGATCAAGATCGGCCTCTATCTGCCCATGACCGGCGCGGCCGCGGCCATGGGGCAGATGGTCTGGGAAGGGGTGCAGGTGGCCCACCGCCTTCAGCCCCAGGTCTTGGGCCAGCCGGTCAAGCTGGCCCTGGTGGACACCAAGAGCGACAAGATCGAGGCGGCCAACGCGGTAAGCCGCCTCATTGAAAAGGAAAAAGTGGCGGCCATCATCGGCGAGGTCATCAGCTCCGACACCCTGGCCGGGGTGCCCATTGCCGAACGTGCGGAGGTCCCCAACATTTCGCCCACGGCCACCAACCCCCTGGTTACCCAGAACCGCAAATATGCCTTCCGGGCCTGTTTTGTAGACGACCTCCAGGGCCGGGTGGCCGCCCGCTTTGCCTGGGAGAATTTGAAGGCCAGGAAAGCCGCGGTCCTCATCGACCAGGCCCAGGACTATTGCGTGGGCGTGGCCAATTACTTTCAGGAGGAGTTCAAGCGCCGGGGGGGCGAGATTGTGGCGGTGAGTTATATCCAGACCGGGGACCAGGATTTTTCCGCCCAGATTTCGGCGCTCAAGGCGAAAAACCCGGACCTGATCTATGCCCCTAATTATTATGCCGAAAATGCGCTCCTGGCCAAGCAGCTTCAGGATCTGGGAGTGAAGGCCCCCATCCTCACCGGGGACGGGGCCCAGGTGCCGGAACTCCTGAGCATCGGCGGCAAAGCAGTGGAAGGCATGTATTTCACCGCCCACTTCCACCGCCAGGGCGCGGTCACGCCTTTGGGGAAGAAATTTCTGAAGGCCTATGAGGAGGCTTATAAGAAGGACCTGGACGCGTTTACCGCCCTGGCCGGGGACGCCTATTTCCTGCTGCTTAACGCCATAGAGAAGGCGGGCGCAACCGACGGCCCCCAGATCGCTCAGGCCCTGGCCGCCACCAAGAACTTTCCCGGGGTCACCGGCAAAATCACCATGGGCCCGGACCACAACCCCATCAAAGGCGTGGTGGTGATCAAGGTGGAAAACGGAAAATTTGCGTATCAGACGACGATAAATCCGTAGTTTTCAGAAAATCTATGAATAGCTCCATTATTAAAACCAAGTCAAACTTTGAAATTCCGCTGGAAAAGATCGAAGCTTTTTGTCGCAAGTGGAAGATCAAGGAATTTGCCCTTTTCGGGTCAGTTTTGCGGGATGACTTCCGCCCTGACAGCGACGTGGACGTGCTGGTGACCTTCGAACCGGACGGGGGCTTCACTTTCGACAATCGGGTGGAGATGCTGGACGAGATTGCCGCCATTTTGGGTCGTGAGGTCGATCTGGTGGAAAAGGATGCGATCCGCAACCCCTTTCGGCGTCATGAAATCTTAACGACCAAAGAGGTCGTGTATGCCGCTTAACCGCAGGGACCCGGCAAACCTTTGGGACATGCTGGAAGCTGCCGAAAAAGTCCAACATTTCCTGAAGAACAAAACCTTTGAGGATTTTCTAAAGGATGACATGCTGCGAGCTGCAGTGGAACGAAACCTTGGAATTATTGGCGAAGCGGCGCGCCGCATCTCTGAAGAACTCAAACAAGAGCATCCGGAAATCCCCTGGCGGAAGATCATCGCCCAGCGTAATGTTTTAATCCATGAATATGATGATATTGATTATAAAGAAATATGGGAGGTGGCCACTTTTCACCTCCCCCGATTGATTGATCAAATCAAACCGTTAATACCACCACTACCTCCTGACGTGGATTAAAAGAAAGCGGGGTCACCAAAGCTTGATTTCTCAAATCGAGCCTCTGGCGCCCCCGGAAAACAATTAACACTTAAAAAATAAACTACGCCTTTGAAACAGACAGGTCTATTCAATATGGAAACACGAGCCGTACACATCAACATTGAAGATGAAATCCGTAAATCGTACCTGGAATACGCCCTGAGCGTCATCATCGGTAGGGCCTTGCCGGACGTGCGGGACGGGCTTAAGCCCGTGCACCGCCGCATCCTTTATGCCATGAGCGAGGCGGGCTACGACTGGAACCGGCCTTACCGCAAGAGCGCCCGCATCGTTGGGGACGTCATGGGTAATTACCATCCCCACGGCGATACCGCCATCTACGACGCGGTGGTGCGCATGGCCCAGGATTTTTCCCTGCGCTACCCCTTGGTGGACGGCCAGGGCAACTTCGGCTCCGTCGACGGGGACGCGCCCGCGGCCATGCGTTACACCGAGGTGCGCTTAACCCGCCTGGCCTCGGAGTTGCTCCAGGACCTGGACAAAGACACCGTGGACTTCGTGGCCAACTACGACGGCTCCCGGAAGGAGCCCCTGGTGCTGCCCTCCCGCCTCCCCAATTTACTGGTCAACGGCGCGTCGGGCATCGCCGTGGGCATGGCCACCAACATCCCGCCCCACAGCCTGGAAGAGGTGTGCAACGCTTTGCTGGCGGTCCTGGAGAACCCGGAGATCACCATCGAGGAGCTGCTGCCCATCCTGCCGGGACCGGATTTTCCCACGGGCGGCTTCATTTACGGGGCCGAGGGCATCGCCGAGGCCTACCGCACCGGCCGGGGCTTGATCCGCCTCCGGGCCCGGGTGGCCGTGGAGGCGAAGGGGGGCCGGGAGGCCTTGATCATCCGGCAGCTCCCTTACCAGGTGAATAAGGCCCGCCTCATCGAGCGCATCGCCGAACTGGTGAAGGAAAAGAAGGTGGAGGGCATCTCGGACATCCGGGACGAATCGGACCGGGAAGGCATGCGGGTGGTGATCCAGCTCAAAAAAGATGAGGCCTCCCAGGCCATCCTCAACCAGCTCTACCTCCACACCCAGATGCAGGTCACCTTCGGCATCAACCTGGTGGCCATCGTCCACAACCGGCCGGAGCTCCTCAATCTTAAGGACCTGCTGCGCCACTTCCTGGAGCACCGCCGGGAAGTCATCTTGCGCCGCACCCGTTTTGAGCTGAAAAACGCGGAGGCCCGGGCCCATATTCTCCAGGGATTGCTCACGGCCCTGGACCATCTGGACGCGGTCATCGCCCTGATCCGGGCCGCGGCCACGCCCGCCGAGGCCAAGGAGCAACTGATGGCCGGGAGGTTCATCACCGCGGCCCAGCCTGACCTCAGTTTAAAAGAAACCCAGGCCCGGCACGCGCTCACGGATATCCAGGCCCAGGCCATCCTGGACATGCGCCTGCAGCGCCTCACCGGGTTGGAGCGCCAGAAGATCATCAAAGAAGCCGAGGAAGTGGAGGCCGCGATCCAGCGCTTCCGGCAGATTCTGGCAGAAGAGGCCCAGGTCAAGGCCTTGATCGCCCAGGCATTGAAGGAGCT
>JACQYN010000115.1 GCA_016208235.1 Deltaproteobacteria bacterium
CCCATGAGTGTGCTACAATGCGCCATAAGCCCCATAACTCCTTTCAATGTTTAGGTTTTTGCCAAACCCATTATAGCATTGATCGGCTGCCATGGGGCTGTTTTACTTGCTATTCCAAGTAATTTCTACCGGACAGCAGTGCTATTAGATAACAGAAAAGGGCTTACATGAACCTGGATGAAGCGGTAGTAATAGAAAAGTTCAGCAGCCGCATGGAGGCGGACATAGCCGCGGGGCTGCTGGAATCGGAAGGTATCGAAACCCTGGTCCTGGCCGACGATGCCGGGGGGACTTACCCCATGCTCCAGTTCATCCGGGGGGTGCGCCTGATGGTGGCCGCGGAGGACGAGGCCCAGGCCCGGCAGATCCTGAAAGCCATGGAGACCGGGGAAGTTTCGGAGTCGGAGTGGCAGTCAGGGGCAGAAGCGACTATTATTCCTTTCCATAAAAAAACATTGGAGCAATCGATGGATATACCCCAAGTCATTCAACAGATGGCCCAGGAGGCCAAAATTGCGGCCCGAAAATTAGGCGCGTTGTCCCGGGGGGTTAAAGATAAGGTGATCCTCCGGGTGGCGGAGCTTTTGAATGAACAAAAAACCCGCATTCAGGAGGAAAACCGCCGGGACGTGGCCGCGGCCCAGGAACAGGGCATGCCTGCGGCCTTCATCGACCGCCTGACCTTATCGGACAAGGTCATGGCCTCCATGATCAAGGGGCTTCAGGAAGTGGCGGCGCTGCCCGACCCGGTGGGTGCGGTCACCGGTATGTGGGTCAGGCCCAACGGCCTGCGGGTGGGCCGCCAGCGCATCCCCCTGGGGGTCATCGGCTTTATCTACGAGTCCCGGCCCAACGTCACGGTGGACGCCGCGGCCTTGTGTTTTAAAAGCGGCAACGCCGTGATCCTCAAAGTCATCGGCTTTATCTACGAGTCCCGGCCCAACGTCACGGTGGACGCCGCGGCCTTGTGTTTTAAAAGCGGCAACGCCGTGATCCTCAAAGGGGGCAAAGAGGCGCTGCACTCCAATCTGGCCCTGGCCGCGCTCATGCAAGAGGCCTTGGCCGAGGCCCAGGTGCCGGCCGCGGCGGTCCAGGTCATCCCCAGCGTGGCCCGGGAGGCCACCCTGGAATTGCTGAAGCAGGATGAATTGGTGGACCTCATCATCCCCCGGGGGGGCGAAGGCCTGATCCGCTTTGTGGCGGAGCACTCCCGCATCCCGGTGCTCAAGCACTACAAGGGGGTGTGCCATATCTTCGTGGATGAGGGCGCGGAACTGGACCTGGCGGAGACGGTGTGCTTTAACGCCAAGGTGCAGCGCCCCGGGGTCTGCAACGCCATGGAGACCCTGCTGGTGCACGAGGCCGCAGCCCGGGAATTTATCCCCCGGATGTTCAAACGCTTCCGGGAGGCCGGGGTGGAGCTCCGGGGCTGCCCCCGCACCCGGGAGATCGACCCCGAAACGGTTCCCGCCCAGGAAGACGACTGGGGCGCGGAGTTTCTGGACCTGATCCTGGCGGTGAAGATAGTCCCGGACTTGGACGCGGCCCTGGCCCATATCGCCCAATACGGCTCCAACCACACGGAGGCCATCATCACCCGGGATTACGACCGCTCCCAGCGGTTCCTGAAAGAGGTGGATTCCTCCGTGGTCCTGGTCAACGCCTCCACCCGCTTCAACGACGGCGGCGAACTGGGGCTGGGCGCGGAGATCGGCATCAACACCTCCAAGCTCCACGCGTTCGGGCCCATGGGGTTAGAAGAGCTGACCACCACCAAGTTTATTGTTTATGGTAATGGGCAGATTCGGACGTAATAAAGCGGTCAGCTATCAGCGATCAGCTTTCAGCTTTAAAAAAACAAGAAGCAAAGCATTGATGAGCAGTTTGAACCAGATTGAGTTACCAGGTTTCTATTTTTTAAGCTGATAGCTGAAAGCTGATAGCTCAAGCCCCTGGCCGCTCCCGAGTCCATTTCTCAACAGGATAAACAGGATAAGCCTTTGACCACTTCCCGCCCCAAACGCCTGGGCCTCTTCGGGGGCACCTTCAACCCCATCCATTACGGGCATCTGCGCACCGCGGAGGAGGTGACCGAGGCCCTGGAGCTTACCCGCCTCTGGTTCATCCCCGCGGCCCTGCCGCCCCACAAGACGGGCCGGCTCATCCCGCCCTTTGAGACCCGTTTGGAGATGACCCGCCTGGCAGTGGGCCGGCATTCTCGCATTACGGTCTCCGACATCGAGGGCCGCCGCCCGGGTAAATCCTACTCCATCGAGACCCTGCGCCAGGTCCGGGAGGAATACGGCCGGGATTGGGAGCTTTATTTCATCCTGGGGCTGGATTCCATCCTGGAGATCACCACCTGGAAAGACTACGCGGAGCTCTTCACCCTGTGCCACTTCGTGGTGCTGGACCGCCCGGGTTACGACCGGGGCCAGTTGGAGGCGGTGCTGCGCCGGGAGGTCCACCCCCAATTTCAACCTCTGCCGGACGCCGCCGGTTTCCAGCACCCCGGGGGGGCCAAGGTCTATTTCCTGGCCACCACTTTAATGGACATTTCCGCCACCCGTATCCGCGGCCTGGTGGGGCAGCGGTGTTCCATCCGATACCTCTTGCCGGAGAGGGTACGAAGATATATAATTAAAAATAAATTATATCTGTAAGGGAGGCCCCATCACGGCGGTCGCCACGCAACCCCTTGCCGCAGAGGCCCTATTAGAACAGGCGGTCAAGACTATTGACGCAGTCAAGGGCCTGGACCCCGTCGCCCTGGAAGTGAAGGGGCTCTGTTCCTTTGCCGATTATTTCCTGATCTGTTCCGGCACTTCCCGGCGCCACGTTCTCGCCCTGGCCGAACATCTGGAAGAGGCCCTGGGTAAAGCCGGGGTCAAACCCCTGGGGGTGGAAGGTCTCCAGGAGGGCCTTTGGGTCCTGATGGATTTTAACGATTTGGTGATCCACATCTTTTCCCAGCCTCTCCGGGAATTTTACAATCTGGAAGGCTTATGGGCCGAGGCTCCCAGGCTGTTTATGGAGACCGGCTCCCCTGATTCTCCTTCGTCTCTGTCCGGCGGATCAAGGCCGACAACCCCGGAGGAGGGCGATCAGACCCGCCATGAATAAAAATTCTCCGGCCCGCGTTTTATCCCTTTTCCTGGCTGTGCTGATATTCGTACTGCCCTGCCGTCCCACCTGGGGGGGGCTGTTCGATGGCTTGACCATTGACAAAGAGAGGGAGGTGGGGGAAGAGTTTTTTCTGGAACTGCAACAAGTTATGCCCATTCTGGAAGACCCTTTCATTGCCTCCTATTTCAACCGTCTGGGGCAGAAGCTGGTGGCCCAATTGGGGCCGCAGCCTTTCAAGTACCGCTTTTTCGTCATCGATGACCCCTCCATGAACGCGTTTGCAGTGCCCGGGGGCTACATTTTCGTCACCACCGGCATGATCCGCATGATGGAGCGGGAGGGGGAACTGGCCGGGGTTCTGGCCCATGAAATTTCCCACGTTTACGCCCGCCATATGGCCAAGACCATGGAAAAGGCCAAGGTGGCCAACGTGGCTACTCTGGTGGGCGCCCTAGCCGGGATTTTTCTGGGAGGATTGGGGGGCGCGGCTTTATCCCAAGCAGTGACCATGGGCTCCATGGCCGGGGGGGCCAGCGCCATGCTCAAGTACAGCCGGGATTTTGAACAGGAGGCTGACGGCCTGGGATTTAAATGGATGGTCAAAGCCGGCTATGACCCCCGGGATATGATGAGCATCTTTAAAAAGATGAACCGGCAACGCTGGTTCGAAGGCGGGAAAATCCCCATTTATCTCAGCACCCACCCGGATGTCGACACCCGCCTGGTGGACCTGGCCCACCAGTTAAGTGTGTATGAAGGTAGACTTCCAACTAGTGAAAACAGTCCTGAATTCCAGTACTTCTCTATAAGGGTGGAGGCCCTGATGGGCAACCCCCATCAGCTCCTGCGGCGCATGACCCAGGACAGCCTCCGGGAACCGCAAAATCCGGTTTTCCATTATGGCAAGGCCCTGGCCCTGGCCAAACTGGAGCGTGGCGACGAGGCCCTCGCGGCTTTTCAGCAGGCCCTGAAATTGGCTCCGGGAAACGACCTGATCCAACGGGACCTGGCCACTTATTATTTCCAACGCAACCGTTATATGGACGCCCTGAAGCTTCTGGAGGATCTGTCCCGGCGGTATCCCCAGGACGAAGTAGTCCTTTTTTACCTGGGGCGCATTTACCAGGAGCGTCGCCAATTCGATCAGGCCCTGCCCTTGTTTGAGAAGGTGCACAAGCTTAACCCCGCGTTTATCGAGGTCTATTACAGCCTGGGGACCGTTTACGGGGAAAAGAAGCAGTTTGGGCCGGCTCATTATTATCTGGCCTTCCACAGCCTGAAAACGAAGGCCCTGCCCGTCGCCCTGTTTCATTTCAGAAAGGCCTTGAAGAATCTGAGCCCTGGGGATGTCCGTTATTCCGAAGTGAAACGCCAGATCGCCCGCCTGGAAAAGATGCGGGTGCGGGTGCATAATTAATATGGTTTTCAGTTTTCAGTTAAAAGATTAAGTTACCTTGTGAGTCTGCATCATTTGCAAGTGAAAATAGTTTAAGATGCTTTGAGCGAGGGAGCTGTGGCCGTAGCTCTTGCCCTTTCCACATTCCACCGCAAGATATAGCCATGCCCATTTACGAGTATCGCTGTCAGGATTGCCGCCGGGTTTCCAGCTTTCTGATCCTAAATCTCCAGGAACCCTTCACGCCGGTTTGCGGGAAGTGCGGCGGCCAGTCTCTGGAGAGGGTCCTCTCCCGGGTGCATGTGCGGCTGTCGGAAGAAACGCGCCTGGAGCGGCTGGCCGATCCTTCCCAATGGTCCGGACTGGATGAGAACGACCCCAAAAGCGTGGCCCGCATGCTGAAAAAGATGGGCCAGGAGATGGGGGAGGACTTTCCCGGGGAAGTGGATCAGATGGTGGAGGAAGCTATGGAGAGCGGGGAGGGACAAGCTGGAGAGACCGGCGAAGAATAGTAATAGTTCAAAGTTCAAGGTTCAAAGTTCAAAGTCAAGACTGCGACTCCCAGAACTTTTCATAACTTACGGGTGAGCCGAAGCCTCATGAATGACTGCGAAGAATGAATTGGGTGGGACTGAGCAAATCCTTCAGTTAGCTAAGCAACCTTAACCTTTAAAATTCCTTATTTTTTCCTACAGAAAACCGAAAACCGAAAACTATTAATTCTCCGCCCCCGCCGGTTTTTTGGGCTTATTCCCGCTTGATTTCTGGGTTTTCTGGGCCAAGGCGTCGGCTGGCTGGGCAATAGCCGGGGCCTCCCGGACGATATCATAAAATACGCCCTTCTTATCCTTTCCCTGTTTCAGGGCCACCTTTCCCCCTTTTTTTTGCAGTTCCGCCACCTTAGCTTTGGCGGCCTTTAAATCCCGAAATTGGGCCACCCGCACCTGCCGCGATTGCGCTTTGTGGGAGGCCGCGGCGGTCTTGTCCTTTTGCTTTTGAGCGGTGCGGGCAGGCTTCGAGGGATGGGAATCAAAGCTGTTTTGGAATTTCAGCTTGGCGGCCACTTCCCGGCGGAGCCGCCGCAATTCCTCATCCTTGGCTTTCTGATCCCGGAGAGAAGCTCCTTTTTTCCCCTTTTTAGCAGGAGAAGCAACAGGAGCGGGAGTTGGAGCGATGGACCCGGTTACCGGGGGAGGCGAAACCGCAGAGGTTGGTGGGGTTGCGGGCGCAGCCGCGGCTGCAGGCGTCCCGGGGAGCGCGTTGGCCGGCGCGGCCGCAGGTGGGGTTTCGGCCGGCGGCGACCACTGGGCGACCTTGGAAGATACCGGAGTTATCAGGCCCCAACTGCTGAGCCAGCGGTAGATGTCCCCCCTACCGGCCAGGACCCCCAGGATGAAGATAATCATCATCATCCAGGTAAGCCCCAGGGCCCCGCAGATGACCTGCTTCAAGCCCAGGACCAATTGCCACCGGGCCTTTTTGGCTTTCTTCCCCCGGCCTTCCGGCATTTCTCCCCCTAATGCTTGGTTGGGTCTTGTGGGGGGGCAGTTGGAGAAAGCAGTAAGCAGTGAGCAGTAAGCAGTTAAAAAGACAGCCGGATGGGACCATTTTTTTTACTGCTCACTGCTCACCGCTCACTGATCCCCGGCCCTCCCCGCAAATCATTTCACATCGTTTCCGAGGCTTCGACGCCCAGGATGCTCAGTCCATGGGCCAGCACGGTTTTGATGGCCTTCACCAGGCAAAGCCGGGCCTGAGTCAAAGCGGCATCTTCGGAGATGAACCTGTGTTTGTAGTAATAACTATGTAGTTGGGAGGCCAGTTCCGTCAAGAAATAAGTGATGCGGTGAGGTTCCAAGTTGCGGGCCGCGGCTTCCACCAATTCCGGGTAGTTGGCCAACATCTTGAGAAGAGCAGTCTCTTCGGGGAGTTGCAGGTGAGGGAACAGGGCCGGGTCCGGCTCGGGTATCGGGATACTCTGGGCCGCAGCCTGACGGAAGACGGAGGCCAGCCGGGCGTGGGCGTATTGCACGTAATAGACCGGGTTTTCCGGGCTCTGGGTCTTGGCTACCTCCAGGTCGAAGTCCAGGTGGGAATCGGGCCGCCGGGTAAGAAAGATGAACCGGGCAGCGTCTTTCCCCACTTCGTCAATGACTTCCCGCAGCGTCACAAAGGTGCCGCCCCGGGTGGTCATGGCCACCGGCTCACCAAAGCGGAGCAGAGAGACCAGCTGCACCAGGATCACTTTCAACCGGCCCCCGCAGCCCAAGGCCTCCACCGCCGCTTGCAGCCGGGGCACGTAGCCGTGGTGGTCAGCCCCCCAGATATCCACCACCAGGTTATAATCCTGCTGGAACTTGTAAAGGTGGTAGGCGATATCCGAGGCGAAGTAAGTGGTGACCCCGGTGGAGCGGCGCACCACCCGGTCCTTATCATCCCCAAAGGCCGTGGCCTTGAACCAGAGGGCGCCGTCTTGTTCGTATATAGGAAGCCCTTTTCCTTAAGGAGAGCAAAACTATTCTCCACCAGCCCCTGGCGGTAGAGGTCGGTTTCGCTGAACCAGCGATCGAAGGAAACGCCGAAATCCTCCAGGTCTCTTTTAATCCCGGCCAGGATAACGTCCCCGGCGTAGCGCCCCAGGCTGATAAATTCTTCTTCCGTGGGCGAAGGAGAGGGCGGGGGATTGTTGGCCGCCAGGTAATCCCGGGCCAAGTCCTTCATATAGTCGCCCTGGTAGCCGTCTTCGGGGAATTCGATCTTTTCCCCCTGGAGTTCCCGGACGCGGAAATACAGGGATTTTCCTAGGGTATTGATCTGGTTGCCCACGTCGTTGATGTAATATTCCCGGACCACCTCATAACCCGCAGCGGCCAAAAGATTCGCCAGGGCGTCCCCCAGGGCCGCGCCCCGGCCGTGGCCGATGTGCAAAGGCCCGGTGGGGTTGGCGCTGACGAACTCCACCTGCACCTTTTGGCCCCGGCCCAGGTCGCTGTTGCCGTAGGCCGGGCCCAGGCTGTGGATTTCCGGGATCACCCGGCGCCAGTAGGACTCCTCAATGAAAAAGTTGATGAATCCGGGTCCGGCAATTTCCACTTTCTGGAGCATCCCTGCCGGGGCTGCGAGATTTTTGCTGATGATCTCCGCGATCTTCCGGGGGGGCATCTTGGCCTGGGAAGCCAGGACCATGGCCAGGTTGGTGGCCAGGTCGCCGTGGTCCGCCTGCTTGGGGGCCTCCACTTCGAACGCGGGGAGGCTTTGGAAATTTAGCTCTCCCGCATTCCGGGCCTGTTCCAGGGCCTGGGTCAGGATTTCTCTTATCTGCTCTTTAGGTCGCATCAGTCCTAGGTTTCTTTAGGCAATTTCAAGTTATAGGGCGGCCCGCGGCCGCCTTAAATCGACTAACTGACCCCTGGCACTTATTTCCCTTCCTTCGGCGCCTCCCCAACAGGCTTGGCCTTCAGCGTCAGATCCCGGGTGAATTCCAGGCAGTGCTGACCGGTGAAGGAGAATTTCTTGACGCAGGTCTCCCGCCAGGCGCAGACCAGGCAGATGCTGGGTTCTTGGGTATCGGGTTTCCGGTCCACCATGTCATACTCCCAAATAGCGCCGGGGGTTGGCGTTCCCCAGGGCCAGGTAGATTTCGTAGCTGATGGTGTCGGCCCACCCGGCCAGGTCATCGCCGGTGAGGCAGGCGTTGCCGCTTTGCCCCAACAGGACCACCGGCTCCCCTTCCCGGATATCCTCCAGGTGGCTCACCTCCACCATGGTCAGATTCATGCACACCCGCCCCCGGATGGGGGCCCGGCGGCCCCGGATGAGCACCTCCCCCCGGTTGGAGAACAGGCGGCTGTAGCCGTTGGCGTAGCCCACGGGCAGCACCGCCAGATCGCACTCTGCCGGGGTGGTATAGGTGCGGCCGTAGCTGATGCTGCACCCGGGCGGCAGGCGCTTCACCTGGAGGACCCGGGTGGCCAGGGACATTACCGGCTGCAAAAGCACCGGGGGCCGGCGCTCCGCCGCAGGGGGGGACCCGTAGAGCATGATCCCCGGCCGCACCAAGGCGAAATGGGCTTTTTTGTGTTCCCAGAGCGCGGCGCTGTTGGCGATGTGGCTTAAGGGGAGCTCCCAGCCCCGGTCCCGGGCGGCCCGGAGAAGCCCCTCAAATTGCCCCAGTTGCCTTAAGGTATAACTTTTATCTTCCTGGTCCGCCACTGCCAGGTGGGAGGTCAGGCCCAGGACCTCCAATTGGGGGAAGGCCCGGAGTCCCTCCAGGAAGGGCAAAACGTCCTCAGGAAGTAGGCCCAGACGGCCCATGCCGGTGTCCACCTTGAGGTGGATGCCCGCCTTTTTCCCCTGGGCCCCGGCCGCGGCGGCCAGGGCCTGGGCCACGTCCGGGCGGAATAAGGCCACTTCCAGGCCCGCGGCTACCGTCGGCTCCGCTTCATCGGGCAGGATTCCCAGGAGCAAGAGCACGGGGAGAGCCAGACCCGCCTGGCGCAGTACAAGTCCTTCCTCCAGGGACCCCACTCCCAGGTAGTCCGCGCCTTCCGCCACCAACGCCCCGGCTACAGGCAGGAGACCGTGGCCGTAAGCATCGGCCTTGACCACGCCCATGAATTTCACCCCGGCGTCGCACAAGCCGCGCAACTGCCGGTAGTTATGCCTGAGGGCCGCCAGATCAACGGCCAGGTCCGCCATGGAAGTGACGATCATGGGTTTAACTTTGCCTTTTCCAGTGCTTTGTTCCTTAAATGATGATGATGATCTCCATTCAAGGAAAAAGGCTTGGAAAATGGGAGGTATTTCCCCCCTTTTCTAAAGGGGGGCAGGGGGGATTTTATGGAGCGCGTTGAAAAATCCCCCTTAATCCCCCTTTAAAAAAGGGGGACTTAAAAAGCCGATACTCGGGGCCTTCCCAAATAATTATCACCCAATTTAGGAACCTTAGCACCAATAGTGCACCTACTCTTTTCGCCGGTACTCCGGGGGAATCTGCTCCCCCTGCTGGATTACCTTCTGCTCCAGGAGTTGCTTATGGCCGCTGAGGATATCCCGGATTCTCTGGTCGCTCAGGGCCAGGATCTGGGCGGCGAAGATGGCCGCGTTTTTGGCCCCCGCGGGTCCCAGGGCCATGGTGGCCACCGGCACCCCTGCGGGCATCTGCACCGTGGAGAGCAGGCTGTCCAGCCCGTTAAGGTCCGAGCTGGGCAAGGGCACGCCGATCACCGGCAGGGTGGTTTCCGCGGCCAGGACTCCCGCCAGATGGGCCGCGGCCCCCGCGGCGGCAATAATCACTTGCACCCCCCGGCCCGCGGCCTCCCGGGCATAGGCCAATACCCGCTTGGGAGCGCGGTGGGCCGAAGCCACCGTCACCTCCACGCCGATGCCCCATTCCTTGAGCAAGGCCGCGGCCGGCTCTACACTGGGCCAATCCGAGGCGCTCCCCATGACGATCCCCACAACAACATTTTCTGCCATGTTCGGGTCCTTTGGTTAGGTTGGTGGGGAGAGGGACCGCGGGATTAGTGAGCGGTGAGCAGTTAGCAGTGAGCAGTTAAAAAAAACAAGACCTAACCGGGTACTTCTCTTTTACTGCTTACTGCTCACTGCTTACTTCGGCTGCCTCCCCAAACCTCCTGGCCTAAGATCAATACGAGTTGGCCAGGTGGAGCACGGTGTCCACGTAGGCCTCGGAGTGATTATAGCGATGGACGGCCCGGCGCCAGGTGGACCGGTTCTGCTGTTTGAAACCGCTTTGGTGCAAGTAACAGGCAATGCTGGAGATGGCGTCGGCATGGGTGAACAGGTCCACCCGGCCGTCGCCGTCGCCGTCCGCGCCGCAGTTTTTCAGGCTGGTGGGCAGAAACTGGCAAAACCCCATGGCCCCGGCCCAGGAGCCTTTATAGAAGAAGGGGTCCAGCCGCTTGGCCCGGCAATATTCCAAAAAGACCAGCAGCTCCCGTTGGGCCCAGGCCGCTTTCTTGTGCAGGCGGGCCTGCAGAGAAGGGTCTAAACCCAATTCCCGGATCACTTCCGGAGTATCCATGACCGCCAGGGAGGCAAAGACGTTGAACACCGGGTGGCGGCCGGTGGCGTTGCCCAGATCGCTTTCCACGGTGAGGATGGCCACGATCACTTCCGGGGCCACTCCATAGCGGGTTGCCGCCCGGTTCAGTTCTGAGCGGTGCTCCTGCATATAAGCCCGGCCCCGGGCCGCCACCTGGGGGGTCAAAAATTTCGCGTAAATGTCCCGGGTTTCTTTGCGCAGGTAGGCGATCTTACGCACCACATCCGGGAGGAAGCTGTTCCGGGAGTCGGCAAAGACCTGGGAGACGTAATTTTTGTCCAGACCTTTGCGCATCAACTGCTGCTTCAGATCCACATAGGCTACGGGAGAGGGGTCGGCAAGGACCGAAGGGCAGAGCGAAAGTAGGCTCAAAAAGGCATAAATCATTATTCCCCAAAGACGTGGTTGCAGCATTTCCCCCCCTTTGCTGGCTCTCAAGCTACCCTGTTTACCCAGGTTTGTCAAGGCGGGCCGGG
>JACQYN010000116.1 GCA_016208235.1 Deltaproteobacteria bacterium
GCCGGTCCAGAATGGCCGCCTGGCCGCGGACCCGGCCCGGGACCTTCTGAAACTGGCGGTGGTGGAGCGCCACCACGGCACCGGCAACCTGGGGCTGGGCCTGGTCCAGGGCTTCGGCTTGCAGCGGGGCGCGCTGGCCTCTTCCGTGGCCCATGATTCCCACAATATCGTGGTGGTGGGCACCAATGAAATGGACATGCTCCTGGCCGTGGAGCACCTGGTGAAACTTAAGGGCGGCCTGGCGGTGGTGGCCGGCGGCCGGGTGCTGGCCGACCTGCCCCTGCCCATCGCCGGGCTCATCAGTCCCGAACCCTTGGCGGTAGTGGCCGCGGCCTATGGCCGCCTCAAAGAGGCTTACCGCAAATTGGGAGGAGAGCTGCCCGACCCCTTCATGGCCCTGTCCTTCCTGGCCCTGCCGGTGATCCCGGCGTTGAAACTGACAGACCTGGGGCTGGTGGACGTGAATAAGTTTCAGGTGGTGCCTTTGTTTGGGTCGGATTGATGAATCTTATCGATTTGTATCCGTTCGTTTTCCGTTTCCCGTTTCCCGTTTTCCGTATTAGATTGAAATCGGCCCACGGAAAACGGAAAACGGAAAACGTTTAGCAAAATGAGCCTGTTGCTAAGTGCTTCTGAAATCATGCGGGTTTTGAATATGGACCTGGCCCTGGCCGCGGTGCATGCGGCCTTTCTGGCCTGCGGCGAAGGCCGGGTGAATAATCCTCCCAAGTCGCACCTGAATGTGGGCCCTGG
Organism: Deltaproteobacteria bacterium; assembly: GCA_016208235.1. Classification (GTDB taxonomy): domain Bacteria; phylum Desulfobacterota; class Desulfobaccia; order Desulfobaccales; family 0-14-0-80-60-11; genus SURF-52. Next base: position 754 of record JACQYN010000116.1, read on the forward strand.
AAGCTTCAAGGCCATCTTTGGAGAAATTACCATGCCCAGCGGGCATATCTGCGGGGTGAAATGGAACGCCAACTTCCCCGAAAATCCCTGGCAGGGCCGCTTCGCGGTCATGGGCAAACTCCTGCTGAACGACCCGGAGACCGGCCTGGAATTGGCGGATATGGACGCGACCCATATCACCAACTACCGCACCGGCGCCGCGGGGGGCCTGGCGGTCCAGCACCTGGCCCGGAAAAACGCCGCTCGCCTGGGTCTGGTGGGCGCGGGGGAGCAGGCCCGCACCCAGGCGGAGGCCATCCTCAAAATCCGCCCCATTCGCGAAGTCACCGTTTACAGCCGCACCAGTGCTCACGCCCAGGCCCTCGGAAATGAACTGGCAGCCAAGTACGGCCTGGAAGTCAGGGTGGCTGATGAGGAAAAGGCCGCGGTCGCAGGCCAGGACATCGTGGTCAGCACTACCCCCGCCACTCATCCCCACCTGCTCCGGGAGTGGGTGGCGCCGGGCACGCATATCAACGCGGTGGGCGCGGACAGCCCCGGTAAACAGGAGCTGGAACCGGCCATCCTCAAAGCGGCCCGGGTGGTGGTGGACGACCTGGCCCAGTGCCGGGAGATCGGGGAAATCAACATGCCTTTGAGGCGGGGGGAATTTTCCCTGGACCAGGTTTATGGTACGTTGGGGAAAATCGTGGCCGGAAAGAAACCGGGCCGCGCCGCCCCCCAGGAAATCACCGTCTTCGACGCCACCGGCCTGGCCATCCAGGACCTGAGCCTGGGGTGGGAGATTTTGCAGCGCGCCCGGGAGATGGGTCTGGGGGAAGAGAAGAGTTTTCTGCAATAATCAGTTGTCAGTTCAAAGTTCAAGGTTCAAGGTTCAAGGTCGACAAAAGTCAAAATCAGGAGGCCGTTGTTTTTATCATTTTCTGACCCCTAACCCCTGACCACTGGCTACTGACAACTGCTCACCCATAACGGAGGCGATATGAGCTTAGTCCTGACCGCTTCGGAAGTCATGCAGGTCCTGGACATGGACCTGGCCCTGGCCGCGGCCCAGGAGGCCTTCCAGGCCTACGGCGAGGGCCGGGTGAACATGCCAAGGGGGATTTCCGGGCCATGTACGGGGAGATCTTTCTGCCGGAGGCCCACATCTGCGGCCTGAAGTGGGTCAACGTGCACCCGGGGAATCCGGCCAAAGGGCTGCTGACGGTGATGGCCAAAATTCTCCTCAACGACCCGGAAACCGGCCTGGAGTTCGCGGACCTGGACGGCACCCATGTCACCGATTTCCGCACCGGCGCTGCGGGAGGGGTGGCCGCCAAATATCTGGCCCGCCCGGAAGCAAGCCGCCTGGGGCTCATCGGCGCCGGGGCCCAGGCCCGCACCCAGTTGGCCGCGGTCTTAAAGGTGCGGCCCATCCGGGAGGTGGTGGTCTTCGATCGGCACGTGACCCATGCCCAAGCCTTTGCGGACCGAGTAACCGCCACCTTTGGAGTGGCGGCCCGGGCCGTGGCCACAGCTGTCGACGCGGTCCGGGACATGGACATCGTGGTCACCACCACCCCCAGCGACACGCCCATAGTCATGAAGGAGTGGGTGGCCCCGGGCACCCATATCAACGCCATCGGCGCGGACGCCGCGGGTAAAGAAGAACTGGACCCGGCCATCCTCCAGTCCGCCAAAATCGTGGTGGACGACTGGGCCCAGGCCTCCCATTCCGGCGAAATCAACGTGCCCCTGGCCCAGGGAAAACTAAAGCCCGAGCAGATCTACGGCTCCCTGGGGGAGATCGCCGCCGGGAAAAAACCGGGCCGGACCAGTCCGGAGGAAATCACCGTCTTCGATTCCACCGGGCTGATCATCCAGGACCTGGCCCTGGGTTACGCGGTCTATCTCCGGGCCAAAGAGCGAGGTCTGGGAGAGGAGAAGGATTTTTTGGCGTAAAGGATGGAGCCCAACGGTAATCAAGGTCTGCTCATCGGGAGATTTTCTTGAGCCTTTACATATCCCCAGGAAAAAATGTAAATAAATATTGCGGTAGCACAGGCTTTCCAGCCTGTGCGGGGCAAAACTTTTCGAAGATTCGTTCCTGAGGCTTCTTAACTTGAGACTTCTGCGAAAGTCTTTTAAGGTGTCATTCTGAACGGAGCGAAGCGGAGTGAAGAATCTCGTATCTTGAGATTCTTCGGTCGCTTCGCTCCCTCAGAATGACAATTTATGCATTTTTGCAGAGGTCTCAATTTGGAACTTGGAACCTGGAACTTGGAACCTTTGTAACCAGCAACAAACAATGTTGAACAACCCCTTTTTTCCAACCCGGGGATATCTTGGCGGAGGCCGCGGTACCAGAGCCATGCGCTGGATTGAAAACGCTCTTTTCCCCCTAAGTTCAGGGGCGCAACCCCAGGATTATCCGGAGCCGGAATCAGAGGATAAGGCCAGCCTGGCAGGCAAAGTCGCGTGGCTGCTGTTCTGCGGCGTCTCCCTGCAATTGGCTTTTCTCCAGCCCTCGATAATTCTGCTTCACGGAGAACGCACCAATCTCTTTTCGGGGTTATTGTGCGCTTTGTCTCTGGGAGCGACGGTCTGGGCCGCGAGAAAAGGAGAGCTGGTTAAAAGCCCGGGGGAAGCGGCCATTTACCTACTCCTGACGGGATTGTTGCTGCTGAGCGGCTTTACCAGCGCGGCGCCATTGACCAATACTTTCCGCGGCCTGGTCCTCCTGGCCTCCGGTTTGGGGGGATTTTGGGGGGCCAGGGTCTTGCTGGCCACGCCGGCCAGGCAGCGCTCCTTTCTCCAGCTTTCCCTGTTGATGTTGTCGGGCATTCTCCTGGTGGGTCTGGTCTCCTACGAGGTTTCGAGCACAGTCACCTTGGCCATGGATCCCAAATACCACTCGCTGGCCACCAAGATCATGCTCCTCTGGTTTGCGCCTCTGACCCTGCTTTGGGGCCGCATACCCCAAAAAATTCTGGGCGCCCTTCTCATCGGCTTGAGTTACCTCCTATTTTCCTTGACGGAGTTGCGCTCCGCGATGTTGCTGCCTTTAATCATGGGGCTGCTGGCGGTGTTTTGGGGCAGATTGCGCCTGCGGTATTTTTTCATGATTCTCCTGGCGGCATCCGTAATCCTCTTCTTTTTTATTCGCCAATTGCCCCCGGAAAAAATCGACAAGACCTATGAACCGGCTTACTATCGGGTGGAATATTATCCTTTATCATGGCACATCGCCAAGCAACATCCCTGGTTGGGCATCGGCCTCTTAACCCCCCGGGAAGATTTTCTGAAAGATTATGAAATAAAATACCCCTACGTGACCCGGGAACAATTCAGCAATTCTTTGAGGGACATCAAAGTTGCCGATAATATGTTTCTTACTTTCATGGTGGGGGTAGGTTTTCCTTTTCTTTTGCTGTATTGTTTTTCATTGATAAAGCTCCTGGGCGGATTGAGGGGAAGCGCCGCCAAGGACACGCCGACCCCCCTGATTCCGCGGCTGGCAATAATTTTACCCGTGTCCGCGACGTTTTTTTCATTCTTTATTTATGACATCCTGCTGCACCCCCAGGTGTGCTGGTTCTTTTACGTGTTATTGGGTCTGATTCCCAGGCAGGATTAATACAGTTTTCGGTTTTCCGTTTTCCGTTAAAAGTTGTGGTTAATCAATCTGGGGGTTTGAAAAAGTCGGTTTGTCATTCTTGAGGTGGCACAGGCTTTCCAGCCTGTGCGGGGAAAAATTTTTCAGACCAGTCGTTCATGAGATTTCAGCCTCACCCTTAAATTATGAAATGTCGGCATTCTAACTGGTGCGCAGGGCGCACCCTACAGTAACTTTGGACTTTTAACTCCCTAATTATGCCTAAGCTCGACCTTCCCCCCTTCTACGTTATTACGGTGAATTACCACAGCGGGTTCCATCTGCCCGACCTCATTTCTTCCCTGGCCCCCCTGCCTTTCTTAAAGAAAATGATCATCGTCAACCATTCTCCCCAGGAAACTCTGGCGGATATAACCGCGCCCTTTCCCCTGCAAATCATCAATCAGGAGAACGCGGGGTACGG
>JACQYN010000129.1 GCA_016208235.1 Deltaproteobacteria bacterium
GGCTTACCGCTTTTTAAAGGACCGCCTCGAACCCCAGGAACAGCGTCCCCGCTTGCTCACCGGCCATGACTTGATCAAGCTTCTGGGGCTTACACCGGGTCCCCGCTTCCGGGAGATCCTGACCGCAGTGGAAGAAGCCCAATGGGAAGGGGCCATACATACCCGGCAGGAAGCCCTGGACCTGGCCCGAAGTTTGCTTTAGGAAGATAATTTTTGAGGGAAGGGGCTGGGGGCCGCGGGCCCTTCCCCCCTCCCTCAAACTCCCTCCCCCAACCACTTAAAGTATTGGTTTCCAAAAATTATATCAGGCAAGGAGAAAAGAGTTGGGGGCTCTTCTAGCCTAGCCCGGCCCACCAATAATTCTCTGAAGGTTTTCCTCTCTTTGCCCGATTTTATATAAAATATTTTTTTAAAAAAAATTGACAGGTAATTATTTATTATTAAGATTAAACAGGAGATCGTTCCATGGATAAGGATAGTCCGGCTTCACCCCGCCGGGACCCCCAATCCGGAGCCCTGATTCGCCTGCGTGGCCTTTACCCTTCCCTGAAAACCGCGCTGCAGAAGGTGGCCGACGTGGTCCTGCGGCAGCCGGAGATGGCCATCTATGCCTCGGTGAATGAAGTGGCGGCCGCGTGTGGAGTCAGCGAGGCCACGGTCATGCGTTTCTGCCGCATCCTGGGGTTCCGGGGGTTTCAGGATTTCAAGATCTCCCTGGCCCGGGAATTGGTGCTCCCCGTAGCCCGGCCCCATGAACAGATCACCGACGAGGATGATCCGGTCAATATCGTCCGCAAAGTCTTCCAGGCCAAACGCGCGGCATTACAAGATACTCTGGAAGTTATGGAGATTGGGGGGATGGAGGCTGCCTGTCGGCTGCTTCTGAACTCCCGTCAGATCCTGGTGATCGGCTTTGGCGGTTCCGGGACCGCAGTGGCCCATGCCGGGGCCAGATTCCTGCTGCTGGGCCTCAAAGCCCGGATCTACTCCGACTTTCATTTCATGTTGATGGCGGCCGCTCTCCTCACCAAAGACGACCTGGTGCTGGCCGTCTCCAACTCCGGGACCACCCGGGAAACGGTGGAGACCGTGCGCGCCGCCCGGGAAAACGGCGCCAAAATCATTGCCATCACCAATAACTCTCTGTCGCCCCTGTCCCGGGAATCCGACCTGGTGCTGGCCACCGCCGGCCGGGATACCACTCTCCCGGGGGAAGCCGATGGTTCCCTGGTCTGTCAGATATCCATCATTGACGCCCTTTTCTCCTTGATGTTCCAGGCCCGGCCGGAACAATCCCGGGAGACCCTGGCCCGGCTGGAGCAAGTAATGGGCAAGCCGGGGGTCATGCGGGAATCCCCCAAATGATGCCGTTTTCCGTTTTCCGTTTTCCGTTAAAATAAATATGCATTATCAAGAAGTTACATTTTAAGATGGTAACCTTTGCAAGGGGAAATGTTAAAACCACTTCTGCACCGCCCATCACGCGGGGTTGATTTCCCGTTACACCTCTCCCCCTTTCTGGAGTAGCCATGGACAGTAAACAGCAGTTGAAAGAAGACATCGTGCGCATCTGCCGGATGCTGCACCGGAAAAATTACCTCGCGGCCACCGACGGCAATGTCAGCGTGCGCCTGGGAGACCGGGTGTTCGTCACCCCCAGCGGGGTGCACAAGGGACTCATGGATGCCTATCAGATACTCACGGTGGACCTGGAGGGCCGGGTGCTCAGCGGTGAGGGGAAGCCCACCTCGGAAATCCGCATGCACCTCTTGGCCTATGAGCTGCGCCCGGACGTGGAGGCGGTGGTCCACGCGCATCTACCATACGCCACGGCCTGCACCCTGGCGGGGATCGACTTGTTGGAGCCCATCTTGCCGGAGGTGGTAATCACCCTGGGGGGGATTCCCACCGCGGCCTATGCCACCCCCGGCAGCGAAGAAGTGCCGGAGTCAATCCGGGGTTTAATCGAGGAATATGACGCCGTCCTCTTATCCCGGCACGGGGCCATGACCGTGGGGCGGGACGTGACGGACGCGTACAACAAAATGGAGAAGCTGGAACACACCGCCCGGGTCGTCCTGGCGGCCCGGCTCCAGGGACCGCTGCCGCCTTTGCCCGCGGCGGAGGTGGAGAAACTACGGCGACTGAGGGAGCAGTATAAGGGTGGGGGGTGATTTGGGTGATCTTCATAGAGTCGGCTTTTAGAAACGCGTGAATTGGTTCCAGAAAAATAGGTGTCTGTCCCTATTTTTTCCCTATTTTTTCCCATTGGCCTCAGCAACGATTTTAAAGCTTATAAAATATGTGAAAACCGCAGTTTCTTCCCATCCCAAGCGAAGCTCTGAAACCGGAAAATGAAAAATGCGTCCCCCTGGTTGGGGGGATCATTTTCTAGCGGTGACTAAAAACTCACATCGCCTTGGGTGGCTCGGGAGCTTCCTCCTTGGGGGGCGCCTTGCGGGGAGCCCGGCGGCGCGGGGATTTGGGATACTTCAAAGGACTGGAAGAGAGATAACGGGGGGCCACCCAGCCGACCACGCTGCTGCGCAAGTCTCGCACCTGGGCCCAGCCGCTGGCGCCGACTCCCAGCATTTCCACCGGATCATTGAAATGCAAGGTGAGGAGGGCTCTGGAGTTCGGGTTGGGCTCGTCCCGAAGGATAAGACTGTTAATCTTGACATAGTAAGTAGGCATTGGTCTGGATATCCTGTCAGGACTGTAACTGAGCAAGTCGCTGGATATCCACCCTACTCCGGACCGGTCCACAAAGCGCACCCTGGACCAGCCGGTGGCCGTCCGCTCCAGGATTTCCACCCGCTCCCCCTGGTACGCCGTGAGTAAGGTATCGCACCCGGGTGAAGCGCAGGTTCGCAATGGCACAGAGTTGGGGATCACGTAATAATAGCCCGAAAAAGCATGGACCGAGAGGACGGCCAGCACCAAAAGCAGCGGACTCAGCAACATGGGGAGCATAAATTTCCTCAGCTTCATTAATCCTCCTCCTTTTCTTGCGCGCCTGCTTCTTCCCTGGGAATTATGAGGCACCATATTTGATTCCCAAAATCTCAAATAATCGCAGCCGATCTTTGATACCAAGTTGCCGTCAAAGAACTATCATTGTCTATTGTGGCGCACCCATGTGTGCGCCCACCCAGGGGCGGACACGCTAGTCCGCCCCTACAAAAGAATCTCTTTGACGGCAACTTGGTATGAGAGATGTCTCCATAATTCATTCAGCTATTTTGAGAATAAAATAAGGTTCATGGACAGAATGTCAATCCGCGACACTTCTGAGGGACTAAATAGGGACAGGCACTAATTATCTTTAAATAGTGTCTGTCCCCATTTTCTAAGGCTCCAACACCACCTTTAGCGATTCCTGGGCCTCGGCCACGATCTTGAAGGCTGCTTGGATTTGGGTTAACGGCAGGATCTGGGTGATGGTGTCTTTGATGTTGATAGTTTTATTGGCGATAAGGGTCAACGCCTCTTCTAGGTCAGCGGGCGCGGCCCCGTAGGAGGAGGTCACCGTGAGTTCATTGCGCCAAAAATCCGGGATGGGGATGGCAATATCTTTGTTGGGGATGGCAAAGAGGAGAATAATCCCCGCTTTATCTAGACAGCGGAAGGCCTGCTCCACCGCGGCGTAAGCGCCGGTGCAGATGATGACCCGATCCGCCTTGAGATTCAGGTCTTGAGTCGCATGCAGCACTTCATCCGCCCCAAACTCCTTAGCCTTATTCAAGCGATACTCGTTAATATCAGTGGCCACCACCCGGGCGCCGGTCAATTTGGCCAACTGAATATTGATGATGCCGGAGATGCCGCAACCCAGAATCAAAACGGTATGGTCCGGCCGGATATTGATCAGCCGCAGTCCTCTGACCCCGCAGGCCAGGGGTTCGATCATGGTCCCTTCAACATAGGAAACCTGATCCGGCAAGACATACACCCCGAAATCCACATTAATTTTGGGCACCCGGACAAATTCGCTATAGCCGCCGGGATCATAGTTGCCTTTATGTAACGTATCGCACGCCGTGTGATGGCCGGCCCGGCAATATTTGCAGTTATTACACGGCACATGATGGCTGACGAAAACTCGCTGGCCCGGGTGGTATTTGTCGGATTTGGACTCAATGATCTCGCCCGCGATCTCATGGCCGAGAATGCGGGGAGCCTTTTGAATGCGGTACCATTCCATGACATCGGTGCCGCAGATACCGCTGGCCCGGACCTTTACCAAGATCTCCCCCGGCCCGATCTTCGGGATGGGCAGTTCCTCCAGGCGGATATCGTTATTATTGTAATATTTAGCGACTATCATCTTGGTTAAGAGAAGTTCAAAGTTGAGACCTCTGCGAAAGTCTTTAGGGTGTCATTCTGAACGGAGCGAAGCGGAGTGAAGAATCTCGTATTTGAGATTCTTCGGTCGCTTCGCTCCCTCAGAATGACAATTTGTGCATTTTCGCAGAGGTCTCAAGTTCAAAGTTCAAAGTTAAGAAAGGAGATGCTCTTAACTTTGAACCTTGAACTTTGAACAATAGTGAAATGCCTATCCCCCTGTTTGTATTAAGCTTTGGCGGCTGGCTTACTTTCTTTGGTCTTTTTGAGGATCTCGTGGGCCTGCTTGACGGAGGCATTCTCATGGACAATGGCCCTCAGGGCTTTGGCCATGGCCACCGGATGCGGGCTCTGCCAGACGTTTCGCCCCAGATTGATGCCGGCTGCGCCCTTCTGGATGCCGTCATGCACAAATTCCAGGACCTCCAGATCCGTTTCACACTTGGGCCCGCCGGCCATAATTACCGGCACCGGACAGCCGTTCACGACCTTATCGAAATTTTCCTCGCACCAATATGTCTTCACCACTCTGGCGCCCAGTTCCGCGGCGATGCGACAGCATAAAGACAGATAACGGGCCTCCCGTTTTTCCAATTCCCGGCCCACCGCGGTCACCGCCATCACCGGGATGCCGTAATCCTCGCATTGATTGACCAGAGTGGCCAGATTCTTCAGCGTCTCCTTTTCATAATGGCTGCCGATAAAGATCGAAAGCCCCACGGCCGCGGCGTTCACCCGGATTATTTCGGCAATGGAAGTGGTGAGCTCCTCATTAGCCAAATCCTCTCCCACCATGCTGGTGCAGCCGGATACCCGGAGCACAATGGGTTTACTGGTTAAAGGATCAATCGCCGCGCGCAAGACCCCGCGGGTGCAAAAAATGGCATCCACGTAAGGAAGCAGCGGTTTTACCGTCTCCGCCGGCTTCTCCAGAGTCCTGGTGGGTCCCTGAAAATAACCGTGATCAATGGGCATAAAAAAACATCTGCCATTGGGCATAAGCTGGTTTAAGCGGTTTTTCATTCCCCAATTCATTGTA
>JACQYN010000130.1 GCA_016208235.1 Deltaproteobacteria bacterium
GGAGTTTCAAGACCTGGAGCAGGCGCTGCCCGGAGAGATCTTGAAAGGCCAGGGCCTCCATAATCCGGGAGAGGGAGGCGGTAATCCGGTCCAATACACTGGTAGTTTCCTGGATTTTAGCTTCCTCGAGGGCGGCTTCGGCTTGGGACGGGGCCTCAGGCGCGTTTTCCGCCTGCGCGGCCAGTTCCTGGACCTTGTGGAAAAAATCCTCCCACAGGGGCAGGAAACTCGGCGGCTGGGGCGCGGGGGCAACTGCGGGCGCGGGCGCCGCCTCCACCGGATGTCCTTCCAGGGGCAGCATGGGCATGGGGAAAAGTTTTCCCGCAGATGCCGATATCTTGGTGAAGAGGTCTTGGAACCGTTTATCCTCGCAGGTGCTGTGCAGGATTTTGAGGACCTCTTCCACCGGGAATTGGGAGAAGCCGTCTTCCTCCGGCTGGCTGGCGGCCAGCTTTACAAACGCAGCTTCCGCCTCCTGGGTGCGGAAGATTTCCCCCTGTTTGGCGATCACCCCTTTGAGGTGCTGTTTGAGGGCCTCATTGCCGCAGAACTCCAGAACTATCTGTAGTATCTCCGCCAGGGGAAAGTGGAGGCCCCCCGTCGGCGCCGCGACCGGCTCCGCTGTCGAGGGAGCCGGCCCAGACGCGGCTTGCAACTGGAGGTTTAATTCCTGGCCTTGCGCCACTAACTGGGCCAGGAAGGCTTTGGTTTCCTCTCCCCAGATGGTTGGCTTCGGTCCATCAGGCCCGGTCCCTTCCTCCCAGTTTTCCTCCCCGGGGCCCAGGCTGACGATCTGCTGCCGCACCGCTTCGCAATCTTCCCGAATCTGCTCCACCAGGTCCAGGATATTGAGGGTGGCCTTCTCCGTCATCTCCAGGACATCGTTGAGCTGAATCCGGGCCTGGTCCAGGTGCTCCCCGGGAGATTCCGTCTGGCAGCGGATGACTTCCGCCATGGTCAGATCCTGGAGGGAGACATTGAGCTTTTTGGCCAACTGTCCCAGTTCGGACATCGTTGAGCTGAATCCGGGCCTGGTCCAGGTGCTCCCCGGGAGATTCCGTCTGGCAGCGGATGACTTCCGCCATGGTCAGATCCTGGAGGGAGACATTGAGCTTTTTGGCCAACTGTCCCAGTTCCGTATAAATATCCTCGGAGATCTGGCGGTAATACTCCAGCTCTTCCGCCAGCCGCTGGGATTCGTGGCCGTTGCCGTGCACCAGCTGTGGGAGGGGCACGGCCGCAGGTGCGGCCACGGCTGCGGCCGCGGGCATTCCCCCCTTGGGGGGCTTCAGACAGATATTCAAGGCCAGGCCGTCCACCAGGACGCGGCACTCTCCCTGTCCCAACTCCAGACTCAATTCGTAGGGTTTTGCGTCAGGCATGTGGCACCTTTTCCCCGTGTGGGGGGCGTATTTCTAGAACTTCGAAAAATAGGCGATACTGTTCCGGACTCCGGGCCTCCGGCCCCAAAGAGGACCTATCTCCCAGATACCCAGGGGTCTATTTAAGTTATCGACGACCCTGAATTCAAACTTAAATGAGATATGGCGATTTTGATAAAAATGTAAGGGGCATATAGCGAAGAGTGGCAAGGAGGAAGGATCGAAGGGGAAACCTGGAACGCCAGGGAAGAAAAGGGTGAGGCGAGGGGCCGGGGCTCCGGCCCCTTCGCCTTGATTTTCGACTTACATCTTCAGATCGTCCCGGGTCTTGGCCACCGCGGCCGCGGACTTTTGCAGCATGGCCGCTTCTTCCTTGCTCAGCTTCAGGGGGATGATCTTTTCTATGCCGCCTGCACCCAGGATTACCGGCACCCCGAAGAAGAGGTCATTCAGACCGTATTCCCCATCGAGGTAAGCGGACACCGGCACCAGGCGCTTCTGATCTTTGAGGATGGCTTCGGCCATCTGCACCGCCGCGGCCGCGGGGGCATAAAACGCGGAGCCGGTCTTGAGCAGCGAGACGATCTCGCCGCCGCCTTTGCGGGTGCGTTCCACCAGCGCGGCAATGCGCTTTTTGGAAAGCAGGCTGGTCAGGGGGACCCCCGAGACGTTGGTGGCGCTCACCACCGGCACCATGTCGTCCCCATGGCCGCCTAGGACCATGGCCTGGATTTCATCCACCGCCACCTTCAGCTCCATGGCGATGAAGCAGCGGTAGCGGGCGGTGTCCAGGATGCCGGCCATGCCCATTACCCGTTTCCGGGGGAAGCCGCTCACCTTGTAAGCCACGTAGCACATGGCGTCCAGGGGGTTGCTGACGATGATCAGGAAGGCGTTGGGGGATTTGGCCGCCACCTCTTTGGTCACCGCGGCCACGATGTTCTTGTTGGTATTGATCAGGTCTTCCCGGCTCATTCCGGGTTTGCGGGCGATGCCCGCGGTGATGATCACCACTTTGGAACCTTTGGTGGCTTCATAGTCGTTGGCGCCCACCACGTCCACGTTAAAACCGAAGACGGGCCGGGCTTGCATCAGATCCAGGGCCTTGCCTTGAGGCATGCCCTCCACTACGTCCACCAACACTACGTCCGCCAGGTCCCGGGCTGCGGCCCAATGGGCGCAGGTGGCCCCTACATTGCCCGCCCCTACTACGGTAATCTTCGGGCGACCCATGTGAAAATCCTCCTTGTTTGCGTGAGTTGAGGGGAGGGCCTGGGACTTTGGGGTCCTGCCCTCACCCCAAACCCACCCCTTCCCCACGCCCCCATCCCAATCCGCATATTATCCTGTAGGGGCGGACCTATGTGTCCGCCCTGGCTGGGGGGGGGTGGGGGAGGGGGTATGGGTCTGCGGCCCTTGTCCACTCCCCAAAAATATCCCTATTTTTTTATCTTTTCTTGCCCCATCCTGCAATCAAAAATTCCCTGCCCGGCGTTGACAGGATGGGGGGAGATAGCCTATATTTCAGGCAAATGGCGGAGATGTCATGATTTTTTTACAAGCATACCTGCGGGCGCTCAGGCTGCCTTTTTTGACCGGGTCCCTCATGCCGGTGGCCGTGGCCGGGGCCCTGGCTTACGGTGAGAAGGGGACCTGGAGCCCCCTGCTTCTGGGCCTCACCTTCCTCGGGGTGGGCGCCTTGCACCTGGGGGCCAATCTTCTCAACGATTATTATGATTCCTTCGGCAGCGACCCCATCAATGTCCACGTGACCCCTTTCAGCGGCGGCAGCCGGGTGATCCAGGATGGAGGGCTGAGCCCGGACATCGTCCGCTTCCTGGCTTTTCTCTTCCTGGGTCTGGGGTGTGTCTGCGGGTTGGCCCTCATCTTCCTGGGCCGCCCCTGGGTGGCGGTTTTGGGGACCATAGGGCTGCTGGCCGGGTATCTCTATTCCGCGTCGCCGGTGCAGTTGATGAGCACGGGCCTGGGGGAAGCCGCCATCTTCGTGGCCTTTGGGCCGCTTCTCACCTGGGGGACTTATTACGTCCAGACGGGCAGCCTGAAACCGGTGGGCCTGGCCGTGGGTCTGCCCCTGGCGTTTCTCATCACCGCCATCCTTTGGATCAATGAATTCCCGGACCTGAAGGCCGACGAAGAAGCGGGCAAGCGCCAGTTGGTGGTGCGCTTAGGGCTGCGGCAGGCCCGCCGGGTCTATGCCGGGTTGATGCTGGCCCCCTTCGCCAGCATCTTTTTCCTCCTGGAGGTTTTTCATCTGCCGGACCTCATGGTCGCGGCCCTGGTGGCCATGCCCCTGGCAATAAAGGCGATCCGCGTGGCCTGGCGGGTCCCCCCCACGGAACCGGAGTTCATCCCCGCCCAGGCCCTCACCATCCAGACCCACGTCCTGGTGGGCCTGACCATGACTTTGGCCCTGCTCTACGCGGCCTGGTGGCGGTGAATATAGCTGTCAGCTATCAGCTTTCAACTTTCAGCAAAACTGGGGAGGCGAAGGTAAAAGAAGGTAGGGGGGCCCAAACAAAGCTTGGGAACCAGAAAAAATGTCATAATGTGGGGCGCGTTCCACGCACCACTAATGGTTGGTTAAGGCTACTCTTCAGGCCTCGGAGAAAATTTGAAAAGGTGATCCATGATCGGCAACCGGTGGAAAAAATTAATTATTCAAATAATATTGGTTCTCTGTGCGGTGTTGTTGATCAATTTCCAGACAGACCTGCAGGGATTATTTACTTCCTGGGGTTGGGAAAAGCTGGCCCGGGTATTAAACACCCTTATCAGCATTATTGCCTGGATCTCCTTTGGCTGGTTGGCATCGGGCCTTATCCAGACCTTACTCTGGCCGAGTCTGGAAAAACGCCTGGGCTATCCGCCGCCCAAGTTGCTGAAAAATATAGTTACCTCGGTAATCATTCTTACCATTGCCTTGTCAATTTTCGGTTTTGTGTTGAACGCCCCTATCTCCGGTTTGATTGCCGGCTCCAGCGTCTTGGCCGCGGTCATCGGCTTGGCCGTCACCCGCATGATCGCCGATGTCTTTTCCGGGGTGGCCCTCAGCGTGGAGCGGGCTTACAATTTGGGGGATTGGCTGGAAATCGAGATGCGCTCCCGCCCCGGCAGCTCCATGGTCGGTAAGGTGGTGGAAATCAACTGGCGGGCCACCCGCCTCCAGACCAAGGCCGATGAGATCGTCGTTATTCCCAACAGCGAGTTGGCCAGAACGAAGTTTATCAATTTCAGCGCGCCGGAAAGGCACTACCGGGCCGAAGTCCAGGTGCCTTTGAGCCACAACATCCCTCCGGAAAGGGCCAAGCGCATACTGATGGCCGCCCTGCTGAACACTCCGGGCGTCATGAAAGAACCGAAGCCGGAAATCACCCTGAGGAAATTCGATCCCCGGGGCGTGATCTGGTGCTTGTGGTTCTGGGTGAGCGATTACTCTAAAAATACCCTGGTGACGAAAACGGTGCAGGAAAATGTCTTAAATCATTTGCAGGTGGCAGGAATAGACTTATCCTACAATAGGGTGGACCAGTGCTCGGTGGCGCCGGAAGGTTGGGAACAGACCCGGGAATTGACCAGAACCGAACTGCTCAAACGCATTGAAATCTTCGCGGTCATGGGCGAGCAACCCCTCGCCCGGATTGCCAAGGCCATGCGCAAGAAGGAGTTTGGCACAAAAGAGTTCATCGTCTCCCAGGGTGAGGCAGGATCCTCTCTCTTTATCGTGGAGGAAGGCCTGGTCAATGTTCTGATCAAGGATGCCAAAGGCAAGAATAAATGGGTGGCCCACATCCCACCCGGCGGTTTCTTCGGCGAGATGGCCCTGCTCACCGGCGAACTCCGGACTGCCTCGGTCCAGGCGGAGACGGCAACGATCTGTTATGAAATCGACAAAGAGATTCTTCTGCCCATTTTTCAGGAGAACCCCGAACTCCTGGGAAAGATCAGCGAGGTGATGGCCGCCCGGAAGGCCCAACTCCGCAAGATCAAAAAGGCCGCTGGCGAACAAGTTCAGGTGGAGCAGAAAGAAACCACCACCTTGCTCCAAAAAATGCGCAATTTTTTCGGCATCAAGTTGTGGTAGGAAGCTGTCAGCTATCAGCTGTCAGCTTTCAGCAAAAGAGGGAGAGGCGAAGACAAAAAATGTGGGCGGGCATGGCCCTGCGCTCCATATGCCGGTCCCCAGGCACAGCTTAGGAACGAGAGAAATCTGGGGGAAGGGGCCAGGGGCCAGTGGCACAGGCATCTCGCCTGTGGACCTTAGCCCCCTCCCTCAAACCCCATAAGCGTTAACTTAAACAATTTTTGTCATTCTGAATGGAGCGAAGCGGAGTGAAGAATCTCTGATTTTCCAACGAAATGAGAGATTCTTCGCTGCGCTCAGAATGACAAAAAGCCTTATGTTAACGCTTATGCACCAACCCCTTCCCCCAACCCCATAAATGGGGTTAGGAATGGATGTTGTTGGAGGGCGGGCAGCAAATTGTAGGGCGGGCACAGCCCGTCATTCCGTATTATGTTCTGGTTCCCAAGCTGTGCTTGGGAACCCACTTTTACCCAAAGCTGGGCTTTGTCCCGCCAAGCGCAGCTTGGCTGCCATTGGCGTTTCCAAGCTCAGCTTGGGAACGAGAATAAAGGCATCCTATGAGTCGAGAGAGGCTTCGACTAAGAAATACTCCTCTGGACAATTTGATCTCAAACCTACGGGGTGAGGTAGGAGAGATCATATCGACTTGGACAATCCTTCGACACTTCATGGCTGAAACCCGTCGCCTCAGCAGCGATGACATAAAGGCGGACTTTCAGAATCAAACACTAACAATTGTTGGCGTGCTCTCGAAAAAGCTTAGAGACGAAATTATTGCTCGGCTTTCTGAATTGGCACAACAAAAAGTAGGTCGTCTTAACTTCCATTTCGCCAGCATTAAACTATGCAAATTCAATGATGATGTGCGCCGCTTCACCAATTTCATCGAGGCAAATAGATTCTGCGAGAAACGCAATTATGACATCAGCCACAGAGAGCTTCCTGAACAATGGGACGACCACAAGTTTATTTGGATCCCTTACAAAACGCTTCTACGTGGTATCGTCCTTGCCGTCAGACTTATGAAAAAAATCGACCGGTATGTCATAGGTCCAGCAGCGCCTTATCTTTGGAGAGGAGTCAGGAAGAAGCGGTACACACTTACCATGCCACCTAGGGTAACCTACATGATACTTCCCCATTATCTCCTTTCAGAACAAGACTATACAAACATTTTGAATAAGGAGATGGAGGAACAAGATAATATTATATAGATTTATGGCGGCCATGGGCCGTTCCGGGAATTAACAAAGATTTGGTGGGCCATGCCCACCCTATGTTTTTTAACTGAAAGGTGATAGCTAAAAGCTGACAGCTAAAGGCTTAAACATGCCTAGATATATCTTCAAGAAAATCCTGTTAAATGACGGCGAACCCCGCGGCGATATTTCCCCCCGGGAGATGGCCGTACAGCTCAAGAAGAGCATGGACAGCCTCAAGGCCGCATTTTTCGAAACAGGGACCGGCCGGGTGGCCTATGAGCGCATCAAGGAATCAGAGGTCTATCAGGCCCACCTGCAATTGAGCAATAATTTAAAGGCCATGGATTTGGGCTTGCTCGCCCGCCGGGAAGAGAAAATCGCGTTCTGGATCAACCTCTATAACGTCATCGTTATCCACGGGGTTATCGCCTTAGGCGTCAGGGATTCGGTGAAAGAGGTCTGGAACTTTTTCCGGGGTGTGTACTACCAGGTAGGCGACTACCCGTTCAGTCCCGACGACATCGAACATGGCATTCTCCGGGGCAACCGCCGTCCGCCCTATTCGCTCTTCCGGCGTTTTCGCGGCGGCGACCCGCGTCTCAAATTCATCGTCGAACCCCTGGACCCCCGCATCCACTTCACCCTGGTGTGCGGCTCCGCGTCCTGCCCCTTCATCGACGTCTATACCCCGGAAAATTTGGAGTGGGAACTGGACACGGCCAGCCGGTCCTTCATCAACTCCAGCGCCGTGGTCCTGGACCGGGCGCTGGACAAAATTTCCCTGTCCAGCATCTTCAAGTGGTACGCGCCTGACTTTGGCGCCGGCCAGGGCGAACGCCTGCGCTTCATCGCCGGTTACCTGGATAAGGCGGAGGATCGCGCCTTTATTGAAGAACATGCAGACAACTTGAAAGTGACCTATCAGCCCTATGATTGGCGACTAAATCAATAATGATTAACCACAAAGGCACAAAGGCACAAAGACACAAAGGACACAGAGTAAATATTTTTGTGCCTTGGCTTTGCCAAGGCGCAAATATTTTTTAATTCTCTGTGCCCCTTTGTGCTCTTTGTGTCTTTGTGGTTAAATCTTTTACGGAGAGATCAACATGGAAGCACCCGTTTTAGTGGAAGTGACCCGGGGACCCGCGGTGGAAAGCCGCCACCGGGGGCAGATCGCGGTGATGGACCCCAAGGGCGCCCTGGTTAAGCAGGTGGGGGACCCGGAGGCCCTGGTCTGCATGCGCTCGTTGGCCAAGCCCTTCCAGGCCCTGGCCCTGATGTTCACCGGCGCTGCGGAGGCCTTCGGGTTCGGGCCAGAGGAACTGGCCCTGTTTTCCGGGTCGCTGTCCGGCCAGGATTTCCAGGCTGATCTGGTGACCCGGGCCCTGGCCCGGCTGGGGCTGCCCCCGGACGTGCTGCAATGCGGCGTCCACCCGCCGCTCCACCGTCCCAGCGCCCAGGCCCTGAGCAAGGCCGGAGCCAAGCCCACGCCGCTGCACAACACCTGCGCGGGCAAGCACACGGCCATGCTGGCCCTGTGCGTCCACCATAAATGGCCAATAGAAAACTACCTGGCCGTGGACCACCCGGTGCAGCACCTGATCCTGGGCACCGTGGGCCGCATGGTGGGGCTGCCCCGGGAGGACATCAAGGTGGCCATCGACGGCTGCGGCGCGCCGGTTTTCTATGTGCCCCTGAAAAATATCGCCCTGGGCTACGCCCGCCTGGCCGCGGCCCAACCGGGGTCGCCCGGGGGCGATCTGCTGGCCGCGATTCTGGATCATCCCCGGCACATCGCCGGGGACGGCCGCCTGGACACCGACGTTATGCTGGCCCTGCCGGGTATGGTCTTCGCCAAGTCCGGGGCTGAAGGGGGCTACGCCCTGGCCGTGGCCGAACGCGGCCTGGGGGTGGCCCTGAAGATCGAAGACGGCGCCGCCCGGGCCCTCAACCCCACGGTGGTGGCGGTCCTGGAGCAGTTGGGGGTCCTCACCCCCACGGCCCGGGAGGCCCTGGCTTCATACGCCCAACCCCCCATTTTGAACCACCGCAAAGAGGAGGTGGGGCGGATTCGCCCGGTCTTTTCCTTGAGCGGTTAACGGTGGTGGGAGGAGTAGCCGGGAGACTTGGTGAGTAGTGAGCAGCTATCAGTGATCAGTAAAAATTAGACATATCTGGCCACTCTTTTTTACTGCTTACTGCTTACTGCTTACTGCTTACTCTAACTGCCCCCACGCCTCCTCCCTATCCTGCATATGGAAAAAACCGACCTAAGACCCCCTTGCCCTCCCTGAGAAAAGCCCTTGAATCTTTAATCAATCATGCTATAGTTTTAGCTTATGCATGGTTGCCCCACAGCGGGGGAAGGGGACAGTAAACGGCCATGAAAGTCCTTTGGGCCCCCTGGCGCATGGAGTATATCTTAGGGGAAGACAAGCCCCAGGGCTGCATCTTCTGCCCCCTACCCGGGGAGGACCTGAAGGAGCGGTTGGTGCTCTTCAGCGGCCGCCTGAGTAGGGTGATGATGAACAAATACCCTTATATCAACGGGCACCTGCTGATTTCGCCGCTCCGGCACCAACCCGGCCTGGAGGACCTGACTCCGGAGGAACTCCTGGACCTGCAATTGAAGCTGCGGGAGTCCCTGGCCATTCTGCGGCGGGTGATGCGCCCTGACGGCTTCAACGTGGGCCTCAACCTGGGGATAGTGGCCGGGGCCGGGGTGGAGAGCCACCTCCACTTTCACGTGGTGCCCCGGTGGAACGGCGATACCAATTTTATTCCGGTTTTTGCCGATGTGCGGGTGATTCCGGAACATTTCCGCGAGACCTATGAGCGCCTGGCGCCGCACTTCCAGGCCCTGGCAGACGAGGATCAGGCATGCGCTTCTTCAAAGTGATTTTTTCCTCCCTTTTAGGAATCTTGGGAATCGTCTTCATCATCCAGAATCGAGAGGTGCTGGAGCGCACCATCCAACTGAAACTGGAGCTTTACTTCCATGTTTTTCAAAGCGCGGCGATCCCTTTATGGATCCTCATTCTCTTCACCTTCTTCCTGGGGGTGTTCACCGCTTCCCTTTACGGCCTCTATGAGCTCTTTAAACAACGCCAGACCATCCGCACCCTGAAACATAACCTGGAGATCGTGGGTCAGGAACTCAAACGGGCCTCCGCGGCCGCAGCCTCTGAAGTCCGCCGGGAACCCGAGATCGTCCCCCGGTCGGAATAAATTAGTGAGCAGTAAGCAGTAAGCAGTAAGCAGTAAGCAGGGAAAAAAGAGCGGCCCGATAGGGTATTATTTTTCCTGCTCGCTGCTTACTGCTCACTTTTCTCCAACCGCCATGTCCGAGGCCCCTGCCGACAAAATTACCCCCATGTTGCGGCAATACCTGGATTTGAAGTCCAGGTATGCCGACGCCCTGGTGCTCTTTCAGATGGGGGATTTCTACGAGATGTTCTTCGAGGACGCGGAGAAGGGCGCCGCGGCCCTGAATATCGTCCTCACCAGCCGCAGCCGCCAGGGGGAGGAGCGCATTCCCATGGCCGGTTTTCCCATCCATGCAGCCCAGAACTACATCTCCCGCCTGCTGGAGCAGGGTTTAAAGGTGGTGGTCTGCGAACAGGTGGAGGACCCGGCCCAGGCCAAGGGCCTGGTGCGCCGGGAGGTGACCCGCATCCTCACCCGGGGGACGCTGGTGGACCCGGAGGCGCTGGACAGCCGCCGGGACAACTACCTGGCCGCGGTGGCCCTTCAGGGGCGCCGCTGGGGCCTGGCCTTCCTGGAGCTGTCCACCGGCGAGTTCCGCCTTACCGAAGGGGAGGGGGCCGATCCCCTGGGGGATGAGCTCTGGCGCTTGAAACCGTCGGAAATCCTGGTGTCCGAGGACCTGGACGGTAAGTTCCTGGAGACTGCGCTCTTTCCCTTCGATGTTCCCCCCACCCGCCGGGTTCTGGGGCCCTATGCCTTTGAACTGCAGGCGGCCCGGCAGGAGCTGGGACGGCAGTTGGGCACCCTGTTTCTGGACGGCTTCGGGCTGGAGGCCTTTCGCACGGGAGTGGCCGCAGCCGGAGCCATTCTCCGGTATTTAAAGGATTCCCACCATCCGTCTCTTCCCCATATCGACCGGCTGCTGCCTTTCAGCCGGGATGATTACCTGGGTCTGGATGAGGCCACGTTAAGGCACCTGGAAATCTTTGAGACCTGGCGCAGCCGCTCCCGCCAGGGTTCCCTCCTGGAGGCGCTGGACGCCGCGGTCACCCCCATGGGCAGCCGCCGCCTGGGGAACTGGCTGCGCTATCCTTTGAAGGACCTGGCCCGGATCGAGGCCCGACTGGAGGGCGTGCAGTTTTTTAAGGACAACAGCCTGCTCAGGCAGCGTTGGCGCCAGACCTTGAAGGGCTTGGGAGACCTGGAGCGCCTCACCGCCCGCCTGGCCCTGGAGCAGGCGATGCCCCGGGAGGTGGCCACGGTGGGCCAGGCCTTGGGCCGCCTGCCCCAGCTTCAGGAGTTGTTGGCCGGGGATTTGCCTCCCCTGGTGGTGGAACTGGCCGGGGACCTGGAAAATCTGGAGGACCTGGAGGAGCTGATCGCCAAGGCCCTGG
Source organism: Deltaproteobacteria bacterium (assembly GCA_016208235.1). Classification (GTDB taxonomy): domain Bacteria; phylum Desulfobacterota; class Desulfobaccia; order Desulfobaccales; family 0-14-0-80-60-11; genus SURF-52. The sequence continues at coordinate 11,294 of JACQYN010000130.1, forward strand.
CGGATGATTCCCCGGCCAACCTCCAGTCCGGGGGCATCATCCGGGAGGGCTATGATCCGGAGCTGGATGAGCTGCTGCAATTGGGCCGGGAAGGCAAAGACTGGATCGCCCGCCTGGAAAGCCAGGAGCGGAGCCGCTCGGGCATCAACTCCTTGAAGGTGCGGTACAACAAGGTCTTCGGCTACTACCTGGAGGTCTCCCGGGCCAACTTGGAGCGGGTGCCGCCTGATTACATCCGCAAGCAGACCCTGGTGAACGCGGAGCGCTTCATCACCGCGGAACTCAAGGAATACGAGGCCCGGGTCCTGATCGCGGAAGAGGCCCGCCTGAAACGGGAAGTGCAGCTTTTCCAGGAACTGCGCCGCCGCCTGGGCGGGGAGGCGCCCCGCCTTAAAAAAGTGGCCGCGGCCCTGGCTCGGCTGGACGTGCTCGCGGCCCTGGCGGAGGTGGCGGCCCTGCACCGCTACTGCCGCCCCCGGGTGGTGCCGGAGCCGGTGCTGAAACTCACCC
>JACQYN010000022.1 GCA_016208235.1 Deltaproteobacteria bacterium
GGGCCATCATCTCCGGGGGCAGCGGCAAGGCCGCGGACAAAATGATCGCGCTCCAGGCCGCGGGGGTGACGGTGGTAGCCAATATCGGCGATCTGGGGGCCACGGTTAAACGGGTCATGGGTTACCGGGCCACTTAAGGCGGTTTTCGGTTTTCGGTTTTCAGTTACGACGCTGCTTAGAAGAGTTCAAGGTTCAAAGTTCAAAGTTTAGGCTGCGACTTCCGAGAACTTTTCATAATTTAAGGATGAGCCGAAGGCCCATGAATGACTGCAATGGAATCTAACACAACACAAGAGCCTTCGCTTTATATGAAAATGACCCCGGTGGGGCGGGCCTCTGTGCCCGCCCGATTCGGGCGGCCAGAGACGGCCGCCCCACCATTGATAATCCCCGAGCGCGGAGGTTGTTCATTTTCATAGTTCATTGTGACCCTTTGGGTCATGATGGTTCGCTCAGGATGACAAATAGGACTTGTCATAATCTTTTAACGGAAAACGGAAAACCGAAAACCGAAAACGGTCTTAAAAGATGAAAATCCTCTTGCACATCTGCTGCGCGCCTTGCGCCATCTACCCGGTGCAGGTTCTTACCGGCGGGGAGCACTATGTGCACGGATTTTTCTATAACCCCAATATCCACCCCTATCAGGAATTTGCCAGGAGGGCCGCGGCCCTGGAGGAATACGCGGCTTCACAGAACCTGCCGGTTATCTGGGATCGCGCCTACGACCCTATCAGGAATTTGCCAGGAGGGCCGCGGCCCTGGAGGAATACGCGGCTTCACAGAACCTGCCGGTTATCTGGGATCGCGCCTACGACCTGGAGAGGTTCTTACGCCAGGTGGTCTTCCGGGAAGCGGAAAGATGCCGCTTCTGCTACCACCTCCGCCTCTCCGCCGCGGCCCGCACCGCCCGGGGAGGCAATTTCGACGCGTTCACCACCACCTTGCTCTACAGCAAATACCAAAAACACGAATTAATCAGAGAAATCGGGGAGCAGGTGGCCCGGGAAACGGGCTTGGCCTTTTACTACGAAGACTTCCGGCAGGGCTGGCAGACCGGCCAGACCCAGAGCAAGGAACTGGGGCTCTACCGGCAACAATACTGCGGCTGCATTTACAGCGAACGAGAGAGGTACTGCAGGGATTAGGGGTTAGGGGTTAGACGATTTGCATCTATTTCCCCCTCTAATCCTTACCCCTTATGCTGAGTTACAATCAAAAAGGTATTGAAATGTAGGGGCGAACCTTGTGTTCGCCCCTACGAAAAAAATCCCTTTGATGGCGAGTTGGTATTATGTCTTTCAGCGTGCCAGTTGCTTGGCCTTCTGAAAGGCTTCCTCGGCTTCTTTGTCCTTGCCCCGGTCTTTGAGGAAGAGGCCCAGGTAGTACCAGCCTTCGCCATAGTCGGGTTTCAGGCTCACGGCTTTCCGCAGTTGCTCTTCTGCCTCCCGATACTTGCCGGCGCGGCTCAAGGCGCTGCCCAGGAGGCTGCGGGCCTCGGCCCAGTCGGGTTTCAGGCTCACGGCCTTCTGGAAGGCTTCCGCGGCCTCCTCGTCCTCACCGCCATCCGCCAGCATGAGCCCGTGTTTCAGGTAATCCTGGGCGGCCCGGGCCGTGGCCTCCTGGGATTTGTTCTGGGCCAGGGAGGGACCGGATAGCAGGGTCAGACACAGGAATGCAGTCATAACCAATCGTAATAGTCTCATAGATTCTCCTTAAAAAAGTGTAAGGGATTGGGGGAGGGGGTCTGCGGGAGGGGGTAAGGGCCTGTAGTGGCGGGCCTCCGGCCCGCCGGACCCCTTAGCCCCCTCCCCCAGATCCATTACCTTCCCTCCACCGCGCCCACTGCGGCCAGGTAGAGGGCCACTTCTTCCTGGCCGTCCACCTGGGTCAATTGTTCCACTTCTTCGTCAAAAAAGGCCCCCACCGGGCAGCAGCCCAGCCCCAGGGCGGTGGCGGCCAGCATCAGATTTTGGCAGATGTGGCCCGCGTCCAGAAAGAGGTAGCGGATGGCCCGCTCCCGGTATTTGCTCATGGCCCTATTCAGGATGCCCGTCCAGATGAAGACCACGGCCCCTGCGCCCAGGAAGTTTTGGGAGAGGCAGGCCTCCACCAGGGCGCGGCGGCAGTCGCCTGGATTTAACAGTTCCAGGGCAAAGTCCGGGATGTGCAGGTGCCAGATGCCCGGGTCCACCCCGGTGACCCGGTGCACGGCCAGGTAGGTCTCCACCGGGTAGAGCGCGCCCGCGGAGGGCGCGGTCCTCAAAAGATGCGGATGGCCGGCCAAGGTCACCCCCTGGGCGGCCCACACCAGGGCCGTGAGCTCTTCCAGGGACAGGGCCCGTTCCCGGTATTGGCGCAGGGAGCGGCGCTCCCGAAGACAGGCCCACAGGTCAGCCGCGGCCGGGCCGGGCGCGGGGTCCAGGACCAGGCGCTGGGACGCCTGGGGATATTCTTTAAACCGGGGAACCGCAGGGTAAGCCGGGCCCCGCTCCCCCAGGCCTTCCCGGCGGTAGCGGGTCTCTTGCAGGTAGCGGCGGCCGATGCTCGGCTCATCGGAGCTCATAATACCCTCCATGACCTGCCAATCACGGGGAAGGAGTTATATTCTCACGCAAAGACGCAAAGACCGATAGAGAGAAATGTGGAATAGCCGCCCCCGGCTGTTCCTCGGCCCGCTGCGCCAATCCCCGGTCTTTGCTGACTGCTGAAAGCTGACAGCTACTTCTCCCGGCGGGGCCGGTTCCGCTCGTAGATGATCTTCAGGCCCTTCAGGGTGAGATAATCATCCACACAATCGATGCTTTTGGTCTCCGAAGCAATGAGGCATGCCAGGCCGCCGGTGGCGATGACCCTGGGCCCCTCCCGCAGGCTTTCTTTGATACGGCTGACGATGCCGTCCACCAGGCCCACGTAGCCGTAAATGATGCCCGCGTTCATGCTGCTGATGGTGTCTTTGGCAATGATGCTCTTGGGTTTTACAAAAATCTCCACCCGGGGCAGTTTCGAGGCCTTGAGGAACAGGGCCTCACAGGAGATCATCACCCCCGGGGCGATGACCCCTCCCAGGTATTCCCCCTGGCGGGAGACCACGTCAAAGGTGGTGGCGGTGCCGAAGTCCACGACGATCACCGCGCCGTGGACCTGCTCGTATGCGGCCACCGCGTTGACGATACGATCCGCGCCCACCTCCCGGGGATTATCGTAATGGATGGGCATGCCGGTCTTAATCCCCGGCCCCACCCAAAAGGGCTTCACGTTCAGGTAACGCTGGGAAAAGCCCTCCAGGGTGTTGACCATGGGCGGCACCACACAGGAAATGATCAGATCGGTGCCGGGCTCGAAAGCGAGGCCCTGGGCCTGAAAGAGATTACGCAGCAAAATCCCCAGTTCATCGATGGTGGCTTCCTTTTCCGTGCGGATGCGCCAATCGCTCAGTAAGGTCTCTCCCTGATAGACGCCGATAACCGTGTTGGTATTGCCCACATCCATGACCAGCAGCATGAACGTCCGCTCCCTCAGCTCAGTAACTTTTCCAGAGTTTGGGCCAGGTCCTGGCCCACGTTCTGGATCTCTTGGGGGTTCTCTCCTTCCACCATAATCCGCAGCAGCGGCTCCGTCCCCGAATAGCGCACCAACAGGCGCCCCCGGTTCCCTAGACGTTTTTCCGCGGCCTGGAGGGCCTGGCGCGCGGCGGGCACACTTTTCAAATCCCGCCTCTCTTTGACCCTCAGGTTGATGAGGATTTGGGGGAAGGTCTCCATGAACCGGGCCAGGTCCGCCAGGGGTTTGTCTTCCCGGAGCATCACCGCCAGCAAGCGCAACGCGGTGAGGATGCCGTCCCCGGTGGTGGTGTGGTCCAGGAAGACCAGGTGGCCGGACTGTTCGCCGCCCAGGTTATAGCCCCCTTGGAGCATGGCCTCCACCACGTAGCGGTCCCCCACCTGGGCACGCAGCAGGCGGCAGCCCTGATCTTTCAGGGCCACTTCCAGACCCAGATTGGACATCACCGTGCCCACCACGGTCTTGCGCCGCAACTTCCCCCGGCGGTGGAGGTCCAGGGCGCAGATACCCATGATGTGGTCGCCGTCCACCACCTGCCCCTGGTGGTCCACCATGATGACCCGGTCGCCGTCTCCGTCAAAGGCGATACCCAGATCGGCCCGGTGGCGTTTCACCAGCTTGGCCATCACCTCCGGATAGGTGGAGCCGCACTTGTAATTGATGTTCTTGCCGTTGGGGCGCACCCCTACGGTGATCAGGTCCGCGCCCAATTCGCTAAAGACCTCCGGAGCCACCTTATAAGTAGCCCCATGCGCGCAATCAAGGACGATCCGCAGGCCGTCAAGGTCCATTTCCTTGGGGAAGGTGCTCTTCAGAAAGGAGATATAACGGCCCCGGGCATCGTCAATGCGGAAGGCCTGGCCGATCTCGGTGGCCGTGGGCCGGGCCTCTTCCACCCCCCGGTCGGTCATCAATTTCTCGATGTGGGCCTCGATCTCATCCGGAAGCTTAAAGCCGTCCCCGGAAAAAAACTTGATGCCGTTATCCTGGTAAGGATTATGGGACGCGGAAATGACCACCCCGGCATCGGCCCGCATGGAAGAGGTGATGAACGCGATGCCCGGCGTGGGCAGCGGCCCCAAAAGGAACACGTCCACGCCCATGGAGCAGATACCCGCGGTGATGGCGTATTCCAGGAGATACCCGGAAAGGCGGGTGTCTTTGCCCACCACGATGCTGTCTTTCCCGGGGCTGGTTTTGATGACGTAGGCCAG
>JACQYN010000131.1 GCA_016208235.1 Deltaproteobacteria bacterium
TCTCGCGGGCGCTCTGGATAAGGGGACGGGAGGTGAACCCTATTAAAAAAGGGGCGGCCCCCTGGCCGCCCCCCATCGACTATCGGAAGCTCTGAATCCCAGGATTTGCCTGGGAGTGGCTCAGAAAGTATAAAACGCGGTGATCATAGGGGTATATTTTTGGACGCCGTTTTTACCCCATAGGTCCAGGGAGACACCCGCGGCCAAGGCCAATTTATCCGTGGCCAGGAACTCGATCCCCGGCAGGATGCCGATAACCGTTTGCGGGGTTTGGAAGCCCTGGATGGTATCCAGGTTTTGCCAGGTCCAAGTGCTGTAAACTTCAAACAATAAGACCCATTGCTTGTTGACCGGAAGTTCCGCGGCCAGGTTGACGTTCAGGTATTCCCGGGAACGGACATTAATAGGGCCATCCTCACCGTGTATTTTATAGAGGTTTATGGGAGAGTTGAACCAGATCTGGCTGTGCAATATCACCGGTTTCACGTATTTGAACAGGTTGACGCCGGTGATGAAGTTGAAGGACCCGGTGCCGATGGCATCAATGCCCAGGCGTCCCGGGTTGAGGTTGGAGGCGTGGCCGGTGGGAAAACCCACCCCGCCCACTGCGCTGATGGCGGGCCGGTAAGTGCCTTCCGGCAGCAGGTTATACTTGGCCACCGCGGTGATATCGCCGATGCCGCCGTAACTGGCGTTTCGTTCGCCAATGGGCAGGCAGGTGTCGCTGATCATCGGGCCGCAAGTGGTGGGAGCGCCCTCCTCCTTTTTTTCCTCCGGCGGCGGGGCCGGCGCTTTCTCCAGCAAAGGCGGGCCGGCCACCTGGGCCAACACCGGCGCCGCGGGAGTCAACCCTGCCAACATGCATCCCAATACAAGAAAAGCCAGAATCTTTCCCAGGTTGAATCTTTTAACCTTTAATTGCTGCATTATCATAATGAGTTCCCCCTTTTATCCTAATATTTTCCGCGATCGCGGTTATTTTTCACCTTCGAAGCACAAAACTATTGGAAAAATCAAGCATAATTCTGGGCGGAGGAGAGGCCTCCTCCGCCCTTGCAGTTGTTAAACGGCCTCTTCCCCGGTTTCCCCGGTGCGGATGCGGATAACCTCCTCCACCGGATAGACGAAGATCTTGCCGTCCCCGATCCTGCCGGTGCGGGCTTTGGCCACGATAGTGTCCACGATGGATTTCACTTTCTCGTCAGGAGCAATGATCTCGATCTTTACCTTGGGAAGAAAATCCACCTGGTACTCCATGCCCCGGTAGACTTCCCGGATTCCCTTTTGCACGCCGAACCCTTTAACCTCGGTGACCGTCATCCCCTGGACACTGAGGCCATGGAGAGCCTCTTTCACCGGCTCTAACTTAAAGGGCTGGATAATAGCCTCAACTTTTTTCATGTCCTTCCTCCTGATTTTTTACAGACTGTATCCGGTTTCTTGGTGTTCAGTGATGTCCAAGCCGGCCACTTCATCTTCAGCAGTGACCCGAAGCCCCATGGTGGCGTCCAGGATTTTCAAGAGAATGTAGCTGATGACAAAAGAGTAGATCAAGGTCGCGCCTACTGCGATTAACTGCGTGACCAACTGCCCGGGATTGCCGAAGAACAGGCCGTCGCCGCCCGCGGAGTTCACCAGTTTGGAAGCGAAGAGTCCGGTCAGCAGGGCCCCCGCGACGCCACCCACACAGTGGACGCCCACCACGTCCAGGGAGTCGTCATAGCCCAGCTTCACCTTGGTCAGCACCGCCAGGTAGCAGACGATGCCGGCCACCATGCCGATGATGATGGCGGACATGGGGCCCACGTAACCCGCGGCGGGAGTGATGGCCACCAGGCCGGCCACCGCGCCGGAAGCCGCGCCCAGGGAGGTGGGTTTGCCGCGATGGATCCACTCAGCGCCCACCCACGACAGGGTGGCGGCGCAGGTGGCCAGATGCGTGGCCGTAAAAGCAGAACTGGCCAAAGCCCCGGCAGCCAGGGCGCTGCCGGCGTTAAAGCCGAACCAGCCGAACCACAGTAACCCCGCGCCCAGGACGGTCATGGGCAAGTTATGGGGGATGAAGGCCTCAGTGCCATTCCCATAGCCGGCGTAACCCTTGCGGGGTCCCATGACCAGGGCGGCGGCCAAGGCGGCGATGCCGGCGTTGATGTGCACCACCGTGCCCCCGGCGAAATCCAGGGCCCCCAGGCTTTTCAACCAGCCGCCGTCACCCCAGACCCAGTGGGCCACAGGGTTGTAAACAATGGTGGACCAGAGTACCATAAACACTAGAAAAGTGCTGAATTTCATGCGCTCGGCCCAGGCCCCGGTGATCAGGGCCGGGGTGATGATGGCGAACATGGCCTGGTAGATCATGAAGGTCTGATGGGGGATGGTCTCGGAATAGGCCTTGAAGGGCTCGGCGCCCACGCCGGCCAGGCCCACCCAGTCCAGGTTGCCGATGACATGACCCACGTCGGGCCCGAAGGCCAGGCTATAGCCATACATGGCCCACAACACGCCCACGACGCCCAACAGGATGAAGTTCTGCATAATGGTGGCCAGGACGTTTTTGCTGCGCACCATGCCTCCATAAAACAGAGCCAGCCCCGGGGTCATGAGCATTACCAGGGCGGCGGATACCAAAACAAAGGCCGTATCAGCCGGATTCATGGGTTACTTCCCTCCCTATGAGGATAGATAATTTCTCGACAATGCTAAAAGCAAAGACGGTGCCAGATAAAATACCA
>JACQYN010000132.1 GCA_016208235.1 Deltaproteobacteria bacterium
CCGGGGTCATGAGCATTACCAGGGCGGCGGATACCAAAACAAAGGCCGTATCAGCCGGATTCATGGGTTACTTCCCTCCCTATGAGGATAGATAATTTCTCGACAATGCTAAAAGCAAAGACGGTGCCAGATAAAATACCATGAAAACCAATATGTTATAAATATGCGGCTTTGGCCAGAATAAACAATAATGTCAATAGGCAATTTAGAAAAGTACATTATTGTACATTTACTAAATTCTCATCCTGCGCCCCTCGGAAAAGAACTGGATGATCAAAAACCATGGCCGCCAATTTTAATCCCCCCGGACCACCCCTTTGTGATATGAATATTCTCGAGGTTTGGCTCGTTTTCTTTTTTCCTGCGGGGGGCGTCAGATGGAAGATAAGAATCCGTGTTCCGTAGAGGGGGAGGGCTCCAGGTATTTTTCCCGGATCAAGGCCTCTCCTCTGTGCTGAAGCGATTGACCTTGCCGCGGCGCGGGTCCTGACCTAAAGCAATGGCGGTCCTGGTCTTATTGGTGGGATTGGCCCTGGGGAGCTTCCTCAACGTGGTCATTACCCGCCTGCCCCTGGGGGAGCGGGTCTGGGCCGGCCGCTCCCGCTGCCCCCATTGCCGGGACCCCATCCCCTGGTGGGACAACCTGCCTCTGATTAGCTTCCTCCTTCTTCAGGGACGCTGCCGCTTCTGCCGCCACCCCATTTCCTGGCGCTACCCCGGGGTGGAGCTGGCCGGGGGCCTCCTGGCCCTGGCTTTGTGGGCCAGGTTTCCCGGCAGTTCTCTGCTCCTGGTGTATGCGCCTTTCACCGCGGCCCTGGTTATTCTCACCGGGTTAGACCTGGAGCATCGCTGGCTCCCGGATGTCATCACCCTCCCCGGGTTGGCCCTGGGATTGGTCTGATCTTCCCTCACCTCCCCTTTTGGGAAGCCCTGGCCGGCGCGTTGGCGGGCGGCGGGGTCTTTTACCTTTTGGGATGGGGTTATGAAAAACTGACGGGCAGAATGGGGATGGGTGGGGGAGACGTAAAACTGATGGCCCTCATCGGGGCCTTCCTGGGTGTCAAATCCCTGCCCTTCGTGATTATTTGCAGCGCCGCCCTGGGCAGCGCGGTGGGCCTCGCCGCGGTCCTGATCGCCGGCAACTGGCGCCAGGAGGGGTGGCGGACGGCCGCCATTCCCTATGGCCCTTTTCTGGCCGGGGCCGCGTTGCTCTATCTTTTAGGGAACCGGGAGCTATTCGGGTTATTGATGGGATGGTCTTGATAATACGGTTTTCTGTTTTCGGATTTCGGTTTAAAAAAGGGGTAGCACAGGCTTTCCAGCCTGTGCAGGCGCGGGCTAAAGCCTGCGGCTACCGAATCTAGCCGATTGGAGGCAACTCGGTATTAGGAAGAGACTTTATGGAAGGTGGTAGAAATTAAAGGCGGGCATGCAGACCCGCCTTTCATGGTAACATATTGCTTATTCAGTTCTTTTTAACAGGAAACAGATAACCGTCTTATCTAAAGATGCCCTTCTCTTCGAAGAGGATTTGGATAGAGAAACCGGGGCTGCCCCAGGATAGACTCCTGGGCCAGGGCTGCTGCCCCCTCCCCCCTACCATTCTTAATATTTTAATATCTGGGCCATATTCTCCCGATAAACTTATAATCTGTTAATCGGAGGAAGGTCCTGTGAGCGAAGAGAAATTACCGGAGTCCCTGGAAAGGCCCATCGAAGTGGCCTACGCCTTCTGGCTGATAATCGCTTCCCTGGTTTTGGGGATAATCGCTTTTCCTTTAAGACCGGAGGTGGTGAAACCCCAGCTATTAGTGGTCGCGATCATCGCCTTTCTCCTGACTTTGGCATTCACTGTCTTTCTGTTTGTCATGATTTTGCGGGGTAAAAATTGGGCAAGATTGCTGTTTCTAACCTTTTTTTTAATAGGGTTCCCATTTTCGATTCCCGCCATTTTTATGGCCTTCCAAAAGAGTCCCATTCCCTCGGTATTCAGCCTGATTCAATTATGTTTGCAGATGATGGCCGCGGTCTTGCTCTTACAAAAGCCCTCGCGCCAGTGGTTTAGGATGATTAAGCTGCGGAAATTATTGAATTACCAGGTGATTTAAAGAATTAACCTTCGCCCAGTTTGTCCCAAGCCAGCCTGGCCGCGCCGATCATCCCGGCGTCGTCCCCCAGTTTGGCGGGGACCACGCTCAGGGCTTCCCGGGGGAAGAGGGTGAGGCGCCGGTAGAGTTCTTCCTGCAGGTAAATCTCGAAGACTTCCCAGGCCAGGGCAAAGCGGCCGCCGATGACCACCCGGGAGAGTCCCAGGAGGTGGACTACCGCGGCAATGGCCTGACCCAGGCTGCGCCCCACTCTTTCAAAGGCCTTGATGGCCAGGGAGTCCCGCTGTAGAGCCGCCGCCACCAGGGTGTCACCCCCAATGGCCTCGGGGTCTGCCTCATACAATTCCCGCAGCCAGGATCCGGCGCCCTTGGCCAACTGCTCCTTAGCCCAGGCCACGGCCCAGAAGCCCGAAGCCATGGTCTCCAGACACCCCCG
>JACQYN010000124.1 GCA_016208235.1 Deltaproteobacteria bacterium
ACTGAAAACCGAAAACTATCCTTTAAGTGCCCAGATCGTAAGAAGCCAGATATTTTTCCTGTTCCGGAGTCAGAGTGTCAATGGCCGTCCCCATGGCCGCCAGTTTCAGCCGGGCGATCTCCTTGTCGATTTCCTCCGGCACCGGATAGACCTGATTCTGAAATTTATCATGGTTCTTGGAGATGAACTCCGAAGCCAGGGCCTGGTTAGCAAAGCTCATATCCATCACCGCCGAGGGATGGCCTTCGGCCGCGGCCAGGTTCACCAGGCGGCCTTCCGCCAGCAAATAGAGGCATTTGCCGCTCTTCAAGGCGTATTCTTCCACGGCGTCCCGGATTTGCCGCTTGCCGCTGCTGAGACGCTCCAGGGCGGAGATCTCTATTTCCACGTTGAAGTGGCCGGAGTTGCAGAGAATGGCCCCGTCTTTCATCAGGGGGAAATGCTCTTCCCGGATGACGTTGATGTCGCCGGTGAGGGTACAAAAGATGTCGCCGATTTTCGCGGCCTGGGCCATGGGCAGCACCTCATAGCCGTCCATCAGGGCTTCCAGGGCCTTGAGGGGGTTCACTTCGGTGATCACCACCCGGGCCCCCAAGCCCCGGGCCCGCATGGCCACACCCCGGCCACACCAGCCATAACCGGCCACCACGAAGATGCTGCCGGACATCAGCCGGTTGGTGGCCCTAAGAATCCCGTCGATGGTGCTCTGACCGGTGCCGTAGCGATTGTCGAAGAAGTGCTTGGTCAGGGCGTCGTTCACCGCGATCATGGGGTATTTAAGCACGCCGTCTTTGGCCATGGCCTTGAGGCGGATGACGCCGGTGGTGGTCTCTTCGGTGCCGCCCAGGACTTCCGGGATCAATTCCAGGCGCTTGGTGTGGACGGTGAAGACCAGGTCCGCGCCGTCGTCCATGGTCACCTGGGGTTTGACGTCCAGGGCCTGGTGGATGTGGCGGTAGTAGGTCTCGCTGTCCTCACCCTTGATGGCGAAGGTGGGGATGCCTTCATGTTTGGCCAGATAAGCGGCCACGTCGTCCTGGGTGCTCAACGGATTGGAGGCGCAGACATGCACCAGGGCGCCCCCGGCCTTTAAGGCGGCGGCCAGGACCGCGGTCTCGGTGGTGACATGGAGGCAGGCGGCCAGGCGCAGGCCTTTTAGGGGTTTTTCTTTCTCGAAACGCTCCCGGATGGCATTGAGCACCGGCATGTCCCGCCGGGCCCACTCCACCCGCAGCCGGCCTTTGTCGGCCAGATTGATATCCTTTACATCATAATCCATGAGATCCTCGTTTCTATGCTTCTATTGCGAAGCGCAGACGCATTTCAGGTTAGGGCTGGGGCCTTTCAGGCCGGCTTTATCCCGCAGAATTTCCGCCTTGTTGACGTATTCCCAGGTGAAGTCCGGGTCGGTGCGGCCGAAATGGCCGTAAGCCGCGGTCTTTTTGAAGATGGGCCGTTGCAGGTCCAGGTACTGGATCATGGCCGCGGGCTTGAAGCAGAAGGTATCTTTGATGATTTCCAGGATTTTTTCTTCGGGGATTTTCGCGGTATCGTAAGTGTAGACCATGATGGACAGGGGATCGGGCAGGCCGATGGAGTAGGCCACCTGGACCTCACAACGGTTGGCCAGCCCTGCGGCCACCACGTTTTTGGCCACGTGGCGCAACATGTAAGAGGTGGTGCGGTCCACCTTGGTGGGGTCTTTGCCGGAGAAGGCGCCGCCGCCGTGGTAGCCCCGGCCGCCGTAAGTGTCCACGATGATCTTGCGGCCGGTCATGCCGCAGTCGGCCAGGGGGCCGCCCACCACGAACCGGCCGGTGGTGTTCACCAGAAATTTGGTGTCCACCAGCAGGTTTGCCGGGATGGTCTTTTTGATCACTTCCTCGATAACGGCCTCTTTTACCTGCTCGGGCTTGATGTCGGGATTGTGCTGGGCCGCGACCACTACCGTATGGACGCTCTTGGGCATGCCGTTTTCATAGCGCACCGTCACCTGGGTCTTGCCGTCGGGGCGTAGGAACTGGAGAGTGCCGTCCTTTCTGACCTTGGCCAGGCGCTCCGCCAGGCGGTGGGCATACCAGATGGGCATGGGCATCAGGTTCTCGGTGGAGGTGGTGGCATAACCGAACATGAGCCCCTGGTCGCCGGCGCCCTGCTCCGGGGTCAAGCCCCGGCCTTCCACCCCGATGGCAATGTCCGGCGACTGCCGGTCGATGGAGGTCAGGACCGCACAGGTCTCCCAGTCGAAGCCCACGGAGGAGTCGTCGTAACCGATCTCCCTGATGGTCTGGCGGACGATGTCCGGGTAATCGATGCGCGCGGTGGTGGTGATTTCCCCGGCAATCATGGCCAACCCGGTGGTGACCAGGGTTTCGCAAGCCACCCGGGCATATTTATCCTGGCCGATAATGGCGTCTAAGATCGCGTCGGAAACCTGGTCCGCCACTTTGTCCGGATGTCCCTCGGTTACGGATTCCGAGGTGAAAAGAAAATCGGCTTTGGCCATGCCATGGCTCCTTTGTAAAAAAAATCAGGTCGGAGGAACTGCCCTCCCTTTAACCTAAAAATATTAACTTTAAGCGGAGGGAAAAAACAAGGGTTTTTATGGCGGCAGATGCTATTTAGGAGTGCTCGAAAAAAAAAATAGGGACACTTCCTATTTTTCTAAGCAAGACTTAATACGGCGGGGAAAAAATAAGGAAAAATAGGAAGTGTCCCTATTTTTTCATTTTTTCATACTTTTCCAGGTTTTTTCAGCGGTCCCTTTGGGGCGGTTTTCTGCGTCCACCAGGATGATCCGGGGTTGATGCCGGTCCAAGGCCGCGTCGTCGTACGTGGCGAAAGTGGCGATGATAATCAGGTCCCTCCCCAGGGGTTCCTTTCCGGGCCGCGGCGCCGTTTAAGCACATTACCCCGCTCCCGGCTTCCCCCTCAAGGGCGTAGGTCTGGAACCTCTCCCCATTGGAGATGTTAAAGATGTGCACCATCTCATAGGGCAGGATATCCGCGGCCTGCATCAGGTCCGCGTCGATGGTGAGGGAGCCTTCATAACCCAGATTGGCCTCCGTGACGGTGGCCCGATGGATCTTGGATTTCAACATTACACGCAGCATAACCGGGACTCCGAGAGCAGGGTATTGTCAATCAGCCGGGTCTTGCCCACCCATACGGCCAGGGCCAGGCGGGCCTCTTTGTCGATGGTATCGATCTCCTGGAGGGTGTCGGGGTGCACCAGGGCCAGGTAGTCGATGTTGGTGTGGGGGGTGGCCGTGATCATCCCCCGCACCGCCTCCATAATACTTTCCCGGGACTTGGCCCCGGAGAGCACCAGCTCCCGGGCGGCCCTGATGGCCCGAAAGAGGCACAGGGCCGAAGCCCGCTCCTCCGGGGAAAGATAAGTATTCCGGGAACTCAGGGCCAGGCCGTCCGCTTCCCGGACTATGGGCCGGCCCACGATCTCCACCGGCACGTTTAAGTCGGCTGCCAGGCGGCGAATAACTTGGAGCTGCTGGTAGTCCTTTTCCCCGAAAATGGCCGTATCGGGCTGCACCTGGTTCAGCAATTTCAAGACCACGGTGGCCACCCCCCGGAAATGTCCGGGCCGGGACGCGCCGCACAGCCCCCGGCTCAACTCCTCCACGGTCACATAAGTCTGGTAGCCCGGAGGATACATGGCCTCCGCCGGGGGGGTGTAAAGCACGTCCACCCCCACCTCCCGGGCCATCCCTGAGTCCCGCTCCAGGTCCCGGGGATAGCGGGCCAG
>JACQYN010000125.1 GCA_016208235.1 Deltaproteobacteria bacterium
CCTCAAGCCCGCGGCGCACCACTTTCCCGTCCCGGGCCCAGTTATATATCTGCTTGCCGATCTCCGGGTCCACCGCGTTGACGGTGATGGTCACGTGGGTAACGCCTAAGTCCGCCAGTTCCTGGACATAGGGTAAGATCCCCAACCCATTGGTGGCAAGACAGAGCAAAAGTTGGGGAAAGTTCTTCCTTACCAGGCGAATGGTTTCCATGGTCTCCCGGGGATTGGCAAAGGGGTCCCCCGGTCCGGCGATACCGGCCACGGTGATGCGGGGTTCTTTCGCCAACACCTGCTCCAGGTAAGCCACTGCCTGGGCGGGGGTGAGCACCGCGCTGGTGACCCCGGGCCGGCTTTCGTTGACACAGTCAAACTTGCGGTTGCAGTAGTTGCAAAGGATATTGCACTTGGGCGCCACCGGCAGATGCACCCGGCCGCACTCACCCTTCACCGCTACATTGAAACAAGGATGACGTTTGGTATCCAGTCTGGTTTCCATGGTTAAGTTCCTCTTAGGTTTGTGGGGGAGGGGGCTAAGGGCAGTAGCAGTCTCGCCTGTGGACCTTAGCCCCCCTCCCCCACACCCCCTCCCCCAATCCCTTACATTTTGCTTTTATTTGCCGGGGAACTCGGAGCCGTTGGCCTGACTTCCCCGGCAATAATGTGCGGGTTGGGAGGGGGGGTAGGGGGAATGCAAAAGCCTCAGGTCCCTGGCCCTCCCCCCAAAATCTCCTTACAAATATCCATAGCCCACCGGCGAGTCTTGTTGTTTCTTCTCCAGGAGGGCATTGATAATGCGGTCCAGGAGATTTTGGGCGCCCCGATAACTTAGGTGGAGGACCCTCTGGCCGCCGAAACGGTCATGGATGGGAAAGCCCACCCGGATCAAAGGCGTCCCCCACTTTCGGGCCAGGTGGTAGCCTTTGCTGTGGCCGACGAGGAGGTCGGGGGCCAGGGCCTCCGCTTCCTCGGCAATGTCATAAAAATCCATGCCTTCCCGGACCAAGGGCGGCTCGGGTAGCAGACCCGCGGTCACTTCGGCAATGGCCTCCTCAAAGCCGCCGCTATGGCCGCCGGAGGCGCAGAGGACGGGACGGACGCCGATCTCCGCCAGGAACGCGGTGAGGCCCACCACCAGGTCCTCTTCTCCATAGACCACTGCTTTTTTGCCGAAGACATACTTATGGCCGTCCACCAGGGCGTCCAGGAGGCGCCCCCGTTCCCGGTCATGCCGGGGCGGGGTGGGACGGCTGCTCAATTCCTCCAAAACCTGGAAAAACCGGTCCGTCTCCCGGAGGCCGATGGGCATCCCCAGGGGCCGCCAAAGCACTCCAAACTGGTTTTCCAGGAAGCGTCCCGCAGTCTCCTGGGGGAATAGGGTGCGGCCAAACTCCAGGGTGGCCCGGGAGCGGCCCATGGCCTTGATGTCATTAATTGGCGTGCCCCCGGCGGGGATCTTTTCGTAGTCGTCTTGGGCCGGGCCGTCCAGGGTCTCGGAGATGTCCGGCAGCACAATCCCCGGGAGACCGAAATCCTCCAGGATCTCTCGTAGGTAGCGGAGATCCGCAGGGGAAACGAAACCCGGCAGCAGGTTGACGGCCTCGGTGGACGGTCCCCCTTGGGCCACCTGTTCCACCACCGCCTTGACCGCGGCGTGAAAGCCCTCCATATGAGTGCCGGAGAAGCTGGGGGTGGAGACCGTTACCAGCGCCGGCAGCTCCTCGTGGCCATTTGACTCCGCCATTTCCCGGCGAAACTCCCGAACCAGCATGGGCACGTCATCGCCGATGGTCTCGGTAAGGCAGGTGGTGGCCACGCCGATGAGCCGGGCCCCGTATTTGGTTTGCACGTTCTTGAGCCCCTGTTTCAGGTTAGGGCCGCCCCCATAGACCGCCTGCTTCTCCCCCAAGGAGGAGGAGGCAATATCCATGGGTTCCCGAAAATGGCTGATAATATAGCGCCGCATGTAGGTGGCGCAGCCTTGGGAGCCATGGAGAAAGGGGACCGCGCCCTCGATGCCCCGGAAAGCCAGACAGGCCCCCAGGGGCTTGCAGAGTTTGCAGGCGTTGGTGGTGGATGTATATGGGGCGTTATGGGTTTTCATGGCAGTAATAGTTCCAGGTTCCAGGTTCAAAGTTCCAAGTTCCAAGTAAAAAAAGTTCCAGGTTCAAGGTTCAAAGTTCAAGGCTCTATGATTCATTTTTGGTATTTTTCCTGGCCCCTGACCCCTGACCCCTAATCCCTAACCCCTCCTCAAGCTCTTCCCGTCTTGCGCGGCACAAATCGCCATACCGGGCTCATCACCGTGTTATAGACTTCCTGGGCGAAGTTCAGCATGCCCACGAAGCCTTCCAGGGCTTCCTTGCGTTCGTGGTTGTGATCGCAAAAGCCCACCCCCAGTTTGTAGGCGATGGGGCGCTCTTTGACGCCGCCCACGAAGATGTCCACGTCCTTCTCCTTCAAAAAAGAGGAGAGCTCCAAGGGATTGGAATCGTCCACAATAATGGTGCCTTCGTCGGTAATGTCGTGGAGTTCCTGGTAATCCGCGGGGGTCCCGGTTTGCGACCCCACCAGCACCACCTCCATGCCCAGAAGACGAAAAGCCTTGACCAGGGAGAAGGCCTTGAACGCTCCCCCCACGTAAATGGCGGCCTTCTTGCCGGTGAGGGCCCGGCGGAATTCCAGGAGCCGGGGGTAAAGCCCCGCGAGTTCCTCTTTCACCAGTTTCCGGGTGCGGGCCACGATCTTCGGGTCATCAAAGAAGCGGGCCACGGTATAAAGGGACTCGGCCATGTCCTCCACTCCGAAATAGGAGACCCGGACGTGGGGGATGCCGTAAACCTCCTCCATCATCAAGGCCAGGTCCATGGTGGCCCCGGAGCACTGGACTACGTTCAGGGCCGCGCCGTGGGCCCGGCGGAGATCGTCCACCCGGCCATCGCCGGTGATGTTGGCCACCGCCTCGATCCCCATGCGCTTGAAATAGTCCCGGATGATCCAGATTTCCCCCGCCAGGTTAAAATCCCCCAGGATGTTGAGGCTCTTTTTGCTGATGCCGGTGGTATCGCCGGTGCCCACCAGGCGGAACATGGCCTGGCAGGCCGCGTGGTAACCGGCCCGCTTGTTGCCCTTAAAGCCCTCGGACTGCACCGGCAGAACGGGAATTCCCGTTTTCTTGCTCACCTTCTTGCACACGCCCTCCAGATCATCCCCGATGAGGCCCACAATGCAGGTGGAATAAACAAAGGCCGCTTTGGGATGATGCCGCTCGATGAGTTCCCGGAGGGCCCGGTAGAGCTTTTTCTCGCCCCCGAAGATCACGTCTCTTTCTTGGAGATCCGTGGAGAAGCTCAGGCGGTGCAGTTCCGGGCCCGAAGACAGCGCCCCCCGGATGTCCCAGGTGTACGCGGCGCAACCGATGGGGCCGTGCACCAGGTGCAGGGCGTCGGCTATGGGGTAGAGCACCACCCGGGAGCCGCAGAAGACGCAGGCCCGCTGGCTGACGGCCCCGGCTAAGCTTTCCTTGTTGCAGGCCAGGTCAAAGGGTTCCTTCCCTTTGCGGTGCACCTGATCTCTTCTTTCCTCAAAAATGACCGGCTCCATGGCTGTGCTCCTCTTTGCGGGGGGATGGATAGTATTGTGTTCCGAGAAAACCCCACAAAATATCAGTCCTCATAACCCCCCCTCCCCTGGTGCTTATCATTACCCACAAGTGGCGGGGGTGAAAATGGTTTATGGTGCAGATATGGAGTAATTGCACGGCCATATCCCCCCCTCACCCTACCCTCTCCCCCGGGGGGGAGAGGGAAATGATTGACATATCCATAAGATACAAACTTATGGGTAATGATTAGCC
>JACQYN010000105.1:0-1434 GCA_016208235.1 Deltaproteobacteria bacterium
CTCCTCGGCTACCATTCCGTGGGCACCATGGAATTCCTGGTGGATCAGGATTTAAATTACTACTTTCTGGAGATGAACACCCGCATCCAGGTGGAGCATCCCATCACCGAACTCATCACCGGCGTCGACCTGCTGGCGGAGCAGATCAAGGCCGCGGCCGGGGAGCGCCTGGCCATCAAGCAGGAAGACGTGCATTTCCAAGGCTATGCCATTGAATGCCGCATCAACGCCGAAGATCCTCGCAACAACTTCTTCCCCTCTCCCGGGCGCATCACCCGTTACCAGTCCCCCGGCGGCATCGGCATCCGCCTGGACGGCTGCGTTTACGGCGGCTACGAAGTGCCCCCCTATTTCGACCCGCTGCTGGCCAAACTCTGCGCCTGGGGCAACACCTGGGAAGAGGTCCTCAACCGCATGGACCGGGCCCTGGAGGAATACATCATCCGGGGCGTCAAGACCACCATCCCCTTTTACCGCCAGGTGCTGAAACACGAAGATTTTCGCAGCGGCCGCTTCACCACCAACTTCCTGGCGGAGAAGATGCCCTCCCTGACCTACCTGGACGTCCGGGAACCCTGGGACCTTTTCTACGTGGCCGGCGCCACCCTTTTCTGCGAACTGAACCAGATAGCTAAGAAGTAGGAGTTGAGGGTTTCATTAATATAATCATTGTTAGAAAGGCCTCATCCTTCTGACTGGAGGTCGTTTTGATGACCACTCACGAAGATCACAAGTTCAGCATCACTATTCATAGTGATGACCTTGCGGTGGTAAATTGCTTGCGAGCCTTGAGCAAATATAGCCAGAAGACCGGAAACAACAATATTCCATGGGGTGGCACGAAAGACAAAGATTGGGTGCGCGATGGTCATCAAGCAACGTTCCATTTTTCTACAGGGAAGGATTTTTGTCAGAATTGAAACGTTTGCTACCCTCAGATATTTGGCGCGAAGTTCGTAGGAGCGACGATGATCCAGCAAAACCTGCTAAATAAACCTCTGCGAAAGTCCCCCTTCTGTCATTCTGAACGGAGCGAAGCGGAAGTGAAGAATCTCGTTTTTGAAGTTATTAACCTTTTGGATTTACAAAAATATCAGGTATTAGAAAATTGCCTCTTTTAAATTATTGAAGATTTACTTGTCAATATGCACCAATATTTCGTTTATATCATGACGAATAAATCCGGGACGCTTTATCTGGGTGTAACCAATGATTTGGAAAGAAGAATATCTGAACACAAGAACTTATTAATTAAAGGATTTACCAAGAAATATAAGATAAATAGATTATTATATATAAGATAAATAGATTAATATATTATGAAGAAACCAATGATATTCGTGCAGCAATTGATCGGGAGAAACAGATTAAAGGCTGGCTGCGTGACAAGAAAATTGCTTTAATTGAATCAATCAATCCAGAGTGGAGGGATCT
>JACQYN010000105.1:1481-8405 GCA_016208235.1 Deltaproteobacteria bacterium
TTAACTGAAAACCGAAAACCGAAAACTGAAAACCCTATAAGCCTATGTTCAACCCCGTAAAAGTCACCGATGTCACCCTCCGGGACGGGCTGGAAGATTTTGTCCTGAGACACCTGCGCTTAGATGATCTGGGACGCTTAGTGGGCCTCCTGGACCGGGCCGGGTTCTACTCCCTGGACTGCTGGGGCGGCTCCACCTTTTACGCCGCCTTGATGGACCTCAAGGAAGACCCCTGGGAGCGCCTGAAAAAGATGCGCCGGGCCCTGACCCGCACCCCCATCCAGATGATCCTCCGGGGCCGCATGCTGGTGGGTTTCAAGCCCTACCAGATTGAGGTGGTGCAGAAATTCATCACCCGGGCCGCCCACCTGGGGGTGGATATCTTCCGCATTTACGATAACTTGAACGACCTGGAGAACATGGAGACCGCCATCGCCACCGCCAAGGAACTCCGGAAGCAGGTGGAAGCCACGGTGCTCTTCAGCCTCAATCCCCATGTCACCAACGACGATTACCTGCAACTGGCCGGCGGCCTGGTCAATGCCGGGGCCGACGTCGTTTGCCTCAATGATTCTTTCGGAGTCATGAACCCCCACCAGGTGGAGACTCTGATCACCGCGTACCGCCGCTATTTCTCCCAGCCCCTGCGGCTCCATCTCCACAACAATCACCAGGCGGCCATCACTTCTTACCAGGAAGGGGTGCGCCAGGGCGCGGAACTGGTGGACACCACCCTGGCCGCGCTCTCCTGGTCCTACGGCCCGCCGCCGGTGGAATCCCTGATGTTCGCGCTGGGGGGCTCCAGCCACGACCCCCATATCGACCTGGACGCCCTGGGCGAGGTCACCGAATTCCTGGACCATCTGAAAGAAAAATATAATTACCGGGAGCCTCCTCCCCGGAAGATGGACGACCGCCTGGGCCCGGATTACCTGCCCGGCCCCCTGAAGGAATTTATCCGGGAGGAACTGAAGCGCCGGGACGCCCGGGACCGGCAGCGGGTGGCCTGCAAGGAAGCCCAGCAGGTGTGGAGCGATCTGGGCTATCCGGCCCTGAAAGGGCGGATCCTGGAGATCGTGGGCCTCCAGGCCGTGGAAAATATTTCGTCGCTGCAGCGCTACAAGACGATTATCCCCATCATGGCGGACCTGATTAGGGAATACGGCCGCCTCCACTCCCCCATCCTCCTGGAGCTGCAAAGCCGGGCCCTGGCCCCGGAAGAGGTGGCCGCGGCCACTCTCGAAAAGGAAGGAAAATTGCGCACGCTGCCCGGCCTGGAGCGGGAAGAAGACGTGCTCACTTACAGCCTTTTCCCGGAGGAAGCCGAGGCCTTCTTCCACTTCCGGGCCGAAGGCGGCCGCGCGCCCGCCCCGGCCCCGGCCGCGGCTCCGGCCCCCGGCCCCTACCCTCTGATCGGGGCCCTCACCACCCCCGAGCTAACCCTGACCCACAAAGGGGAAGAGGTCTGGGCCCGCCTGGACGGGGTAGGGTCCGTACGCAAAGGCAAGCAGGTGCTGTTCATCAATATCCAGGACCACATCGAGGAGATCGAGGTGCAACTGGTCCCCGGCGAAGGAGGGCACCACGATTACCTGGTGACCTTCCACGGCGACACCTACCGCATCCGGGTCAGCAAAACCTTTCCCAAGGAACAGGAATACACCCCGGTCTTCCTGGAGATCAACGGCCAGATGGAAGAATTTCTCATCAAAAACCCGGCAATAGAGAAGGGGAAAAGCTGAAAGAGTAAAGATTCACCACAAAGACACGAAGGCACAAAGGTTCACAGAGATTAAAAATAAAGAGGGTGGGCCTTTGGCCCTCCCTCTTTAAATTATCTTCTTGGTGTTTCTTTGTGCCTTTGTGTCTTTGTGGTGAACTTTTCCCTTTCCCCCCACCCCAGGAGGTCCGCCATGCGTATCCGCTCCAGGATGTTGCCCCCCGGTTGGTATCCCGGCAGCAAAAGCGAGTGTCTCAGGGAAATTGAGCAGATGGTGGCCGGGGTGAAACCCCTGCCCCCGGGCGTCAAGGTCTTCGGGGGCATCGTCCCCCACGCGGGCTGGTACTTCTCCGGCAAACTCGCGGCCCGGGTCTTTTATCTCAATTCGCTTATCACCCAACCCCAGGTGGTGGCGGTCTTCGGCGGCCACCTGGGGGGGAACTCCCCGCCCCTGCTGGTCACTGACGAGGCCTGGGAAACCCCCCTGGGCAACGTCACGCTGGCCACGGAGTTCTATGAGCCTTTGCGGAAGCGCCTGACGCTCAAAGAAGAATACCCCGGCGACAACACCATCGAAATCCAGCTCCCCCTGGTGAAACACTTCTTCCCCAATACAAAGGTCCTGGCCCTGCGCGCGCCCCACTCCCAGGAGGCCATCGCCTTGGGCGAGGCGGTGGCGGCCGTGGCTGGGGAACTGAAACTTAGCCTCCTGGCGTTCGGCTCCACGGACCTGACCCACTATGGCCCCAACTACGGCTGGGCCCCCAAGGGTTTTGGTTCGGACGCGGTGAAATGGGTCAAGGAAGTGAATGACAAGAAGTTCGTAGACCTGGCCCTGAAAATGGACGGCGAGGGGATGCTTAAAACCGCGGCCCAAGACCAGAGCGCCTGCAGCGCCGGGGGCGCGGTGGCCGCCATCGCCGCGGCCAAAAAACTGGGGGCAACGAAAGCCAATTTAGTGGATTACTACACCAGCTATGACGTCATGCCTTTAGTGGATTACTACACCAGCTATGACGTCATGCCCGGCGATAGCTTCGTGGGTTATGCAGGGATCTTGCTGGAGGGGTAAGAAGATTTGCAAGGAAGACCGGGGGGGCGGGCCGGTGGGGCGGGCCTCCGTGCCCGCCTTCAGTCCCTGCCCCCCCCTCAAACCCCTCTCCCCTCATACATATTTAAGTAGGAAGCACAGGCTTTCCAGCCTGTGCAGAACCAATGCTCCTAGTGGCCCCCTGTCCACCTGATTCAGGGCGGCAAATTCCTCAAAACTTCTGATGACACAAGCGTCTCGCCTGTGCTAATAACAAATAAATAAGTTACCTGGAGGCAAACGAACATGGCTGTTTTTACCTGCGAAAAATGCGGCGCCACCATCGACACCCGCTGCAAACCCAAGAAATGCTCGGCTTGCGGCGAGAACGGCACCATGTGCAAAACCGAAACCGCCGCGCCCCCCAAAAAGGGGAAAAAGTAATTTGCGACAAACGGAAAACGGAAAACAGAAAACGGAAAACTGTCTTTCATGATTTTCGGTATCGGCGTGGACCTGGTGAAGGTGGAGCGCATCGCCGTGGCCCTGGAGCGGTACGGCGACCGCTTTGTACAGCGCATCTTCACCCCCCGGGAAATCGATCATTGCCGGGGGAAGGCCCGGACCGCGTCCATGCTGGCCATGCGCTTCGCGGCCAAAGAGGCATTCTCCAAGGCCCTGGGCGTGGGCCTGCGCCGGGACGGCATCCGCTGGCGGGAGGTGGAAGTGGTCCCCAACCCCCGGGGCAAGCCGGAGCTGGTAATCACGGGCCGGGCCGCAGAACTCTGCGCCGAAGCCGGCATCACCAATATGCACCTCACCCTCACCGACGAAGACCAATATGCCCTGGCGGTGGTAGTTCTGGAGAAGTGAGGCGGGCCAGGCCTTGATCCTGAATAAGGTACGGAGCTTAAAAGATAAACGACCGCGGAAAACGACAACTCGGGGAAGATTTATTCGGGGAAGATTTATTTAATGGTCTTCTCTCCTTCTTCCACATATAGGGCAAACTTTAAACTTCCCGATTTCATGCAGCACGGAGTAACCATCTTGTCCGCTATGCGCCACTTCCTCAGCAATTTCCTGGATGATTCGCTGGTAAACCGCCTGAAGCCGGGCTTTTAATTCCTCATTGAAGATGCGGTGCAGTAGATGCTCAACCATCACATCAAAGGCCATGCAATCATACCAGGATTGCCAGGAATTCCGAAGCAAGGCCAGGATAGTGAACAGACGGAGTGTCATTTGATAATCTACTTCGTCTTCAGCCTTCAAATCGGCCAGTTTTACTTCCAAATTACGAAGCATTAATTCTTCCATTGCTTACCTTTTTATTTCACTCGGATACTATGTCGTTCTTCACTATCGGGACAGCAGAGGACTTACCGACCTCCCGGCCAGATGTGACTTTAATTTTGAAGCAAGGCAACCAGAAGAGGCTGAGAAAGAATCCGGTCAATTGGTGGCAGATTTCCCTGGGAAACCTGGACCGTAAGCTTTCTGCAGCGCATTGTGGGGAATAAGATCGGTGGGGAAAAGCCGGCTTTTCGTCAAAGCAGGGTTAGGATCAGGGTTATTTACTCCGCACAAGTTTTGCCTTCCAAGGTCTGCACATCGCTATGTATAAAATAACCCTTTTTTTAAAATATATCAATAGCTAGCCGCCGGCATCATTTTCCTCACTTCCCCTTCATCTGCGTGCAATCGGCGTTCATCTGCGGTTAGCATCTGCGCCTTGCATTGAAAATTTCCCGCCAAACATGTTATACCGAATCGCATCCAATCGTCTATATCGGTAGCCGCAGGCTTTAGCCTGCGCCGGCACAGGCTGGAAAGCCTGTGCTACCTTTTGATCGAAACTTGGTATTATAAGTGCCCCCATGCGAGTACTGGTAACCGGTGCCACCGGCTTTGTAGGAAGATATGTGGTTCGGGAACTCCTAACCCGGGGCCATGACGTGCGGTGTCTGGTGCGTCCCGGCTCTGAAGGAAAGTTGGAGCCCTGGGAGGGGGTGGGGGTCTGTGCCGGGGACGTGCTGCACCCCGAAGAGGTGGCCCGGGCCGCGCAGGGTTGTGAGGCCGCGGTGCATCTGGTGGGGATCATCCGGGAGTTTCCGGGGCGGGGGGTGACCTTTGAGAAGGTGCACGTCCAGGCCACGGAGAACGTGGTGCACGCGGCCCGGGACGCAGGGGCCAGGCGTTTCTTGCAGATGAGCGCGTTGGGGGCCCGGCCTGAGCCCGCGGACCCTTATCATATCACCAACTTCCGGGCGGATGAGCTGGTGCAAAAGTCCGGCATTCCTTACACCATTTTCCGGCCCTCGGTGATCTATGGGCCGGAGGACCAGTCGCTTAATCTCTTTGCCCGGCAGATCAAGACCTTCCGGATCGTGCCGGTGGTGGGCGACGGGCTATACCAGATGCAACCGGTGCCGGTTACCACCGTAGCGCAAGCCTTTGCCCTGTCCCTGGAACTGCCCCACACGGAGAACCGGGTCTATGAGGTGGGGGGCCCGGAACCGCTGACTTTTAATGAGATAATCGACACCCTGGCCCAGGTCCTGGGCCGCCGGGTCCTGAAGGCCCATATCATGCCCTGGAGCCTGCGCCTCCTGGCCGGCATGTTCGGCCGCTTCCCCTGGTTCCCCCTGACCACCGGGCAGATCAGGATGCTTCTCGAGGGCAACACCTGCGACGCCTCCGCTTTTTACCAGGATTTTGGGTTGGAGTCGGTATCTTTTAAAGAGGGATTGGAGCGCTACCTTAGGTGACTTTACGGCCTTTGCGTCTTGGCGTCTTTGCGTGAGATATTTCTTTTCATGGTGCTGGACCTCAACCCTTGGATAACCCGGAAGAGAGATTGATCGTCTACGGCACCCTGGTGCCCGGGGGGATTTATCATTTTTTGCTGGCGGACCTGCCGGGGACCTGGGAGAAGTGCGTCATTAAGGGACGCATGGGGGAGTATGGGGGCTTCAAGGCCTTTCAATACGACGCCGCGGGCCCGGAGCACCCGGCCTGGCTGTTGACCTCCCCGGCCCTGCCGGAGAAATTCCCGGAACTGGACGCGTTCGAAGGGGATCCCTACCGGCGCACCCTCATCCCCGCCCGGGCGGGGCGGGGCGGGGTTCTGGCCTATATCTATGAAGGGATGGAAATTGATTAAGAGAGGAGATGCCGGGTCTGATGAGGCGTTGCCCACAGATTTCACCCCCTCCCCACTCCAGGCCCGACCATTATTCAAAAAAGAATGGAAAGAAAGAGATTATGACAAATATAATGCAATTTCATAGCCTTACCCCCCCCTCACCCTACCCTCTCCCCCCTCTGGGTGGAGAGGGAAATGATGTGATATATTCATGAGATATAACTTATGGGTAATGGACTGCAATCAGGGGGAGGAAGGAAAAGGAGGCTGGAAACGGAAGTCGCCTGTTTCCCAGAGAGATTTCTTCTGGTTCCCAAGCTTCGCTGGGGGTCTTCGCAATGCCAAGCAAAGCTTGGGGCCAAAATGCGTTCCCAAGTACAACTTGGGAACGAGAAGAACCGGACCCATTGAATCCATAACCTTCGTTCTTCTTATTATTCTATCAATATTTGTAGCACCTCTCCCGGCAGCCGCGGGCCCTGAGTTCGAAATCCCCCGGCCGGGCCGGGTCTTCCAGTTTCCCCGGGACCACGGGGCGCACCCCCGATATAAAACCGAGTGGTGGTATTATACGGGGCATCTGCGCGCTAAGGACGGCGAGTCCTTTGGCTATCAACTCACCTTCTTCCGCGCGGGCCTGAAAAAGCCCGACCCCCGGGCCCGCTCCGCCTGGGCGCTGAACGCCGTCTATTTCGCGCACCTGGCCTTGAGCGACGCGACCCGCAAAAACTTCATTTTTCGGGAAAAAGCTAACCGGGGCGCGCTGGGCCTGGCGGGCACGGCGGAAGGTAATCTTAAGGTGTGGATCGATGCCTGGAGCGCGGAAGTTGAGGGAAACGCCCACCACCTTCAGGCCCAAGACGAGGGCCTGGGGCTGGACCTGATCCTTACTCCCATTAAGCCGCCCGTTCTGCATGGGGACGCGGGCTTCAGCCGCAAGGCCGTCCAAGGCGAAGCGGCCAGCTACTATTATTCCCTGACCCTGATGGAGACCCGGGGCCGCATCCTCTTGGGAGAGCGCACCTT
>JACQYN010000106.1 GCA_016208235.1 Deltaproteobacteria bacterium
AAAGATCAAAAACAATTCGCCAGGGAGATCCAGATGAATCCGCTTATCTTTCGGGAATATGATATCCGGGCCCGGGTGGGGATTGATCTGAGCGCCGCAGAAGTTTTCCTTTTGGGTCGGGCCCTGGGCGCTTATTATCGGTGGCAGGGGAAGCGCCGTCTGGTGGTGGGCCGGGATTGCCGGCTCAGTTCGCCGGAATGGCAAGGCCGATTGATGGAAGCCCTGGTGGCCAGCGGCTGCCAGGTGATGGATATCGGCATGTGCCCCACCCCGGTGCTCTACTTCGCGGTGCGCCATCTCCAGGCCGAAGGCGGGATAATCGTTACCGCCAGCCACAATCCTCCGGAATTCAACGGCTTCAAGATCTGTAACGGCTATCACACTATTTTTGGAGAAGAAATCCAAGAGCTACTGCGCCTGATGCAGGGAGGCGAATTTGTCGCCGACACCGGCTCCCTGGAAGCCCATGAGGTAAGTCCCGCCTACCAGGACTACCTGGCCCAAAATTTGCGCGTCTCCCGCCCCCTGAGAATAGGAATGGATGCCGGGCACGGCACCGCCGGCGCAGTGGCGCTGCCGCTGTTTAAACGGCTGGGCTGCGAAGTCTGGCCCTTATACTGTGAGCCCGACGGGCGGTTTCCTGCTCATGAGCCGGACCCTGTTGTGGAGGCCAATCTCGCAGAATTGAAGGCTCTGGTGCAGGGACACCGATTGGACCTAGGGGTGGCCTATGACGGGGACGGCGACCGTCTGGGCGTGGTGGGCCCGCAAGGAGAGATCATCTGGGGAGATCAACTCCTGGTGGTCTTTGCCCGGGCCATTTTAAAGGACCATCCCGGGGCCACCATCATCGGCGAAGTCAAGTGTTCCCAGCGGCTGTTTGACGAAGTGGCCCGGCACGGGGGGCGGCCTCTGATGTGGAAGACCGGCCATTCTCTCATCAAGAAAAAGATGGTGGAGGAAAAGGCCCTGTTGGCCGGCGAAATGAGCGGTCACCTGTTCTTTGCGGACCGATATTTCGGGTTTGATGACGCCATTTACGCCACCGGCAGGCTCCTGGAGTTGCTGGCTGGGACCGGTCAGTCTCTCACCTCTCTTCTGGCCGACTTGCCGCCGGCGTTCATTACGCCGGAAATTCGGCGGGACTGTCCGGATGAGATTAAATTCCAGGTGGTGGAGGCCGTTAAATCCCGCCTGCAAAAGCAATTTCCCATTATCGCGGTGGATGGGGTGAGGTTCCTGCATCCGGAAGGCTGGGGGCTGGTGCGGGCCTCGAACACCCAGCCGGCTTTGGTGCTGCGATGCGAAGCCGCCAGCCAGGAAACTCTTCAAGAAATCAAGGATCTGGTGGAAAAGACCCTAGGCGAAGAAATAGCTCTTCACAAGGAGGTGTCATGATGGTGTCCGGCAACGGCCTGCCCCTTTTTGGCGTCATCCTGGCGGGAGGATCGGGGACCCGCTTCTGGCCCCTGAGCCGTTCCCAATATCCCAAGCAGGTGCTGCGGCTTCTGGGCTCCGAGTCCTTACTCCAAGCCACCATCGAGCGGCTCCTGCCTCGTATACCCATAACCCGCCTGGCCGTGGTCAGCAATGCAGTCCAGGCCGATGTCATCAATCTGGATCTTTTCCGCAAGGGTTGGACCGATATCCGGGTGTGGCTGGAACCCCAGGGCCGCAATACCGCCGCGGCGGTGGGGCTGGCCGCGGTGCTCCTGCCCCGGGAAACCGATACCGAGATCATGGCGGTTTTTCCCGCGGACCATTATATCGGTAATCAGGCCGACCTCTTTAAAGCGCTGGATCAGGGAGCGGAACTGGCCCAGGCGGGATACCTGGTGACCTTTGGCATCACCCCCAGCCGCCCGGATACGGGCTATGGCTACATCAAGGCGGGAGAAGCCGTAGATGGGGCCGGACAGGGCTTTCATTGCGCCGCGTTCATTGAAAAACCGGAATTAAACAGGGCCCAGGCTTTCCTGCAAGAGGGCGGCCACTACTGGAACAGCGGCATATTCTTGTTTCGCCGGGAGGTGATCCTCGATGCCCTGGCCCGATATTTACCGGACCTTTATCATGAATTGAATCTGCTGGGAGAAGGAAACCAGTCCGTAGAAGAGGCGTATCAGAAAATCTCCGGTATTTCCCTGGACCACGGCGTCATGGAAAAGGCCGGGAACGTGGTGGTAGTGCCCGCGGACCTGGAGTGGAGTGATGTGGGGACCTGGGAGGCCTTTTACAATCTCCTGGATCAGGACAGCCGGGGCAATGCCGTGGTGGGCCGGGCGGAAGACATGGACAGCCGCAATTGTCTCATCTTCGCCCAGAATCGCCTGGTGGCCACCATCGGCCTGGAAGATGTCATTGTGGTGGATACCGCGGACGCCTCCCTGGTTTGCCACCGGGATCGGGTCCAGGACGTGAAAATCCTGGTGGAGAGGTTGACCCGCCTGAATCTGGTGGAGTCGGTGCAGCATCCCACGGTGGAGCGCCCCTGGGGGCATTACCGGGTTCTGGCTCACGGCCCGTTCTATAAAGTGAAAGAAATTGTGGTCGCCCCGGGGAAAAGGCTTAGCCTGCAGCTCCACCAGTATCGAGCGGAGCATTGGGTGGTGGTGGAAGGCACGCCCATGATCCACATCGGCCGCGAGAACATGGCAGTGCCTGTCAATGAAAGCTTGTTTGTGCCCCTTAACACTCCCCACCGCCTGGAGAATCCCGGACAAGAACCGGTAAAAATCATTGAAGTGCAAACCGGCGCCTACCTGGAGGAAGACGATATTGTCCGATTAGACGATGATTTCTGGCGCCTTTCCGAAGGCGCCACCCAGGGCCGCTCCGGTCACCCTCCGTGCTCCCTCCCATAGCCCCGGTTGCGAACCAATTTTTCAGGGCAAAGAAGTCCGAAAAAACCAATTTTAACTGCGTGGCCAAGCGGCCGCATAATCTCGGCTAATATCTTTTGAAAAGATGCAGTCAAATTTGGGGAATTCTGCCATTTGGTACTCCTAAGGGGGGGCAAGACCATGAGAAAGGGTTGCTTGTTTCTGGCGGTGATGCTGGTGGTGATGGCGGAGATGATCCTTTTACCGTCTTGGGCTCAGGGCGAATTCTACGTGGGGGCTTACCTGGGCCCCAGTTTTGCCGGCAGCATCGATCCTGATTTCGAATTCCAC
>JACQYN010000075.1 GCA_016208235.1 Deltaproteobacteria bacterium
CCCCTCCCCCCAGACCCCCCTCCCCCAATCCCATATGGGGATAGTAGCACAGGCTTTCCAGCCTGTGCCTGATGTAGGGCGGCCCTGGCCGCCATGAGGCGACGTGCACCGCACGCCTTAGGGTCTGTGGCAAATTTATAAGGGAAATATCTTATGAATAATGTCAATAAAATCGTTCTCGCCTACTCCGGCGGCCTGGACACCTCGGTGATCCTCAAGTGGCTCAAGGAGACTTACAAGTGCCAGGTGGTGGCCTTTGCCGCGGACCTGGGCCAGGGAGACGAACTCACGGAAGTGGCGGACAAGGCCAAGCGTACCGGCGCGGACCAGGTTTTCATCGAAGACCTGAAAGAGGTCTTCGTCCGGGATTTTGTCTTCCCTGCGTTTCGGGCCAACGCCCTCTACGAAGGGAGCTATCTCCTGGGCACCTCCATTGCCCGGCCCCTCATCGCCCAGGCCCAGGTGGAGGTGGCCCGGAAAGTTGGCGCCGACGCGGTGAGCCACGGGGCCACCGGCAAGGGCAACGACCAGGTGCGTTTTGAGCTCACCTACCAGGCCCTGGCCCCGGACCTGGCCATCATCGCGCCCTGGCGGGAGTGGCAGATGCAGTCCCGCTCGGATCTCGTGGCCTACGCCCAGGCCCACGGCATCCCCGTGCCGGTGACCAAGGAGAAGCCCTATTCTACGGACCGGAACCTGCTGCACATCAGCTACGAAGGCGGCATCCTGGAGGACCCCTGGACTGAGCCCCCCGCGGATATGTTCGTGCTCACCCGGGCCCCGGAGGCCGCGGCCATCCATCCCCACTACGTGGAGATCGACTTTGAGGCCGGGGACCCGGTGGCGGTGAACGGCAAGGGCCTGAGCCCGGCCAAACTCCTGGCCCGCCTGAACGACCTGGGAGGCGAACACGGCATCGGCCGGGTGGACCTGGTGGAAAACCGCTACGTGGGCCTGAAATCCCGGGGGGTGTACGAAACTCCGGGGGGCACCATCCTCAGGGCTGCGCACCAGGCCGTGGAGTCCATAACCCTGGACCGGGAGGTGATGCACCTCCGGGACAGCCTCATCCCCCGCTACGCGGAACTGATTTATTACGGTTACTGGTTCGCGCCGGAGCGCTACGCCCTCCAGAGCCTGATTGACGAGGCCCAGAAACCGGTGACCGGCACCGCCCGGCTCAAGCTTTATAAAGGCAACGTGATGGTGGTGGGGCGCAAGGCCCCCAAATCGCTGTACCGCCCGGACCTGGCCACCTTCGAGGCCGGGGGGGACTACGTCCAGGCGGACGCCACCGGCTTTATCCGCCTGAACGCCCTGCGCCTGAAGATCAGGGCGAAGCTGGAAGGGAAGTAGGGGAGAGAAGTAGTTTTTGGTTTTTGGTTTTTGGTTAACAACCAAAAACCATAAAAATAACTTGGCAGGCGAGCAGAGCCGGGGCGGAAACCGAACCGGAAAGGCCTAAGCATCAGGGTTTCCGCCCCCGGTTCCCTTCGTCTTCGGTTAATACCATCTTCGGCACGCAAGGCCTAAATTGCAGGACAAGCTCTCGGATACGATGTTGTTTCTTTTACGAAAAACTAAAAACTAAAAACCAAAAACAGTAACTAATGGACCATCTAATCCCCCGATCTGCCGCCTACTTTACGGCCGCGATCTGCGGCGGGCTGGGGGTGTTGATGCTCTTCTGGCGGGCCGCCCCCAATATGTGGATCGGGGTGCGCCTGCCCTGGACCTTTGCCGACCGGCAGATCTGGGATAAATCCTGGCGCCTGGCGGCCATGTTCCTGACCGGCATGGGTATCGGGGCCCTGTTTTCCTGGAAAATTTTCTTCATTTCCCTGGCGCATCTTATTATCCTGGGGATTCTTTATCCGATTTTTTTGTACTGGCGGAAGTATGGCACCCTGCGTTTCTGGAAAGACATAGGCTGGAAAGATTACCGCCCGGTAGCTCGCTGCCGCGGCTGCGGCCACTTTCAAAAGCTGCCGGACGCCGGGGCGTTGGCCGGGGCCCGGTGTGAGGCTTGCCAGCGGCCTTTTCAGGAAAGGTAAGTACAACCACCTCACGAACGAGAATACAACTATGAAAAAACTGTTGATCATTGCCGCCGTTCTGCTGTTTTTCCTGCTCCCCGGAGCATCTTGCTTCGGTGAGCCCGCGGAAAGTTACTATCCCTTGAAAGAAGGGATGACCTGGGTTTACAGCATTTCCTCCAATAAGCCTGGAGCGCAAAAAATCACGGTCACCAACCTGGCCCCCAGGGAACTCCAGGGGAAAAGCGTCACCCCCCGCAAATGGGAGGTGGTGGGCGGCGTGAAGTATTATTTCATTGCCAAAGATGATTCCGGTGTCTATAGGTATGCGGAGCAGAAGGGGGAGACCGGTGAACCCCAGATCATTACCCCCAAGGTGTATTACCTCAAGAATCCCGTGGATGTCGGCACCACCTGGGATACCACCACCAAGATGGGTGAAGATGACTTAAAGGTCAACATCACCGTGGAAAGCATCGGGGAGAAGGTGCAGGTGCCCGCAGGGACCTATAAGAATTGTGTCAAGCTCAAACACGAGGGCAAGGTGTCGAAGGAGGGCGGCGGCGCCGCCCTTTCCCTCACCGCCTATGAATGGTATGCTGCGGAAGTGGGGCTGGTCAAGAGCATGTTTACCGCCAAGCAGAGCATCAAAGGCAAGGCCGAGGCCGCGGACAGCATCACCCATCAATTGGAATCGTTTAAGCCCTGAGCATTGAGACAGTTTTCAGTTTCCGGTTAAAAGGAAAAGGAAAAGAAAAAGATAGAGACCTGGTAGGGGGGGCTCCATGCCCGTTTTTTGGCAACCCCTCCCCCCTAAAGATTGTATCCGAGGTAGCGAATGGCCAAAAAACCCTGGGGCGGACGATTTCAAGGGGGTACGGAACAGGAGGTGGAGGCCTTCACCTCCTCCCTGGATTTTGACCGGCGGCTCTACCGCCAGGACATCGCCGGGTCCCAGGCCCACGCCCGGATGCTGGCCCGCCAGGGGATCATCGCGCACGCAGAGGCCGAAGCCATTGTCCGGGGCCTGGAAGAGATACGCATGGAGATGGAAGCCGGGGAGTTCTCCTGGGACCCGGCCCTGGAAGACGTGCACATGGCCGTGGAGGCCCGCCTGATCGAAAAGATCGGGGAAGTGGGCCGGAAGCTCCACACGGCCCGGAGCCGCAACGACCAGGTGGCACTGGACGTGCGCCTTTACCTGGCCGAAGAAGTGGAGGGGTTGTTGGCGGACCTGGCGGAGCTGCGCCGGGCCGGGGCCCAGCTGGCCCGCCGCCACCTGGGGGTCCTGCTGCCGGGTTACACCCATCTGCAGCGGGCCCAGCCGGTGCTCTTCTCCCACCACCTGCTGGCCTATGACGAGATGTGGCGCCGGGACCAGGCGCGGCTTACCGAATCCCTGGCCCGCATCCGGGTCTCCCCCCTGGGGGCCGCGGCCCTGGCGGGGACCACTTTTCCCATTGACCCCCAATTCAGCGCAGCGCAGGTGGGCTTTCCGGAAGTTTTCAGGAATAGCCTGGACGCGGTGAGCGACCGGGATTTTCTGCTGGAATTTTTTGCTTTCTCCAGTATCATGATGGTCCATTTGAGCCGCCTGGCGGAAGAACTGGTGCTCTGGTCCGGGTCGGAATTCGGGTTCGTGGAACTGCCGGACGCTTACGCCACCGGCTCCTCCATCATGCCCCAGAAAAAGAACCCGGACGTGCCGGAACTGGTGCGGGGGAAATGCGGCCGGGTCTGCGGCCACCTGCTGGGCCTGCTCATGACCTTGAAGGGCCTGCCCCTGGCTTATAACCGGGATCTGCAGGAGGACAAGGAGCCGCTGTTCGATACCCTGGATACGGTCAAAGGCGCGGTGCGGCTCATGGCCGGTTTGCTCGGCAACCTCAAGATTCGGCCGGAACGGATGGCCGCGGCCCTGTATGGCGGTTTTCTCACGGCCACGGACATGGCGGATTACCTGGCCGCCAAGGGCGTGCCCTTCCGCACCGCGCACGAGCAGGTGGGGCAGACAGTACGCTACGCGGAAACCCAAAAGAAGGAACTCTGGGAGTTGTCCCTGGAAGAGATTCGCCCCTTTGCCCCCCAGGCGGACACGGACCTGTTCGACTGGCTGAAGATAGAAAACTCCGTGGCCCGGCGCACCTCCGCCGGGGGCACCGCACCGGTGCGAGTGGCGGAGGCACTCAAAGAAGTGGAGAAAGAACTGGGACTGGAATGATGGCGAACCACAAAATTTTGGGAGACGGAGGCAGGGGTCGCAGAACCCTGGCTCTCCTCACAATCCTTGTCTGTCTTATCCTGGTCCTTTTGTTCTTGACCGGGGGCTGCGGCAAGAAGCTGGCCCCGGTTCCCCCGGATGCCGTGTTGCCCGGGAAAGTCCGGGATTTTCGCGTCTCCCAGGAGGGGGACGCCCTGGCGCTGAGTTGGCTGCTGCCCACGGAAAACCTGTTGGGGCAGCCTTTGACCCAGATCCAGGGCTGCCGGGTGCTGCGCGCGGAACTTAAGGGGGTGGACGCGGGTCCCCCTGCCCTCAGTGATTTTGTCGTGCTCGCGGATATCGACCTGGCCTATCCCCGGATGGCGGAGGTGCGGGGAGAGGCGGTGATTTACCAGGACCGGAACCTGACGCCGGAGAAGCGTTATTATTACCGGGTCGCGGCCTATGACCAGGAAAGGTACGAGGGAGCCTGGTCCCAGACCCTCAGCCACGCCTGGGGGCTGCTGCCCCGAACACCCCAGAGCCTGAAGGCCGTGCCCGGGGACCGCATCGTGCGCGTCTCCTGGCAGCCGGTGACCCAGTTGCAGGACGGCCGCCCGGTCCGGGACCTGGCTGGCTACCGCGTTTATCGGCGCGCCGGTGGGGAATCGTGGATCAGGGTGAACCCGGAGCTCGTCACTGCCTCCTCCTTCCAGGACGTGGCGGTCCTCAACGACGTGGAATATAGTTATATAGTGAGGGCCGTGCGCCGGGTGGGGCCGGATTTCATCGAGAGTGTGGATTCCCCCGTACGCACCGCGATGCCGGAGAAGCGGACGCCCCCGCCTCCGGTTCTCAACCTGGTGGCCGTGGCCGGAGAAGGAGGCGTGGAGCTCCGATGGGACCCCAGCCCTGCGCCGGACGTGGCGGGATATAAGATTTATCGGCGGCAGGAGGGGGAAGTCAAATTCAACCTCCTGACCCCCACCCTGGTGACCAGGCCCGCGTACCTGGACGAGAAGGCCGCCCGGGGCCGGATTTATCATTACTACGTCACCGCGGTGGACACCTCCCGGCGGGCGAATGAGAGCATCCCGTCGGAAGAGGCGGCGATTAGTTACTGAATAATTGGTAATTCCAATGCGAAAAAACATAGCTAATCAACTTCGCCTTCCCATTTCTCCGGAAATGACTGCTAAGTTTCCGTCAACTAGATATCAAGGGAGCAAGGCAAAGCTGGCCAATTGGATTTGGGAACAAATCGCAGGATTAAAGTTCAATACATGTCTCGATGCATTTGGCGGCACAGGCGCGGTTGCTTATCGGCTTAAACAGGAAAGGAAGAAAGTTACATATAATGATATTCTTAAGTTTAACTATTATATTGGGTTAGCTTTAATAGAAAACAATAGAACAAGACTAAGTTTAGATGACGTTGAGTGGATATTAACAAAGCAAAACAATATTTCATACCCTACATTTATTCAAGATAATTTCCATGATATATATTTCACGGATGATGAAAATACATGGATTGACCAAACTATTACTAATATCAATCAGATTGACGATCAATATAAATATGCTCTTGCATTCTATGCATTATGTCAGGCTTGTATCATTAAACGCCCATATAATTTATTTCATAGAAAAAATCTATACATAAGGTTTGCTGAAGTTCAGCGATCTTTTGGGAATAAGGCCACATGGGATAGACCATTTCCTGAATGGTTCCGGCTATTCGTAGAGGAAGCAAACCAAGCGGTCTTTGACAATGGAAATAAAAATAGAGCTATGAATTTAGATTATTCGGAGATTGTAGGTGAATATGACTTAGTCTATATTGATACGCCCTATATATCTAAAAAAGGGGTCCCGGTAGATTATTTTTGGTATTATCATTTTTTAGAAGGTTTGACTATGTACTCCGAATGGGCCAAGTATCTAGATAGAAGATCAAAGCATCTGCGTTTAAAACTACGAGAAAATGAGTGGATTGATAAGAATCTTATTTTTGGGGCATTTGACAATTTATTCAAGAAGTTTCAGAATAGTATCTTAGTAGTTTCTTATCGTAGTGATGGCATTCCTTCTGAGACTGAACTTATATCTATACTAAAAAAATATAAGAATAATGTTCATGTTGTGCATTATGGGCAATATAAATATGTTTTGTCAACAAATTCTGAATCAAAAGAAATATTGCTGGTCGGAACCTAAGTTATGAATAACGATGATTTCAGAAACAAATTATCAAATTACTTTGAAGAATTTAAACGCACACTTGCTTCAGATAATGGCGATTGGGTAGTAAAAGGTTTCATAGATATTTATCGAAATATATATACAATATCAATTGATACCAAGGTAGTATCTAAGATTATAGAATTGATGCTGTTTCCCATTATATCTAGATTTGCGAGTGAAAATAAATATAAAATGATTCTCAGTGAGCACCAAAACCATTATCCTGACATAACATTCATCATGCCAAACAATAATAAAATAGCTCTTGATCTAAAAAGTACATATAGAACAGGTCCTAATACAGTAAATGGTTTCACCTTAGGAGCCTTTACCGGCTATTTTCGTCAGAGGCAATCAAGCAAAAATATTACATTCCCGTATGAACAATATGCTGCTCATTTCGTTCTTGGAGTTATTTATAGTAGAAGAGAAGAAGCAATTGATGAAAGACGGATTTATAGTTTGGATGATTTGCAAGATATTATTTCTGTAGTTAAAGATTTTAGTTTTTTATTCCAGGAAAAATGGCGAATTGCAGGAGAACAACCCGGAAGCGGAAATACAAAAAATATCGGATCAGTAAGAAAAATTGAAGAGCTAATTGAAGGCAGAGGTCCATTTGCGTCTCACGGGAAAGATATTTTTGACGATTATTGGATGAGTTACCTTACAGCAGACATGGCGCGCGCAATTGAATCAAATGTCCCATTCCGGAATCTTAAAGAATATTTTAAATGGAGAAATCGCTTCAATAAAAAGAAGGAAAGTTAGGATATTTGGATGCACCATTTCCACTACCAAAACAGTGAACTCTATTGCGAAGGAGTACCGGTAAAAGACATTGCCGCCCGGGTGGGGACGCCCTTTTATCTATACAGCTCCGCCACCCTGAGCCACCACTACCGGGTCTTTGACGGGGCCTTCGAGGGTTTTCCCCACGTTGTCTGTTTCGCGGTCAAAGCCAACGCCAATCTGGCCATCTTGCGGCTCCTGGCCCGCCAGGGGGCCGGCGCGGACATCGTCTCCGGGGGCGAACTGCACCGGGCGCTTAAAGCCGGGGTGGACCCGGCCAAAATCGTCTACTCCGGGGTGGGCAAGCGCCCGGAAGAGATCCGGGCCGCGCTTAAGGCCGGGATTCTTCTGTTCAACTTGGAGTCTTCCCAAGAGTTGGGGGAGATCAACCGCATCGCCGGGCGCCTGCGCCTCAAGGCCCGGGTGGGGCTGCGCATCAACCCGGATATCGACCCCCGGACCCATCCCTACATCTCCACGGGGCTTAAAAAGAACAAGTTCGGCATCGATATCGAGCGGGCTTACCAGGATTACCTCCGGGCCCGGGAGTTGCCCCACCTGGAGGTGATCGGCGTGGCCTGCCATATCGGCTCCCAGATCACCGAAGTGGAGCCCTTTGTCGATGCCCTGGAACGCTTGAAAGAGTTGATCCATCGCCTGGAAAAGGCCGGCATCCCCATCCGTTACCTGGACCTGGGGGGCGGCCTGGGCATCCGCTACGACCAGGAAGAGCCGCCCCATCCTCACGAATATGGGGGAAAAATCGTGGAAAGGCTCCGGGACCTGAAGGTCACCCTGATCCTCGAGCCGGGCCGGGTCCTGGTGGGCAATGCCGGCATCCTGGTCACCAAGGTGCTCTATACCAAGGAGAGCAAAGCGAAAAACTTCATCATCGTGGACGCGGGCATGAACGACCTGGCCCGCCCCAGCCTCTACGGCTCCTACCACGGCATCCGGTCGGTGGTCAAACGTCCCCGGCCCCGGGTCAAGGCCTCCCTGGTGGGGCCCATCTGCGAATCCGGGGATTTCCTGGCCAAGGACCGGGAGATGGCCGCGTTTCAACCAGGCGAACTGGTGGCGGTGATGAGCGCCGGGGCCTACGGCTTTTCCATGAGTTCCAACTACAACGCCCGGCCTCGGGTGGCGGAAATTTTGGTGCAAGATCAAGAGTTTTATGTTATCAGAAAGCGGGAAACTTACCGCCAGCTTGTCTGGGGGGAGAATATTCCGGAATTCCTGAAGTAGCTTAATGAGGCGCTATTTTGCTGGTTCCCAAGCTGTGCTTGGGAACCCCTTTGTCTGCAAAGCTGCGCTTTGCCAACCTATTCATCAGGAAATAATTTCTTGTATATCTAGAGGTTGCCCAAGCAAAGCTTGGGCTAAAGTTGCGTTCCCAAGTGCAACTTGGGAACGAGATGTCCATATATCAATCACAGGGTAGGATTCTTGAACAGAAATCATGGGATTAGAAACAACACGCATCCCCTTTTATAAGATGCACGGCGGCGGCAATGATTTTGTCCTGATAGACCATCGCCAGCCTTTGATCCCCGATGCGGAACAGCCCCGTTTCGCCCGCCGGGTCTGCGCCCGGCAGGTGGGGGTGGGGGCCGACGGCCTGATCCTCCTGGAGCCGGGGACCGCGGCTGATTTCCGCTGGCGCTTCTACAACGCCGACGGCTCCGAAGCGGAGATGTGCGGCAACGGCGGCCGCTGCGCCGCGCGCCTGGCGGTCATGCTGGGGATCGCGCCGCCGAAATTGAGCTTTGAAACCCTGGCGGGCATCATGAAAGCAGAGGTCCAGGACCGCAACGTCCGCCTGGAGCTGACGGGAATTGAGGATTTCCGCCTCTACCAGGAGATCCCCATCAACGGCAAGACCCTCACCGGCCACTTCCTGAAGGTGGGGGTGCCCCACGTGGTGGTGCCGGTAAAGGAATTGGACCAGGTGCCGGTGACCTTCTGGGGCAAAATTGTGCGCTTTCACCAGATGTTCCAGCCCGCGGGGACCAACGTGAATTTCATCAATTTTCAGGGGTCCCAGGCCCTGGAGGTGCGCACCTACGAGCGGGGAGTGGAGGACGAGACCCTGGCTTGCGGCACTGGCGCGGTGGCCGCGGCCCTCATCGCCGCCCGCCTGGGCTACGCGATGTCCCCGGTGGCGGTGAATACCAGGGGGGGTGAAATACTGACCGTGCACTTTAAACTCCAGGAAGAGACCTTTAAAGACGTTTATCTGGAGGGTGAAGCCCTGGTGGTGTGCCAGGGCGAACTGTGGGTTGATGAACTCAAGTAAGGAGGAGTAACCTCATGCTAAAGGGAGCAATTACCGCTATCGTTACTCCCTTCAAGAACGGCCGACTCGACGAAGAGGCCTACCGGCAGCTCATCGAGCGCCAGATCGAGGGAGGCATTCATGGCCTAGTGCCTTGCGGCACCACCGGGGAATCCCCCACCCTGTCCCACGCCGAACACAAACGGGTGGTGGAGATCTTAATCGACCAGGTGAAAAAACGCGTGCCGGTGATCGCGGGCTCGGGTTCCAACAACACCGCGGAAGCCCTGGAGCTCACCAAACACGCGGAGGCCGCGGGTGCGGATTATGCCCTGATGATCACTCCTTACTACAATAAACCCACTCAGGAAGGATTGTATCAGCACTATAAAACCGTGGCCGGGGCGGTCAAGATCCCCATCGTGGTCTATAACGTGCCGGGTCGCACCAGCCTCAACCTGCTGCCGGAAACCATGGCCCGGCTGGCGCAGATCCCCAATATCGTCGGCCTCAAGGACGCCACCGGGGACCTGAAGCAGGGCGCCAAGACCCTGGAGTTGTGCGGCGATAAGATCACCGTGCTTTCGGGCGACGACTTCACTACGCTCCCGCTGCTGTGCGTGGGCGGCCAAGGGGTGATCTCGGTGGTCTCCAATGTGGTCCCGGCGGACATGGCCGGCATGTGCAACGCCTTCTTCAAAGGCGACCTGGATGGAGCCCGGAAACTCCACTACAAGATGTGGCCCCTGATTGAGGCCATGTTCTACGAAACCAACCCCACCCCGGTAAAGACGGCCATGAAACTGCTGGGGAAAATCACCGGCGAGGTGCGGCAGCCCTTGTGCCCCATGTCAGAAGCCAACGAGAGCAAGCTGCGCCAGGTGATGCAAAAGTATGGACTAATTAAGTAGTTCAAGGTTCAAGGTTCAAAGTTCAAGGTTTAGGATTTCGACTTTGAACCTTGAACTTTGAACTTTGAACTCTCTGCGGAGGAATCCATGATCAAGGCCATCGTTTCCGGCTCGGCGGGGCGCATGGGAGGCCGCATCATCCACATGATGGAGGGGGTGGAGGGGATCACCCTGGCGGCCGCGTTTGAGCGCCCGGACCACCCCGGGGTGGGCCGGGAGGTGGGAGAGGTGGTGGGTCTTCCCGCCAAAGGCATCAAAATCTCCGGCTCTCTGGCGGAAGTCTTGCCCCAGGGCGACGTACTCATCGAGTTCACCCATCCGGAGCCGTCCCTGGCCCATTTAAAGATGGTGGCGGACGCGGGCAAGGCCATGGTCATGGGCACCACCGGGTTTTCCCCGGCGCAACTGGCTGAGGTCCGGGCCCTGGGCGCCCGCACCCGCCTGGTCTTCGCGCCCAACATGAGCGTGGGCGTGAACCTGATGTTCCGGGTGGTGGCTGATATCGCCCGGGTCTTAAGCGAAGGCTATGACGTGGAGATTGTGGAGGCCCACCACCGTCTGAAAAAGGACGCGCCCAGCGGCACGGCCCTGAAGCTGGCCCAGGTCATTGCCCACGCCCTGGACCGGGACCTGGAGAAGGTGGGGGTTTACGCCCGCCAGGGCATCATCGGCGAGCGCACTCCCCAGGAGATCGGCATTCAGACGGTGAGGGCCGGAGACATCGTGGGGGAGCACACCGTGCTTTTCGGCGGCCTGGGGGAGCGCCTGGAGATCACCCACAGGGCCCACAGCCGGGACAATTTCGCCCGGGGCGCGGTACGGGCCGCGACGTGGATAGTGGGCCAGGCCCCCGGGCTTTATGATATGCAGGATGTTTTGGGGTTGAAATAGAGAAGCTGTCAGCTGTCAGCGGTCAGCGGTCAGCTTTCAGCCAAAAGATTTTCAATCAGGTTGCCGGGTTTTTCATGGTGGTTTTAAGTCCCCCTTTCCTAAAGGGGGATTTAGGGGAATTATCGAGGAGCATAATAATCCCCCCTGCCCCCCTTTAGAAAAGGGGGGTAAAAAACCCAGCTTTAAAATATACTATTATTTTAATAGGTTGTCATTGGGTTGAGATAAGATGCGCCTAGTACGCTTCGAGCAGATGGGCCGGACGGGCTACGGCATTCTGGAAGGGGAAAGGATCTTCGTCCTGTGGGGACCGCCCTATGACGGCGGTTTGGCCAATACCACCGGCGAGGTCCTGTCCCTGCCGGAGGTCACCCTCCTGGCCCCTTGCGAGCCTACGAAAATCATTGCACTGGGCCTCAACTACCGGGACCATGCCGCGGAGTTCGGCAATCCCGTGCCGGATGAGCCCCTGATTTTTATGAAACCCAGCACCGCGGTCATCGGCCCGGATGAGGCTATCGTCTATCCCCAGATGTCCCGGCGGGTGGACTACGAGGCGGAATTGGCGGTGGTCCTGGGCAAGACGGCCCGGCACGTGTCGGAGGCCAAGGCCCTGGACTATGTCCTGGGCTATACCTGTTTCAACGACGTCACCGCCCGGGATCTGCAAAAAAAAGACGGCCAGTTTACCCGGGCCAAGGGATTCGACACCTTCGCGGCCCTGGGTCCCTGGATCGAAACGGAAATCCCTGACCCGGACAATCTGATGGTGGAGGCCTATCTGAACAGTGAACGGAAGCAGCATTCCAACACCAGTAACATGGTCTTCGGAGTGGCAAACCTCATCTCCTTCATCTCCCGCATCATGACCCTGCTCCCCGGCGACGTCATCGCCACCGGCACTCCATCGGGCATCGGCCCCATGCGGGCAGGCGACGTGGTGGAGATCAGGGTGGAAAAGATCGGCGCTTTACGCAATCAAGTAGTGGCGGAAGAGGTTAAGTGAATGGCACAGATTTTCGAGCCGGCAGAGCGCTTAAAGCAGATTCCCCCTTATTTATTCAAGGAAATTGATAAAAAGAAGGCCCAAGTCCGGGCCCGGGGCGTGGATATCATCGACCTGGGAGTGGGGGACCCGGACCTGCCCACGCCCCGCTTCATCGTCGAGAAAATGATGGCCGCGGTCCAGGACCCCGGCACCCACCGCTACCCCGCGTATTCCGGCATGAAGGGTTTCCGGGAGGCGGTGACCCGCTGGTATAAAAAGCGCTTCAGGGTGAAGCTGGACCCGGAGAGCGAGGTCATCACCCTCATCGGCTCCAAGGAAGGCATCGCCCATCTGCCCCTGGGGATCAATAATCCCGAGGATATCAACCTCATGACCAGCCCGGGGTATCCCGTCTACCAGATGGGTACTCTCTTCGCCGGGGCCTATAGCCATTTTGTCCCTCTCCTCCGGGAAAACGCCTTTTTGCCGGATTTACATGAAATCGACCCCCTGACGGCTCGGGATGCCAAGGCATTCTTCTTCAACTACCCCAACAATCCCACCGCGGCGGTGGCGGATAAGGAATTTTTCGTCCGGGTAGTAGATTTTTGTCGGGAATATCAGATCATTGCCGTTCATGATGCCGCCTATACCGAACTGGCCTTCGACGACTATAAGCCCCCCAGTTTCCTGGAAGTGCCCGGGGCCCGGGAGGTGGGCATCGAGTTCCATTCCCTGTCCAAGACTTACAATATGACCGGCTGGCGGCTGGGTATGGCCGTGGGCAATAAAGACGTACTGGCCGCGCTGGGCAAGATCAAGAGCAACATCGATTCCGGGGCCTTTGACGCCGTGCAAATCGCGGGCATCGCCGCCCTGGACTCGGACCAGAGCTGCGTTAAGGAAAACTGCGCCATCCTCCAGGAACGCCGGGATATTCTGGTGGGGGGGCTGAAGAAATTGGGCTATAATGTAGAGTTCCCCAAGGCCACCTTCTATGTCTGGCTGGCGGTGCCGCCGGGGATGACCTCCATGGGTTTCACCACCCATCTCCTGGAACAAGCCGGCATCGTCACCATCCCCGGCATGGGCCTGGGGGCCCCCGGGGAAGGCTACGTGCGCCTGGCCCTCACCGTGCCCAAAGAACGGATGGAAGAGGCCCTGGCGCGGCTTAAGAAGATTGGTTAAGATTTTGGGGGGAAGGCCAGGGACGTGAAGTCTCTGCCCTTTCCAAACTCCCCTCCCAACCCGCGTATTCTGTAGGGGCGGACCCATGTGTCCGCCCTGGGCTTGGGGCGCACACATGGGTGCGCCCCTACAAATACCATAATATTGGGTGGGAAAAGGAATATGGGGGTTAAGGGCCCACGGCCGTTAGCCCCCTCCCCCGGGGATACAAAACCACCATGCCCTTAGGACCTGCGGCGATCACGGAGTTGAAGCCGGTCATTGCCTACGTCGGTTTGGGGGCCAACCTGGGGGACCCCCGCCGGCAGTTGGAAGAGGCCCTGGCCCGATTGGCCGCGATAGAGGAGGTGGAGGTCTTAAAGGTCTCCCGGTTTTATCGGAACCCGCCCCTGGGGCCCCCGGACCAGCCCTGGTACGTCAATGCCGTGGCCCAGGTGCGCACCCGGCTGGAGCCGGAGGAGCTGTTGCGGGTGCTTCTCCGAGTGGAGGAGGACCTGGGCCGGGTGCGGGGGGAGCGTTGGGGCCCCCGGATTATTGATTTGGATTTATTGTTGTATGACGGCGTGATCATGTCCGGACCGGAGTTGGTTCTGCCGCATCCGGAGATGCACCGCCGGGCCTTTGTGTTGGTGCCCCTGGCCGAGATAGCCCCCCAGGCCTGGCACCCGGTGCTGGAAAAAACGGTGGCGGAACTTTTGATGGATGTGGATGAAGCGGCGCGGGCTATGGTGCAACCCGCGTCAGATTAAAAGAGAGCGGTTTTGTCCTGGCGTCTTCTTTTGGGATTATTGGTGGGTTATTTGGCGTACCGCCTGGCGAAGAGCGCCTATCAGTCCTGGTTATCCGGGAGGGAGGCTTCCCGGGAGGCGCGGCCCGATGAACCGGAGGTGCTGGTCAAAGACCCGGTCTGCGGCACCTTTATTCCCCGGAGGGAGGCCCTGAAGGCCCAAAAAGACGGC
Organism: Deltaproteobacteria bacterium; assembly: GCA_016208235.1. GTDB lineage: Bacteria > Desulfobacterota > Desulfobaccia > Desulfobaccales > 0-14-0-80-60-11 > SURF-52. The sequence goes on from JACQYN010000075.1 coordinate 14,488, forward strand.
CAGGACTATTTTTTCTGCTCCGAAGGGTGCCTGAAGCGCTTCCGGCGTAGTGGAACAGAATGAACTATGATAGGATAAGGGGTCATTATGAAATTCTTTATTGATACCGCCAATCTGGACGAGATTCGGGAAGCCCACAGCCTGGGCCTGGTGGATGGGGTGACCACCAACCCCAGCCTGTGCGCTAAGGTCGGAATCAAAACCGACAAACAATTTGAAGACCTGATCCGGCAGATCTGTGAATTGGTGCAAGGCCCGGTAAGCGCCGAAGTGACCGCCGTTGATGAGGCGGGCATGTTGGCGCAAGCCCGGCATTTGGCCAAAGTCAGTGACTGCGTGGTGGTGAAAATCCCCATGACCCCGGACGGCCTGAAGGCCACCCGGATCCTGGCGCAGGAAGGGATCAAGGTCAATGTCACCCTGATCTTCCAGCCCCTCCAGGCCTTGCTGGCGGCCAAGGCCGGCGCGGCCTTTGTCAGCCCCTTCATCGGCCGCCTGGACGACATCTCCCAGCGGGGCATGGAATGCGTGGAGCAGATTGTCACCATCTTTGAGAATTACGGGTTTGACACGGAGATCATCGTGGCCAGCATCCGCCACCCCCTGCATGTCCTGGAGGGGGCCCTGGCGGGCGCGGACATCGCCACTGTTCCTTATGGGGTGATAATGCAGCTCATTAAGCATCCCCTGACAGACGTGGGGTTAAAGAAATTTTTGGAGGATTGGGAGCGGGCCCGCAAAGGCTGATATGAACCCGGCCCTGACCAAATTCTGGAATCTGCCCAACATCCTTACGGGGGCGCGTATTGTCGCCATTCCGGTGGTGATGGTCCTTTTGTGCTTTTCGGGGCAGGTGGCCAGTTTTCTTGGGGGCTTGTGCTTTGTGGTGGCAGGGGCCACGGATTTTCTGGACGGTTTTTTTGCCCGGCGCCAGCGGCTGGTGAGCCGCTTCGGCAAGTTCATGGACCCCCTGGCGGACAAGCTCCTGGTGTCCGCGGCCCTGATCATGCTCATTCCCTTGGGCCGGGTGCCGGCGTGGATGGCCTTTGTCATCATCGGCCGGGAGCTGGCGGTTACCGGGCTCCGGGCCCTGGCGGCCGCGGAGGGCATCATCCTGGCCCCGGACCGCTGGGGCAAGGCCAAGACCCTGCTGCAGATGGCGGCCCTCACCGCCCTGATTTTGCACTATCCCTATCAGGCCGTGGATTTCCAGAGGTTGGGCATGGGTCTGCTCTGGCTGGCCCTGATTGTCACCCTGACCTCCGGGGTCGGTTATTTCCTGGCCTTTTTTCGGCAACACCCGGAGAATCAACAATCTTGACCAAGAGAAATTCTTAAGATATATTTACTGATTATCTTTCGCGGAGGACAATAATTTGGCCAGACATATTTCCGCCCTGAAGCGGGCCAGACAGAATAAAAAACGGCGTATGCGGAACCAGAGCCGGAAGACCAGGGTCAAAAGCGTGGTGCGGGAAGTGCGCCTGGCCATGGCCAAGAAGGACGCGGCCGGCGCCGAGACCGCCCTCACCAAGGCCGTGCCCATCATCGCCCAGGTCGCGGGCAAAGGCACCCTCCATTGGCGCGCCGCGGCCCGGAAAATCTCCCGCCTCACCCGCCAGGTCAACGCCCTGAAAAGCGCTTAAAGAATTTACCACAGAGGCACAAAGGACACAGAGTTACACAGAGAAAAAGATATTTTTTATTTTTGGCGCTTAAAGCGCCAAAAATAAAAAGTTTTCTTACTCTGTGTACATCTGTGCTCTCTGTGCCTCAGTGGTTAATCTTTTAATCTTTCCTATCCCGGTCCCATCTGCAACAGGCACCACTCCAGCCACAATCTAGGGTTGCCCATGCTGGTTTTCAATTGCCGGTCGGTTTGGTGCAGGCGCCGGAGGTGGGTCTGGAGGGTAGGAGTGGTAAAGCGGGCGGCTTGTTTGGCCAATTTCTTCACTATTCCGGGAGGAACTTCCAAGGCCCGGGCCAGGGCCTCCGGCGGGGCCCCGGCGGGGCTGTCCTTGAGGCGCAGGAGCAGGCGCAATTGCCGGGCCAACATCACCAAGATGCGGGCGGGCGGCTCCCCCAGGTCCAGGAGGTGGGCCAGGGCGGAGAGCCGCTTTTGTGCGCCCGACTCCCCCAGCGCATCCACCAGCGCGAAGATGTTGTAAGTGCGGCTGTGGCTGGCCAGTTGGCTCACCAGGTTGGGGGTCAGGGTCTTTTCCGGTCCCGCGAAAAGAGTCAGCTTTTCCAGTTCCGAAGCCAGTTCCGAGAGATTGTCCCCCACCATGTCCACCAGGCGCTGGGCCCCGGCCAGAGTCAGGGTTTTCCCCTGGGCCTGGGCCTCCCGGGTCAGCCACTGCTGCAATTCCCCTTCCTTTAGGTGAAAGAAACCCAGGGCCGCCTCCTCCTGCTGCAGGCGGCTCCAGACCGCATTTTTAGCCAGGTCCCGGGCCTTCAACCCCGGCGCCAGAAGCACCACCCGGGCCCGGGGCGCGGGGTGATCCAGATAATCGAGGACGGCTTTCAGGGGCTTAGCCGGGTAGGTCTCCACCCGCCGCAGCACCAGGAGCTGTCCGGCCCCCCACAGGGGGGTCATCCGGGCCTGGGCCAGAAACTCCGGTAGTCCGATCTCCTGGGCCTCCAGAACCACCTTCACGGGGGCTTCGCCGTCAGGGCCGGTAAGCGCCTTACCCAAACGCTCCAGGGCCCGGAGCATAAGGAACTCTTCATCCCCATAAAACAGATAAAGGGGCTTGAGGGTGCTACGCTTGAGATGGCGTTCCAACAAGGGATGGGACATGGGGAAGATTGTGTAGGGTGGGCATGGCCCACCAAAAATCATTGCTCTTATTGCTGCCAGCTGACTAAATCACCAGCAGCACCTTATCCAAGACCCGTTGCGCCAGGGTGGCCGCGGCCCTTCTGATGCCCCGGTTCTTAAGGGTCTCCCCGATCTGGTAGTTGGGGTCCACCAGATAATCTTCCTGGATGACCGTGGTATCCTTCCACAAAATCTTGCCGCTGTCCCGCCGCTTGAGGTTCAGGTCCACTTTGATGGTCACCCGTCTGACGGTAGAGCGCAAAATATTATTATAGGCCACAGAGCTGTTTTCCACAAAGGCTACTTTGCCTTCCAGCACCAGTTCGGCATCCTGAGGCTTGGTAGTGAGCCGCACGGCCTTGGTCTGGGAAAAGGCCTGGATCATGGCGTTGGCCATGACGGATTCGATCCCCACCTCGGTAGAGCGGTTGGCGAATAGGGGAATGGATAGGGAAGGAGCCGTCTCCTGGCGGTAAGGTTCCAGGCCCACGGGCCGGTAGCCGCAGCCCGCCAAGGCAATCATCAAAATTAGGGCAAGAATACGGCCCCAGGTCACGGCTTTTCCTCAAATAACAATGTTCACCAGCTTTCCCCGGGCCACCACCACCTTCTTGGGGGGCCGGCCCTGGAGCCATTTTTGTATTACCGGATCATTGAGGGCCGCATTTTCAATCTCCCGGTCCGACTGGCCGGCCGGGACCATCAGGCGGCTCCTCACCTTGCCGTTGATCTGAACGACCACCGTCCGGGCCGCTTCCACCAGGGCCTCGGCCTGGGCCTGGGGCCAGGGGGTAAGTTGCAAGGATGTATTATAACCCAAGGCTTCCCACAGTTCTTCAGTAATGTGGGGCACCATGGGATAAAGGAGCTTTAAAACGGCCTCCAGGGCCTCCCGGAAGACGGGCAGGGCTTTTTCCTCTTGGGAATGGTCCTCCACTCCCTGGTAAAAGGCGTTGATCAGCTCCATCACCGCGGCGATGGCGGTGTTGAAGTGGAAGCGGTCCTCGATATCCCCGGTCACCTTCTGGATGGTCTGGTGTACTTTGTGGCGAAACTCTCCCAGCCCGGCCGGGAGGTCGGCGCCGGTTCCCTGATAAGGCGCCGTTTCCTTGATGTCCGGCAGCAGGTTGTGGGCCAGGGTCCAGAGCCGGTGCAGGAAGCGGTGGCCCCCCATGACCCCCTGGTCGCTCCATTCCAGGTCCCTTTCCGGGGGCGCGGCAAAGAGGAGGAAGAGCCGGGTGGTGTCCGTGCCGTAGGCCTGGATCAGTTCGTCTGGGTCCACCACGTTGCCCTTGGATTTGGCCATCTTGGCCCCGTCTTTGAGGACCATGCCCTGGGTGAGGAGCCGCTGGAAAGGCTCATCTATCTGGGCCAAACCCAGGTCCCGGAGGACCTTGGTGAAGAAGCGGGCATAGAGCAGGTGCAACACCGCGTGCTCGATGCCGCCGATATATTGGTCCACGGGCAGCCAGTAATCCACCCGTTTTCGGTCAAGCACCCCTTCCCGGTAGTCGGCGCAGGCATAGCGCAGGAAATACCAGGAGGACTCCACAAAGGTGTCCATGGTGTCCACTTCCCGCCTGCCGGGGCCGCCGCAGGCCGGGCAGGGGACATCGGTGAAGGAAGGCAACTGGGCCAGGGGGGAGCCCCCCTCGCCGGAGAGGGACACATCCAGGGGCAGCTTCACCGGCAGGTCCTTGTCCGGCACCGGCGTCAGGCCGCATTTCTCGCAGTAAATGATGGGGATGGGCGCGCCCCAGTAACGCTGCCGGGAAATGAGCCAGTCCCGGAGGCGGAAGTGTACGGCCGGGCGGCCCCGGCCCGCCTCCTCCAGGAAAGCGGCGATGGCCTCCCGGGCCGGGGCGCTGGCCAGGCCGCTGAAGGAACCGGAGTCCTGGAGCACTCCCTCATCTTCATAGGCAGCCGTGAGGTCTTCGGCCCGGAGTTCCTCCCCCGGCGGCTGGATCACCACCTTGATGGGCAGGCCGTATTTTTGGGCGAATTCAAAGTCCCGTTGATCGTGGGCCGGCACCGCCATCACCGCGCCGGTGCCGTACTCCATGAGCACGAAATTGGCCACGTAGATGGGAATCTCCCAGCCGGTCACCGGGTTCAAGCAATAGCGGCCGGTGAACACCCCTTCCTTGGTGATCTCCTCCAGGACGCCCCGGCTGCGGTCCTGGGCCCGCCAGTGCTCCACGAAGTCGCGCACCGCGGCTTCCTGGGGTGTGCCTTGGGCCAAGGCCAGGGCCAGGGGATGCTCCGGGGCCAGGCTCATGAAGGTGGCGCCCCAGAGGGTGTCCTGCCGGGTGGTGAACACCGTGAGGGGCTCGCCGCCGTCTTTCAAGGGGAAAAAGATTTCCGCGCCGGTGGACTTGCCGATCCAGTTCCGCTGCATGGTGAGGACCCGCTCCGGCCAGTGCGTAAGATTGTCCAGGTCGGCCAGCAATTCTTCGGCGTAGGCGGTGATCTTGAAGAACCATTGCTCCAGTTCCTTCAAAGACACCGGGGAATCGCAGCGCCAGCAGAGGCCGCCTTCCACCTGTTCGTTGGCCAACACGGTTTCGCAGCGGGGGCACCAGTTGACCGGGGCTTTTTTCTTATAAGCCAGGCCGCGCCGGAACATCTCGATGAAGACCAACTGTTCCCAGCGGTAGTAGTCCGGGTCGCAGGTGGCCAGCTCCCGGGGCCAGTCGTAGCTGTAGCCCAGTTCCTTAAGCTGCCCGCGCATGTACTCAATATTGTCATAAGTCCAGGAGGCCGGGTGCAGGCCCCGGGCCATAGCCGCGTTTTCTGCGGGCAGCCCGAACGCGTCCCAGCCCATGGGATGAAGCACGTTGAAGCCCCGCATCCTTTTATACCGGGCCACCACGTCGCCGATGGTGTAATTGCGCACGTGGCCCATGTGGATGCGCCCCGATGGATAGGGGAACATCTCCAGGACGTAGTATTTAGGCCGGGAGGGTTCCTCCGGGGCCTCAAAAAGCCGCCGCTCTTCCCAGATTTTCTGCCATTTCTCTTCCAGGCGGCGGGGTTCATAACGGGGTGGCATGCGGGACTCCGATATAAGTCGTCATTTTCTCAACGTTAAAATTTAACATAGAATTTTCCTGGGATGCCAATGAATAATGGCAAAAATTCGGCACTCTCAGGCCTTCCCTCCCCTGCTATCGAACGCCCCAGGATCATCTTAACCAAGTTTTGAGGCCTTTTCTCCCTCCCCCTTGATGGGGGAGGGCTGGGGTGGGGGTGAAATCTTCTTGGGATTGTGCCCATTTATCCCCCTCCCCCCAGCCCCCTCCCACCAGGGGAGGGGGAGTTATGAGGAGCAATATTTCGCATAGCGTTTTCCGGGACCCCGTACAATGCCGTGTTAAGAAGATTATACACCTTGAATTTTCCTTACTTTCTGATAACTTTGCAATATTGTGCCCCGGGTGAGCGTCATTATTCCCACTTACAACCGGGCCGCGCTGGTTAAGGAGGCGGTGGCCTCGGTGCTGGCTCAGACCTACCGGGATTTTGAGCTTCTGGTGGTGGACGATGGCTCTACGGACGGGACCCCGGAGGCCCTGGCCGCATTTGGCGAGGAAATCCGGGTGCTGCCCCGGCCAGGCCGGGGGGGCGTCTCCGCAGCCCGAAATGCCGGGATGGCCGCGGCCCAAGGCGAGTGGCTGGCCTTCCTGGACTCCGACGACCTCTGGCTGCCGGAGAAACTGGCCCGGCAGATGGCCTTTATGGAGGCCCATCCCCAGCTTCTCCTCAGCCAGACCGAAGAAATCTGGGTGCGCCGGCGCGTGCGGGTGAATCCACCCCGGACCCATAGAAAAGAAGGGGGCCGCATTTTTCTGCGTTCCCTGGAGCGCTGCCTGGTGAGCCCGTCGGCGGTGGTTTTGCACCGGCGGCTCTTTGACGACCACGGCGGCTTTGACGAAGATCTCCCTGCGGCCGAGGACTATGACCTCTGGCTGCGACTGGGTTGGCGCTACGAAGTGGGGCTCCTGCCGGAGCCCCTGATCATCAAGCGGGGCGGCCATGCGGACCAGCTTTCCCGGCAATGGGGCCTGGACCGCTGGCGCATCCAGGCATTACAAAAACTCTTGGCCGAGCCGGACCTGCCGGAGCCTTACCGCCAGGCGGCCCGCCGCACCCTGGCGGCCAAATGCGCGGTCTACGCCCAGGGCTGCGAGAAGCGGGGGAAAGTCGCAGAAGCCCGGTATTATCGGCTCATGGGCGCAAGCTAGACCCTGGCGGGCAGTGCCCGCCTTACATCTACTGGAGGAGGGACTATGGACCTATACGAAGCCATCCATAACCGCCGCAGCCACCGCCTGTACAAGCCTGAGATCCCGTCCAGAGAAGCCCTGGAGCGGGTCATCGACGCCGGGCTTTGGGCCCCCTCCGGCACCAACGCCCAGGCCTGGGAGATCACGGTCATGGCCGGAAAGGCAAAGGATGAATTCGTGGAACTGGCCAGCGGGGCCATCCCTTTTATGGAACCCATCCTGGAAAAGGCCGGGCTTCCGGAGAAAGGCCGGCAAATGGTCAGGGGTTTTTTTAAGAACCTGGGGGGCGCGCCGGTGGTCATCGCGGTGACCATCTACAAAGCCCCGGACCAGGAAATGCAGATGGCCAACATTCAAAGCGGCGCCGCGCTGATGCAGAACCTCCTCCTTGCGGCCCACGCCGAGGGCCTGGGCACTTGCTGGATGACGGGCGTGCTCTTTGTGGAAAAACAACTCCTGGACTATCTGGGCAAACCCGACCAGCAACTCCTGGCCATCACCCCCATCGGCTACTCCGCCAAAGAGCCGCCGGTGCCCCCCCGCAAAGAACGGGAAGTGCGCTGGCTGGGGTTTTGAAAGAAGCTTTCAGCTTTCAGCGGTCAGCTTTCAGCTAAAGAAAAATAGGGTGCTGACTGTTGATTACTTTGCGGGTTAATGACACAGCAGTTAGTAGTCTGTTTCCGGCAATGACCTGGATGGTTGACTACGGTTTCCAAATGTTTCTTTTTAGCTGACAGCTGACAGCTGAAAGCTTTAAAACGAGAGGCTAAATTGGCAGAGAAGAGACAACTTCCCCTGGTAGAACAGGTCCGGGCCGCGGGCTGAGCGTCCAAGATACCTCCAGGGGTCCTGGAGGAGGTTTTGTGCAGCCTGGCTTTTAAGCCGCATCCCGATCTCCTGGTGGGATTGGAGGCTGCGGACGACGCCGGGGTGTTTCGTATTACCCCGGAGATCGCCCTCATCCAGACGGTGGATTTTTTTACCCCCATCGTCAATGATCCCTACCGGTTCGGGCAGATCGCCGCGGCCAACGCCCTGAGCGACGTTTACGCCATGGGGGGGCGGCCCCTGACCGCGCTGAATATCGCCTGCTTTCCCTTGCAGACCACGCCTGCGGAGGTCCTGAAGGAGATCCTCCGGGGGGGCATGGACAAGGTGCACGAAGCCGGGGCCCTGCTGGTGGGCGGCCACAGCGTGGAGGACCCGGAGCTGAAGTACGGCCTGGCGGTGACCGGTATCGTGCATCCCGACCGGATTCTCACCAAGGCGGGGGCCCAAAGGGGGGACCTGCTGGTGCTCACCAAGCCCCTGGGCACGGGCATCATCGCCACCGCTTTAAAAGGCCGCCTGGCCTCCAAAGAAGCGGAAGAGGCCGCGATTCGGCTCATGAGCGAGCTCAACCGCACGGCCGCGGAGGCCTTGGAGGGCCTGGAAGTGCACGCGGTCACCGACATCACCGGGTTCGGGCTCCTGGGCCACGGCCTGGAGATGGCCACGGCCAGCAAGGTGGAACTCACCATTTATGCAGGCCGGGTGCCGGTTCTCTCCTGGGCCCGGGAATACGCGAACATGGGGTTGGTGCCCGCGGGCAGCCACGCCAACCGGCGCTTCTGCGAGAAGCACCTGGAGATTGACCCCCGGGTGGCCCAGGTGGAGGTGGATCTCTTGAGCGACGCCCAGACCTCGGGAGGGCTGTTTGTCGCCATCGCCCCTCAACATGGGGAACAACTCCTGTCCCGTCTCCATGACAAAGGCGTTATAGACGCCGCTATCGTCGGCGAAGTGACGGATACGGGCGCGGGAAAAATTAAAATGAAACCTTGAAAGGGGGAAAGGGCTTTCAGCTTTTTGCTTTCAGCTGTCAGCAATCAGCTGAAAGCTGACCGCTGACAGCTCCCTCTCTTCACCTCTCTGCCCAAACAACAGTGATAATGGAGAACAATGTGAAGTCGGTATCGGAGCAAATGGCCCTGATCAAGCAGGGTTGTCACGAAATTATCCGGGAAGAGGAGTTGAAAGAGCGACTGGAAAAGGCCATCGTTTCAGGTAAGCCTTTGCGGGTGAAAGCCGGGTTCGACCCTACGGCCCCGGACCTGCACCTGGGGCACACGGTGCTCATCCAAAAACTCAAGCATTTCCAGGACCTGGGCCACCAGGTGATCTTTCTCATCGGCGATTTCACCGGCTTGATCGGCGACCCCTCCGGCAAAAGCGAAACCCGGCCTCCCCTGACCGAAGAAGAAGTGAAGGCCAACGCCGCCACTTACGAACGCCAGATTTTTAAAATCCTGGATCCGGAAAAGACGGTCATCGATTTCAACAGCCGCTGGATGAAGCCCATGGCCGCCCAGGACCTCATCCGCCTGGCGGCCCGCCACACGGTGGCCCGCATGCTGGAGCGGGAAGATTTCCATAAGCGCTACACCTCCCAGACGCCCATCAGCATCCATGAATTCCTCTATCCCTTGATCCAGGGCTATGATTCCGTGGCTTTGCAGGCGGACGTGGAACTGGGGGGCACGGACCAGAAGTTCAATCTCCTGGTGGGCCGGGACCTGCAGCGGGAATACGGCCAGGTTCCCCAAGTGGTGCTCACCATGCCGCTGTTGGAAGGGTTGGACGGCGTGCAGAAGATGAGTAAATCCCTGGGGAACTACGTGGGCATTGACGAGCCTGCCGGCGCGATGTTCGGGAAGATCATGTCCGTCTCCGATACCCTGATGCTGCGATATTATGAATTATTGACCGACATCACCCCGGAGGCTCTATCCCGGCTCCGGGAGGACGTGGCCTCCGGGGCCAAACACCCCCGGCAGGTCAAGGAAGAGCTGGCGGTGGAGTTGGTGGCCCGTTACCATGGCCGGAGCGCGGCGGAGCAGGCGGCCCAGGAGTTTGCCCACATCTTCCGGGAGAAGGGCCTGCCGGAGGAGATTGAGGAGGTGACTCTGAAGGTGGAAGGACCGAAGCTGTGGCTGCCCAAGGTCCTCGTGGAGGCGGGCCTGTCGCCCAGCACCTCCGAGGCCCGGCGTTTGATCAGCCAGGGTGGGGTGCATCTGGATGGGGAGAAGGTAACTGACGCAAATCTGGAAATCCCGGCCGGTAAGACATATCTCTTGAAGGCAGGAAAGAGGCGGTTCAAGCGGGCGACTTTGGTGACCCGGTAAGGATCTGATTAAGCAAAGGGCTTTATGGTATAAGAACCAACCCGTTATTTTTTCTGCAACAGGCAAATAAGCCTGCACCGGCACAGCCCAGACGCCTGCCACCAGGTTTTTAAGCTTAGATGAACTCTTCCAGCTGGTGGGTCGGGCTGCCAAGGCCCGGCCCACTGGCCATTTTATTTCCCAACAAGGGATTTAATACCAAGTTGCCGTCAAAGGACTATAAATGTTTGTTGTAGGGGCGCACCCATGTGTGCGCCCACCCCACGGGCGGACACGCGGGTCCGCCCCTACAAAAAATCTCTTTGACGGCAACTTGGTATAAGAAGGGGGATTGATGGGGGAGGATAAGGCCCCAATCCCCTTTATTTCCTACCCCAGTCCCCCTCTTTTTTAAGTGTAAGTGCCTGAAAGCCGATAATACTGATAAGTAATATTGGGTGAGCAGAAGACTTGGGAGAAGAGCCCAAGAGCCGGGAGCCCCTGGGATCTTCTGGCCGGGTCTCCACGAATTATTTCTAGATCGTCGCAGGATAGGGAATGGCCATGCCTGGGGAAGGCGTGATGCGCCGGGTCATTTTGATCAAGGTTTGGCTCGCCGTCGTCTTTCTGGGGGTCTGCCTGCCTCTGCCGGCGGGGGCGGACAACGGCGCTCTTCCCGGCATCTTCCAATTATACCCCAGCCCTGCCCCGTCCCTGGCCGCCCAGTGGTCCCCGCCCCGCAAATCCCAATATACCTCTGATACCACGCCGTCCAGGACCCCGGTTTACCCCCAGCGTCGCTTCCATGGACTATTGAAGTTCATGGCCGGCGGCCTCCTGGGCGGGGTGTTGTGCTCCTTCCTGTTTGGCTACCCCTTATCCCTCTATTGGAGTCAAGGGAACTGGCCGGTGGGCTTCCTGGACGTGGTGGTCATCACCACCGCGGCTTATCTGGGATACCGCCTGCTGCGCCCGTTGCGCCCCAAGGGAGGGGCCGTTCCCATACCCGGTTTCCACATGCCGGAGGATCTGGCCCCCGCGGTCTTTACCATCAAAAACGAAGCCGGGCCTGGATTGGCCAGATTCTCCCATACCAGCTCCGCTTTCAATCTGGCGGTTTTTGTGGAATACGCCCGGCAGACGGTCTTCGATCTCCACGACGCCTGGAACCATGAAGACCTGGACAAAATTAAAGACCGGGTCACCTCCCAGATGTTGGAATTCCTGGGCATGGGGTTAAAAATTCTCAGCTTCCGGGGGGAAATCAGCCGGGTGGAGGATCTGGCCCTGAGTCAGATCGTGGTGTTGATGGCCAGACAGGAAGAAGGCCGGGATATCATTACTATGGGTTTTCAGGGACGGGTGGTGGACTATCTGCTGGAGCGCCGGAGTTTCAAGCTGATTTCCGGCAGTATGACCTATCCGGAAAGATTACAGGAATGCTGGATCTTTGAGCGGGAATGGGGCCGCCGTTCTTGGCTGCTGACAGATATTCTGGATTCCCGGTTCTTCGTGGAGACTCAAGCGGCTTAAGGCTCTTTAGCGGGCCGCGGACCCCGGCCCCGGGAGCGGCGTCGCCGGGGGCGGCGGCGCTTGGGCTGGGGGGCCCGGGGCGGAATTTCCTCCGGCTGGCACCTTTCCACCAAATCCTCTAGAGGGGCCTCCTTTATCTGGCAAAACAGCCAGGCTTCCGGATACGTAGCCAGACGGGACATCCGCACCGGAATGGCGCGTTTTTGCCGGAGCAGGGGGGCCAACTTCTCTGCCAGGCCCAGTATTTGTACCAGTTCTTCCTGACGCTGCCGGGGGATTTCGCTGCCCTGAAAGGCTTCCTGGGCCGCCTCCTGGAGGAATTCCCGCAATTCCTTGGAATTCTGGGGACGCGGTGCCTGCTCCAGGTAAGGGGTCAGAAAAACGGCCCATAATAAACCGTCAGCCAGGGGAATCTCAGCCTGGAAGAGCAGATCCACCCGCGCGCAGAGGTCCAGGAGGCGCGCCTCTCCAACCCTTCCCAAACGGGACTCCCAGGCCGGAAAAATCGCATAGAACAGGCCGGATGCCAGCATCAGCTCCAGAAAAGGGCGAGCCGCGCCGCTATGGAAATCTTTGAGCAATTCGTCCCGCACCCGGGCCGCGGGGCAAAGCCGGATCAGATGCCGTTTGCTGCGGACCTCCTCCCAGGCCTCCCGGTCGATAGCGAAGCCCAGGCGCGCTCCGTGGCGCAACACCCTGAGCATCCGCACCGGGTCCCGGGTGAAGCGCACTCCGGGTTCGCCGATGACCCGGATGATCCCGGATTGTAAATCTTCGAGCCCGCCTACATAATCCACCAGAGAAAAGTCGGCGATGTTATAGAACAGGCCGTTGATCGTCAGGTCCCGGCGCTGCGCGTCCTCCGCCGGGGTGCCGAAGGTATTATCCCGGGAAGAGGGGGTTTCTTGATCCTGCTCTTCGTCAAATTCCGAACGCCGCCGAAAAGTGGACACTTCAACGATATGCGCGCCCCGGAAAAAGACCTGCACCAACCGGAAGCGGCGGCCGATGATGCGGCTGTTGCGGAAAAGCTTGCGGATTTCCCCGGGCCGGGCATCGGTGACAATATCGAAATCTTTGGGTTTTTTTCCTAACAACAGGTCCCTAACACTCCCCCCCACCAGGTAGGCCTTGTATCCGGCATGAAAAAGGCGGTAAAGGACCTTTAAGGCTTCCACGTCCACGTCCTTGCGGGAGAGGCTGTGTTGGGGCCGGGGGATGATTAAAGGCGGGGGAAGAGGCGATTCTGAGGCGTCGGTCCGCATAATAGTATTATAGCGAAATTTCATCGTTTTTTAACCTCTTTATTGCGTTTGGAGGAAATCGGCTGATTTCCGAAGATATGAGGATGAAATAATCCTGAAAGTTTTGTATCTTGCCATTGGTTATTGCCGCTCCCCGGGGCCGATAAACCTTGAGGTAAATGGGGTCGGGGAGTTATTGACAATCACTTTAAATCCGTGTATTTTTGAGATGTTAAGGAGCGATAGAGGCCGATTGGGGGGAAGCCCCAGCCGGGCGCGGCCGCGGCTTATCCTGGCCGCAGCCACCTGGGGGGGAGTGGGTTATCTCCCTGGTATGCCCGGCACCTGGGGCACCCTGGCGGCCTTGCCCCTCTGGTGGCTGCTGGCGCAGTTGGGCCCCTGGGGCTACGGCTTGGCGGTGGCGGCTCTTTTAGGTCTGGCTCTGTGGGCCGCGGGCCCGGCCCAGGAGTATCTGGGGCGGGTGGACCACCCTGCCATCGTGGTGGATGAAGTGGTGGGCCTGCTCATCACCCTGGCCGCGGTCCCCCTGACCTGGCAAAACGCGGCCACGGGCTTTGTCATTTTCCGGATTCTGGACATCCTGAAGCCCTTCCCCATCCGCTGGTTCGGCAAAGGCGAGGGAGGATTGGAAGTGGTGGCGGACGACGTGGCCGCGGGGGTGATAGGGAGATTGATCTTGGAAGTGATTTGTGGGGGAATGGGCTAATAGCGTGTTCTAATAATAAGTTACACCATATCGGTCCTCAAAACTCCCCCTCCCCACGGGGGGAGGGGGTTGGGGGGAGGGGGGTGACTTGAGCAGACTGTTGAGTCATACGAAACTGTTGCCACCCCCACCCCAGCCCTCCCCCCTCAAGGGCATAGGCGCTAACTTAAGGTTCAATCGAATGAATTATGGTAGTTTATGTCATTCTGAGCGAAGCGAAGAATCTCTAATTTATCAGGCAAATACGAGATTCTTCACTCCGCTTCGCTCCGTTCAGAATGACAAAAAAACTCACTATTCTATAAAAATTGTTTAATAAAACTCATTAAGTTAGCGCCTAAGCCCCTCAAGGGGGAGGGAGAAAAAGCCTTAAGGCTTATGGAAGATATTCCCGGGACAGCACATTAAAGAGAGCAGTCAGCTATTGGAAGGGTTGTTGAGCCAGGATCGGAGTCTTGATGCAAGGAGAAATCATCACCACTGGCACGGAGTTGATCACCGGGCGGGTGGGGGATTTTAACGCTCGTTACGCGGCCCGGCGCCTCCATGAGGCGGGGCTGGGGGTGCAGAGCATCACCATCCTCGGGGACAATGCTCCCCTGTTTCAGGATTTATTGGCCCAAGGCTTGTCCCGGTCCCAGTTCATCATCATCACCGGGGGCCTGGGCCCCACGGACGATGACCTAACCGTGGCCGCCGCGGCCCAGGCTCTGAATTTGCGGCTCTTTGAGGACGAACCGCTGTTTGGAGGAGCGGGGATTACCCTGGGAAGAGCGCTACGCCCGGCTGGCCGTAATCCCGGAAGGAGCCACGGTGCTGGACCCGGGGGGCTCGGCCTGCGGTTTTTCCCTGAAGCATCAGGGCGCCTGGCTCTTTTTTCTCCCCGGCGTGCCTAAAGAGATGCAGGTCCTCTTCGATTCTTTTGTGCTCCCCTTCCTGGTCGGTTTCGCGGTGGGGGGGGATTACATGCGGCAGCGCACCCTGCGGCTCTTCGGCATGTCCGAGACCCAACTCCAGGAAGCGGTCAACAAACTGGGGGAGTGGCAAGAGGGCGTCTGCGTGGGTTTTTACCCCAACTTCCCGGAGAACCACCTCACCCTGACCTTGAGGGGGCAGGACCCCCAAACCCTGGAAGAAGACCTGGACCGGCTCACCGCGGCCCTGGGCCGGGAAGTGGGAGAAGTGCTGCTGGGGCCGGGAACAGCCACCCTGGAGGAACTGGTGGGCCGGCAACTCCGGAAGCAGGGCCTGACCCTGGCGGTGGCCGAATCCTGCACCGGCGGCCTCATCTGCCACCGCCTCACCAACGTGCCGGGGGCGTCCGATTACTTCCAGGGCGGAGTGGTGACTTACGGCAACCAGGCAAAGATGGACCTGCTGAGGGTCCCCGGGGAGACCATGGACCGGGAAGGGGCGGTGAGTGAGGCCACGGTTAAGGCCATGGCCCTGGGGGTCAAGGAGATCTTTCACGCTCCCCTGGGGCTGGCGGTGTCCGGGATCGCCGGGCCCAGCGGCGGCAGCCCGGAAAAGCCGGTGGGCACCGTGTGGATCGGCCTGGCCACCCAAAAGGGAGTGGAGGCTAAGGCCTACCGCTTCCACGGCTCCCGGGAGGAGATCAAGGCCCTGTCGGCCCAAACCGCGTTGGACTGGCTGCGCCGGGAATTGAAGTAGCTGTAAGCTTTCAGCGGTCAGCTTTCAGCTTTCAGCTTAAGACACCTGAAACTTCATTGCTCTGGTTTCGATAAGTTCAAAGTTCAAGGTTCAAGGTTCAAAGTTAGAGGTCAGCAGCAATGAGAATTTTTCATAATTTGCGGGTGAGCCGAAGGCAAATGAACGACTGAAATAAAGTGCTTGGGGCTTTTAGGAGACTTCTTTAAAGTCCCCCTTTTCTAAAGGGGGATTTAGGGGGATTATCAAAGGGTTATATAATCCCCCCTGCCCCCCTTTAAAAAAGGGGGTAAGATACTGGCCTTTATTGGGGCTTTTTCCTTAAAAGGGAAACCATTGTTATTTATGAATCGATCCACCAGGTTTTAATAATGCTGAAAGCTGACTGCTGAAAGCTGAAAGCTGAAAAAATATGATTCGCTGCTTTCTGGCCATTGATCTGCCGGATACGCTCCGCCCCCAACTGGCCCTGCTCCAGGGGGAGCTGAAGAAAAGCAATGCGGACGTGCGCTGGGTGGCGGTGGGGAACATCCACCTGACTTTGAAATTTTTCGGCAACGTGCCAGATAACGAGATAGACGCCATCACCCTGGCGGCCCGGGAAGTGGCGGAAAACCAGGCGCCTTTTCAGCTCCAGGCCACCCAGGCCGGGGCTTTTCCCAGCATGAAAAGCCCCCGGGTCATCTGGGTGGGCCTGGGCGGGGACGTCATCCCCCTGGCGCAGATGTACCATAAGCTGGAAAAGGCCTTTGAGGTCCTGGGGCACCTGCCGGAGGGGCGGCCCTTCAACCCGCACCTCACCCTGGGCCGGGTGAAATCGCCGGCCAACCGGCACCGGCTGGCCATGGCCCTGGAAAAGCTGCCGCCCCTTAACTGGCCGCCGTTTATGGTGAACGAGATCATCCTGTTCAAGAGCACCCTGACCCCCCAGGGGTCGATTTATTCGCCGTTGCAGGTGATCCCCCTGGGGAAGTGAGGGGCCAGGGATCAGGGGTCAGGGGCCAGTATTTATAGGGCGGCCCGCGGCCACCGGACATGAGGCAGCGCCGCCGAATAAATGCTGGACTGTAAAACCAGAGGGGCGGAAATGGATAAAGAGTGCATAATTAATGAAATCAAAAGGACGGCGAAAGAAAATGGCGAGGTGCCTTTGGGGGTAAGAAAGTTTGCATCAGAAACAGGAATAAAACTTTATGATTGGCTTGGGATATATTGGGCAAAATGGAGCGATGCAATAAAAGAGGCTGGTTATGAACCA
Source organism: Deltaproteobacteria bacterium (assembly GCA_016208235.1). Classification (GTDB taxonomy): domain Bacteria; phylum Desulfobacterota; class Desulfobaccia; order Desulfobaccales; family 0-14-0-80-60-11; genus SURF-52. The sequence goes on from JACQYN010000075.1 coordinate 31,168, forward strand.
AATATGTTCCAACAGCCATATGATAATGACTTATTTATAAAGAAGCTTATTGAATTAATTAGAGAAATAGGAAAGTTTCCAACTAGGAGCGAGCTTTTATTGAAGACAAGGAACGATAAAACATTTCCAAGCGAAAAAGCGTTTCGACGAATGGGAAATAAGAAAGAAAAGGCAATAAAAATTGTGAAGTATTGCAATGAACACGGTGACCTAGGCGATGTACTTGAGATATGCTTGCCATTATATATTTCTGAAAACCAGATAAAAGACAGCGATATAGATAATAATGTAGAAAACTTTGGATTCGTCTATTTAATGAAATCTGGCAAGCATTATAAAATTGGCAGGAGCAGTAGTGCCGATAGGCGAGCGTATGAACTTAAGATTCTTCTCCCAGAAAAGGTTGAATTGGTACATAAAATAAGAACTGATGATCCAGTTGGGATAGAGGCATATTGGCACAAAAGGTTCGAAGATAAAAGAAAAAGCGGTGAATGGTTCGCACTCACAGGGCCGGATGTAAAAGCCTTCAAGCGTAGAAAGTTTATGTAAGTTATCTGGTTCCCAAGTTCAACTTGGGAACCAGATAAAAAGTAAACGGCGGGCTATGCCCGCCTTACACCCCCCGAAGCTGGAGCTTCGGGCCAAGGGCGTTCCCAAGCTGGAGCTTGGGAACGAGGAGTAAAATAACTTTGAACCTTGAACCTTGAACTTGAGACCTCTGCGAAAGTCCCTCTTCTGTCATTCTGAACGGAGCGAAGCGGAGTGAAGAATCTCGTATTTGCTGGTACCGACGAGATTCTTCGGTCGCTCCACTCCATCAGAATGACAATTTAGAGAGTTTTCGCAGAAGCCTCAACTTGGAACATGAAACTTTTCGGGGCAGGAGCCGGGGAATCGGTTCTCCCGTCCTTTCCCTACAACTAAATAACAAAGAGGAATAACAAATGGCAGAGCAAGGTGTACCGGAGAAGGCCAAGGCGTTGGACCAGGCCCTGGGCCAGATTGAGAAGGCTTACGGCAAAGGGGCCATCATGCGTCTAGGCGCAGATGAAAAGATCGATGTGGCGGTAATCCCCACCGGCTGTATCTCTTTGGACCTGGCCTTGGGGATCGGCGGCATCCCCCGGGGGCGGGTCATTGAGATCTTCGGGCCAGAATCCTCGGGGAAGACCACTCTGGCCTTGCATGCCATTGCCGAGGCCCAGAAGCTGGGTGGGGTCGCGGCTTTTGTGGACGCGGAGCACGCCCTGGATGTCCAATACGCCCGGAAATTGGGGGTCAGGACCGAGGACCTCCTCATCTCCCAGCCCGACTCCGGCGAGCAGGCCCTGGAAATCGCTGAAATCCTGGTGCGCAGTAACGCCGTGGACATGCTGGTGGTGGATTCGGTGGCCGCGTTGGTGCCCCGCGCGGAGATCGAAGGGGAGATGACGGAAACTCACCGCGACCATCGGCAAGACCAGGACTTCGGTGATCTTCATCAACCAGATCCGCCACAAGATCGGGGTGATGTTCGGCAATCCGGAGACCACCACCGGGGGCAACGCCCTGAAGTTCTATGCTTCTTTGCGCATGGACATCCGCCGCATCAGCGCCATCAAGGAAGGCAACGACGTGGTGGGCTACCACACCCGGGTGAAGGTGGTGAAGAATAAGCTGGCCCCTCCCTTCCGGGAGGCGGAGTTCGACATCATTTTCGGCCAGGGCATCTCCAAGGAAGGGGACCTGCTGGACCTGGCCTCGGCCCAGGGCCTGATCACCAAGAGCGGCGCCTGGTACAGCCTCGGCTCGGAGCGCATGGCCCAGGGCCGGGAAAACGCCAAGACCTACCTCCGGGACCACCCCGAGGTGACCGGGGAACTGGAGCGCCAGATTCGCTCCACCTATGGCCTTATCCCCAAAGTTGCCATCCCTGAGGAGCAGGAGGCCCCATGACCAGCCGCGAAATCCGGGAAGCCTTTTTACGCTTTTTCGAGGCCCACGGCCACACCCGGGTGGCCAGTTCCTCCCTCATTCCCCAGGGGGACCCCACCCTGCTCTTTGCCAACGCGGGGATGAACCAGTTTAAGAAGGCCTTCCTGGGAGAGGAGGCGCGCCCCTACACCCGGGCCGCGAGTTGCCAGAAGTGCGTGCGGGCCGGGGGCAAGCACAACGACCTGGAGAACGTGGGGTTCACGGCCCGGCACCATACCTTCTTTGAGATGCTGGGGAACTTCTCCTTCGGCGATTATTTCAAGGAAGGGGCCATCGAAATGGCGTGGGAACTGCTCATCCGGGATTACAAACTCCCCCCGGACCGCCTCTGGGCTACGGTGTACCATGAGGACGAGGAAGCGGCCCGCCTCTGGGAGAAGATCGCGGGCATCCCCCCGGAGCGCATCGTCGGGCTGGGGGAGAAGGACAATTTCTGGGCCATGGGGGACACCGGTCCCTGCGGCCCCTGCTCCGAGATCCTCATCGATCAGGGGGAGGCCATGGCCTGCGGCCCGGACTGCGGCATCGGCAAGTGCGAGTGCGACCGCTATCTGGAGATCTGGAACAACGTCTTCATGCAGTTCAACCGCGCTGCGGACGGTAAGCTTCATCCCCTGCCCAAGCCCAGCATCGACACGGGCATGGGCCTGGAGCGCCTAACCGCGGTCATCCAGGGGGTGAAGAGCAATTTCGACACCGATCTCCTGCGTCCGATAATCGGTCGGGTGGAGGAAATGTCGGGCCGGGCCTATGGCCGGGCCCCCCAGGAGAACGTGGCTTTCCGGGTGATCGCCGATCATGCCCGGGCCACCACCTTTCTCATCGCCGACGGCGTGCTTCCCTCCAACGAAGGGCGGGGCTACGTGCTCCGGCGCATCATGCGCCGGGCCCTGCGATTCGGACGTATTCTGAACCTGAAGACTCCCTTCCTCCCCAAGGTAAGCGAAAAAGTGGTAGAGATGATGGGGGAGGTCTATCCCGAGCTCATCGCGGCCCGTCCCGTCCTGGCCCAGGTGGTGACCCACGAAGAAGAGCGCTTCGCGGACACCCTGGACCACGGCTTGAAGCTCCTGGCTGAAGAACTGGGGGCCATGAAGGCCAAAAAGAAGGAGGTGCTCCCCGGGGAGGTGGCCTTCAAGCTCTACGATACCTATGGTTTTCCCCTGGATTTGGTCCAGGACGCGCTCAAGGAAGAGGGCCTGGGGCTGGACGTGGAGGGCTTTGAAACCCACATGCGCCGCCAGCGGGAGGCCTCCCGCCAGGCCTGGCGGGGCGGCCTGGGGGAGGAGGTGCCCGCGGTTTACCAGGAACTGGCGGGGTGGGAACCCACCAAATTTCTGGGATATGAGACCTTAAAGGCCGACAGCGCCATCCTGGCCCTGATCCGCCACGATACCCACGGCGCCCAGGCGGCAGCCGGGGAGGAGGTGGAGGTGATCACCGGGGCCACTCCCTTCTATGGGGAGACCGGCGGCCAGGTGGGGGACAGCGGCTGGATCACCGGCCCCGGCTACAAACTGCGGGTCACCAATACCCAGCGCCTGCCTAACGATCTGTTTGTGCACCAGGGCGTGGTGGAAGAAGGGGTGGTGAAGGTCAATGACCCGGCCCACCTGGAGGTGGACCTGGAGCGGCGCCGCCAGATCGCCCGGCACCATACCGCCACCCATATCCTCCAGGCGGTATTACGAAAACATCTGGGGGACCACGTCAAGCAGTCCGGCTCCCTGGTGGCCCCGGACCGGTTGCGCTTCGACTTCACCCATTTCCAGGCCATCAGCGCCCAGGAATTGGAGCAGATGGAGCATGACCTGAACACCGTGGTGGCCGAAAACCAGCCGGTAGAAACCAACCTCATGCCCCTGGCCCAGGCCCTGGAAAGCGGCACCATGGCCCTGTTCGAGGAAAAGTACGGCGAAGAAGTCCGGGTGGTGGCCATCCCCGGGCTCAGCCGGGAGCTCTGCGGCGGCACCCACGTGAGGCGCACCGGGGACCTGGGGCTGTGCAAGATCACTTCCGAGGCCTCAGTGGCCGCGGGCATCCGCCGTCTGGAGGCGGTGTGCGGCCCCGCGGCCATCAACCTGATGCAGGAGCTGACCCGGGAACTGGACCAGGCCGCGGGCCTCCTCAAAGGTGGCCGGGGTGACCTCCTGAGCCGCCTGGAAAAGCTCCTCAAGCGCCAGAAGGAACTGGAAAAAGAGGTGGAGACTTTGAAGAGCCGTTTGGCCACGGCCCAGGCCAAAGACCTCATGGAAGAAGTGCGGGAGGTGGACGGCGTCAAGGTTTTGGCCCTGGAAGTCCAAGCCGGGGACCCCAAGAGCCTCCGGGAATACGCGGTGAAGTTCCAGGACCGCTTAAAGAGCGGCATCGTCGTGCTGGGGAGCGCCGCAGGGGAGAAGGCCATGCTCATCGCCCTGGTGAGCCAGGACCTCACCAAGCGCTTCCCCGCAGGGGAGATCATCAGGGAACTGGCCCCCACGGTGGGCGGCAGCGGCGGCGGCAAACCCGACCTGGCCCAGGCGGGGGGGCCGGATAAGGGCAAAGTAGCCGCGGCTTTGAAGCAGGCCTATGAGGTGGTTGCCCGGAGGTCGAAGGGGTAAAAATGGATGAGGGGTGGAAAAACCAATTCCGCAGGCGCATGAGTCGATTTTCAACACGGCGCCCAGGACACGGAAACGCAATATCAATTAAAGTTAGACCACAAGGGGGGTGTTTCCACAGGCAACACTCCCCACATGCATATGATCTCATTGATGATTATTTGCATAGTTGTACTTCGATGGATGCAAATTTTGAGGAACACGAAAGTGGCCCGGAATTGCTCGTTTGGTTAGCTTTGGGAACCGCGGGTGTAACCCTTGCAAAAAGCGTTATTGATTTGGTTACTGTGATTATCAAGGCTCGATCAGAGGGCATTAAGAAAGGAGATTCTCCGTCAGCTCCTATTGAACTTATTGTCAGGAAAGTTATTACACAAGATAAAATTATAGAAGAGAAGGTTCTTCAATTTGATTATAAAGATGAGGTTAATACTGAACAAATTGAAAAGGCACTGATAAAGGCAGTTGAGAAGATAACCGAAAATAAAAAAGAGTAATGTAGGGCGGCAAGTCCATAAAAATTAAGGGCGAGGCAATGCCTGACAAAAAGATAAAAATGAACTTAAACGAATTGCTGCGCCTTAAAAAGGGAGAAATTCAGAGAATCGCCCGGCAGCATGGTGCTAGGAACCTGCGCGTTTTCGGCTCGGTGGCCCGGGGAGAGGCCGCGGAAGGCAGCGACCTTGACCTTCTGGTGGAGATGGAACCGGGGCGCAGCCTGCTAGATCTTGTGGCCATCAAGCAGGACCTGGAAGAGCTGTTGGGCTGCAAGGTAGACGTGGTTACGGAAGCATCGGTCAGTCCTTACTTGCGGGAACGCGTTCTTAACGAGGCCGTAAGTTTGTGAAAGATGATTCGGTCTATTTGAGGCATATCCTGGATGCCATCAACAAAATAGAGTCTTATATCTCGGTCGGTCACGATATTTTCTTCTCTGATTCCCATTGGCAAGATGCCGTTATCAGGCAACTGGAGATCATGGGGGAAGCAACTAAACGATTATCTCAGGGTTTACGCAGCAGATATCCGGACATCCCCTGGAAGCGCATGGCAGGATTACGGGATGTTTTGATTCATGATTACTTCGGGGTTGAGCTAGACTTGGTTTGGCAAATCACTCAAACTGATTTGCCCAAACTAAAACCTGAGGTTGAGGCGATCCTCTCAGCTGAAGAAGTTTGAATTAAAGTTGTTGGTACCTTCCCATGAAATGGTGCGACCTCTCTTGTGAACATGCCTCCTTTCCCCAGGTGCAGGCCGTGGACGGGGCCGGGTCCTGCCGGACTTTTCAGGCCCTGCATTGCGCTAAACTCCAAAGACTGGTGCACAAGAACGCTCTCTGCCCTTGCCCGGAGCAGGCCTTAAGTGATGCGGAGAAGGGCAAGTAATTAAAGCAGGGTGGGATCGGCCCACCATTAAGAAAACGGGCGATGCCCCCCATCATGGCAAATCCGTCACCCTAACGTTTCCCCTTTTTCTAGCCGATGTAGTACCATGACCCCCTGGGGGTTTGGGAGGGGCCGTGTGCCTTTAACCTCCCCCACCATTTTTTTCCATGCGAGGTTGGCCTATGACCGTGCTTTATGTCCTGTTAGGATTGGTGGTAGCTGCGCTCATCGGCGCAATTTCCATTTACAACCGCCTGGTGCGCAACCGGCAAATGGTCCAGGAAGGCTGGTCCGGCATCGATGTGCAGCTCAAACGCCGGGCCGACCTGATTCCCAACCTCATTGAGACGGTGAAGGGCTACATGGGCCATGAAAAAGGCGTGCTGGAGAAGGTCACCGAACTCCGGGCCCAGAGCCTGAAGGCTGGCGGGGTGGGAGAAAAAGGCCGGGTGGAAGGAGCCCTGGGCGCAGCCCTGGGCAACCTTTTCGCAGTGGCTGAAAACTACCCGGACCTGAAGGCCTCCCAGAATTTCATCCAGTTGCAGCAGTCCCTGGGGGACGTGGAGGAACAGATTCAGCTTTCCCGCCGTTATTACAACGGCGCGGCCCGCAATCTGAACATCCTCGTCGGCTCCTTTCCCAGCAACCTGGTGGCCAACATGTTCCAGTTCACCCCCGCGGAATACTTTGAGATCGAGGACGCGGGCGACCGGGCCGTGCCCAAGGTGGCTTTCGGTTAAACGAACCGCAGCGATGAAAACTCTAAGACGCGTCTTCTTCCTGGCCCTGGCGGCTGTCTGCCTCTTTCCTTTACTGGCCTCCGCCGCGCCTCCCCGGAAACCGGCTCCCTATAGACGGCCAACCTACAACCTGGAGCAAATCCTCCGGTTTCAGTCCCTGGTTCAGGTCCATCCGGACGCCACCCTGACGGTCACCGAGACCATCAAGGTGGAAAGCGCCGGGGTGCAGATCAAACGGGGCATTGTCCGGGACTTTCCCACCATCTATCGGGACAAATCCGGTAAGACCGTAAAGGTGGGCTTTAGTACGAGTACACCATCAAATACCGCACCGACCGGCAGTTGGGGTTTTTCCCTGATTATGATGAACTCTACTGGAACGTCACCGGCCATGGGTGGACTCTTCCCATTAACAGCGCCCAGGCGGTGATCGAGCTGCCCCCGGGGGCGAAGATCCTCCAGTATAGCGCCTATACGGGTCGCATGGGGGCTCAGGGGCGGGATTACCAAACCCGGGACGCAGGGCCGGGAAAGATGATCTTTAGCACCACCAGAGACCTGCCTCCCCGCTCGGGGCTGACCGTGGCCGTGGCCTGGCCCAAAGGGATGGTGCGCCCCCCCTCGGATGTGGACAAACTGGGCTTCTTTCTCAGGGACTATCTGAACATAGTGGTAGGGGGGGCGGGGTTACTCCTGGTTTTGGGGTTTTACCTGGTGTCCTGGAACCGGGTGGGCCGGGACCCGGAGCCGGGCACCATTATTCCCCTGTTTGCCCCGCCCCCCGGATTTTCCCCGCCTTCCGTACGCTTCCTGATGCGCATGGGCTTTGACGACCGCACCGTGGCCGCGGCCCTGGTGGACATGGCGGTCAAAGGCTATCTGACCATTGAAAACATCGGCAAAGAATACACCCTCCATAAACGGGGCGGGGGGGCCAGCGCCCTCTCCCGGGGGGAACAGAACCTGGGGGCCCAGCTCTTTGCCGGGGGCGACACCCTGG
>JACQYN010000181.1 GCA_016208235.1 Deltaproteobacteria bacterium
CAGGGGGAGCAGTTTCTCATCATCGTTGAGATTGATAAGGTCTTCTCGGTGGATGAACTGGCCATGGCCCAGGAGATCGGCGGGGAGCAACTACCCCTGGCAGAAAGCGGGTGAAACTGACTAAGCTTCCCCGACTGCCAAAATGATTAACCTCTATAAGCCTGGAGAACAGCCTCAAAGGAATGACGGGCCGGCGGCTGTTCTCCCTGCAGCTGATCTCCTCCCCGCGTTACTCGATAGTATATGAAACCGTTCATAGAGTTACTGTTGCGCCTAGGAATGGCCGATCGGGGAGGTGAATTCGCCTTTTGGGAATTTGTGGCCCCGAAAAATCTCTGAAAAGTAATAGGATTCTGAATGTCCAGCGCAAACCTTACAGGCACAAAGACCAATAATCTTCATAACGCGGTGATGTCTGCCGCCGACTTTAGCCGCTTAAGCGGATTGATTAGCAGCCTCTGCGGCATAAAATTGCCTCCCGCCAAAAAGACCATGCTGGAGGGACGGTTGCGCAAGCGGCTGCGTTTTTTGGGTATGGACAACTTTCCAGACTACTGCAAATACTTGTTCAGTCATGGAGGGCTGGATGAGGAATGCCTCCATATGGTTGATGTGGTCACCACCAACAAGACCGATTTTTTCCGGGAGCCCCAACACTTTCACTTTCTTACCCAAAAAGCGCTGCCGGAGTTGACCCAAGAACTTGGCTTGGGTAGCCGGGAGAACAGAATACAGATTTGGAGCGCGGGTTGTTCCACCGGTGAGGAACCTTACACCCTGGCCATGTTTTTGAGCGAATTCTCCTGCACTTATCCCGGCTGGCATTTTTCCATTTTGGCGACGGATATTTCCACCAGGGCTTTAAATACAGCCCGGCGCGCCATTTATGCACATGAAACCATAGAGCCGGTGCCCCTGCCCTGGCGTAAAAAATACCTCTTGCGCAGCAAGGGTAAGGACAGAGGGTTGGTGTGTATGGCCCCGGAGATACGGGAGCTGGTGACCTTTCGCTACCTCAATTTTATGGAGGATAATTACGGCATCAGGGAGCCCCAGGCGGTCATTTTCTGTCGGAATGTGCTGATTTATTTTGAAAAGCCGATGCAATTGGCGGTGCTCCAGCGTCTCTGCCGACATTTGCTCAAGGGGGGCTACCTGTTCATCGGCCACTCTGAAACCCTGCACGGCCTGGACTTGCCGCTGGTGCAGAGCGCGCCCACCATCTACCGGAAAATCTGATGCACCCGCTGCACACGAATTTGCCGGTTATTCATTTAAAACCCGGAGAATTATATCTGGGCGAACAGCCAACGATGGTGACGACCACCCTGGGTTCCTGTGTGTCGTTGATTTTCTTCAACCAACCCCAGCGGCTGGGGGCCATCTGTCACGCTCTTCTTCCCAGCGACGATCATCAGGAAAACAGCTTTAGGTTTGTCGATCGCGCTTTTTTTTGGATGCTGGAGCAATTTCAGTCCCGGAACATTGCCTCGAAACAGATCCAGGTCAAGCTCTTTGGCGGCGCCGATGTCTTGGAATGTTTCCAGGGCAACTGCCGGACCGTAACCGTGGGTCAACAAAATATTCACCAAGCCCTGGAACTGTTTAAGGCTCATGGACTCCAGGTCCAGGCCTCCAATGTGGGCGGCGCTTTGGGTCGGAAAGTCTTTTTTTTTACCCACACCGGCGAGGTACTGCTAAAACGTGTGAAAAAGGTATGTTGGCTGGATCTCAACCAGTAGGGAAGTTAATCACCACGCCCCCTGACGATGGTCCGGCCCCCACTAGATATAACCCTCCCGCTGGAACGACAGGCGGCTTTTAGGAAATTGGCATGGCTCGAAAAATCAAGGTACTCATCGTTGATGACTCGGCGCTGGTCAGACAGACATTGACCGAGATCTTCTCTGCCGACCCAGTCATCGAGGTGATGGACACCGCCTCAGATCCATTTATTGCTGCAGAAAGGCTCCGCCATCGGGTCCCTGACGTTATAACCCTGGATGTGGAGATGCCCCGGATGGATGGTTTAACGTTTCTCCAGAAAATTATGAGCCAGCATCCCCTGCCGGTGGTTATCTGCTCCAGTCTGGCGGAAAACAAATCTGAAACCGCGCTGAAGGCCCTGGAATATGGGGCGGTGGATATTATCCAGAAACCCCGGATTGGCACCAAGAAATTCCTGGAGGAATCAAGAGTACGTATCTGTGATGCGGTCAAGGCGGCATCGATGGCCAAACTCAGGCGTATCGAAGAACAAAGGAACGTTGAACCCAAACTTACCGCGGATGCCATCATTGGCAAACCCACCAACAAAGCGATGATGCAAACTACCGAAAAGGTAGTGGCGGTGGGGGCGTCAACCGGCGGCACTGAAGCCCTGCGTCTTTTTTTAGAAACTTTTCCTCCAGACGCCCCTGGGATAGTCATCGTACAGCATATGCCGGAGCATTTTACCGCGGCCTTCGCCAGGCGTCTGGATGGGCTCTGTCGCATCTCGGTCAAGGAGGCCGAGAATAATGATACCGTTATCCGCGGCCGCGCCCTCATTGCTCCGGGCAATTATCATATGTTGTTGAAGCGTAGCGGCGCGCGCTACTACGTGGAGATCAAAGATGGCCCCCTGGTTTGCCGGCATCGGCCGTCGGTGGATGTTTTATTTCGCTCGGCAGCGCGTTATGCCGGCAAAAATGCCGTGGGCGTTATTATGACAGGTATGGGAGATGATGGGGCCAAGGGCATGATGGAGATGAAAGAAGCGGGTGCCATAACCATTGCTCAAGATGAAAAATCTTGTGTTGTCTTTGGAATGCCACATGAGGCCATTAAAAAGGGAGGGGTAGAAAAGGTTATTCCTCTTGAAGAAATTTCCAGAGAAGTAATAAAGAGTTGTTATCGGTAATACATAAAATAATATTAAATAATAGCCTTAATAACATTGGTCTGCGCCAGGAAAACTGGACCATTAATAATGAGAAAATTTTGTTATGATGAATAATCAGGCAAGGAGAATTTTCTCGACGAAGCGGTTCTGGTTTACCAACCAACAGATTGCCTTTGCCCTGCGGCAGGCTGATTAAGGGATGAAGGTGGCCGAGGTCATCCGCAAAATGGGTATCAGCGACCAGACGTTCCACCGCAGTGGCCTGAAGTTTGGCTGCATAAAGTTTGATTCAGGACAAATAACTGCTATAATACAGAACTTATCCCGGCCCTCAAAAGTTCTCATATCCAATCCATACCTGCAATTTCCTTCACTCCGCCGATGAGTCCATTTCGTGGCAGTGACTGTTGAAAAAGCTAATTCGTGAAAGGTGCTTCTCTCAGGATTGAGCGGGTCTTCGAGTTATGATGTTTTTTAGGGGGTGGGAGCGTCTATCAGTTTTTTCTTGAGGTTTATTTCCCTTTTAATGATCATCTTCCTCCGTATTTCGCTTAGGTTGAGCCATAGTTTGTGATCTTTTCGATGTTGTGCACCTTACCCCTTTTCATCTCGCGCTGCTAATTCTCTCTTCGCGTAATTTTCGATGGCGTTTCTCTTTTTAAAGTCGGTAACAGTTTGAAAACATTAGATAATAAAAAATCTAACTATGCTAATAAAATGTCTTGACATATAGCCAAATAGTTGTCTATATGTATATACAATAGATAAATGAATTATGCAGTGCGCAGATGGAGCATTCGGCACAACCAGCAGACACAACCACCATATAAAAAGGAGGGTTAAGCAGTGGGAAAGTCTAGTGCCAAAATCTCCGGCTCACCACCGGCGGTTGGGAAGATGCGGCGTGCGGTGGGGATCATCCTTGCCTTTATCGTCCTGATAGTCTTTCACTTCATCCATTTTCCGTCCTCCTTAACGCCGGTGGGACATGCCCTGCTCACCGTGATGCTGTTCATGCTGGTAATCTGGGTCTCGGAAGCAGTGGGCTATGCGGCCAGTTCATTTTTTCTTATCGCCTCCTTTACGCTCCTGGTGGCCTTCTCCCCGGAATCCGCGAATCCCAGTAAACTGGTGGGAACCAAGGTAGCCCTGGGCATGGCCCTCTCCGGTTTCAGTTCGCAGGCCTGGGTGCTCGTGGTTTGCGCCCTGTTTCTGGCATCCGCCATTGAAATAACTGGGTTGGGACAGAGAATCGGCCTGTTCATCTTGAGCCGTATGGGGGCCAAGCCGAAACGGGTGCTCTTTGGAGTCCTGTTGATGGCCTTTATATTGACGGTCTTTATCCCGGCTCAGGCAGCCAACGCCGCCTTGATGACTGCGGTATCTATAGGGATTATTGAAGCCTTCGGGTTGGACTTAAAAAGCAACCTGAGCAAAGGTATGTTACTGCTGGTCGCCTTTGGCACCGGGATAGCCGGGATGGGCATTCTGACCTCCGGCGCCCCCCCCATTCAAACCGCTATGTACATTTCCCAGGCTACCAAACACGATATCACCTGGCTCCAGTGGGCCATCTATGGCATGCCCTTTGCCCTTACGATGGGGGCGGTACTCTATTTCATGGTTCTCTATTTTTTCCCGGTGGGCAAGGATGAGTTGGATGGCGGGGTGGCCGTCGTTCATGAGCATAGCGCCAAATTGGGGCCTATTACTACCAGAGAAGTTAAGCTTTTGATCATCATGCTGGCTACCATCTTATTGTGGGCCACCGGGAAGGTGTTGCACCCCTTAACCCCTAGCACCGTAGCGGTTCTGGCAGTGGTGGCTATATTTTTCCCGGGTTTCAGGGTGGCCACTTGGAAACAGTTGGCGGGTAAGGTGAACTGGGGAACGCTGATGCTTTTCGGCGCCGCCATTTCCCTGGGAATCTGGCTTTTGAAGAGCGGGGCGGCGGCCTGGGTCGCCAAGAACACCATCATCGCTCTGGGAGTGGACCAATGGCCCTTCCTGCTGATGATCGGAGCCGGTGGCCTGTTCTTCTCCATCTTTGCCCTGGCCTTTTCCGCCCGAAGCGCAGCGGTAGCCGCCCTAGTGCCCACGGCTATCGGTTTTGCTCAGAGCCTCAACATTCCCGGCCTCAGCGTCTGGGGCATGACTCTCATCTTCTACTACACCATTCAATTTTCCGTGATCATTCCGGTGAACACCCCCATGTCCATGGTGGCTTACTCCACCGACACCTTTAGTTCCGACGAGATGATGAAGGTGGGTATTCCTTTGGTGATTATCGCAATTCTTTTGATGGTCATCTTTAGCGCCACCTATTGGCATTGGATGGGAGTGGTGTAACCGGATCATTAAGGTATCGGGAGATGGTCATGCAGGGAGAGGAGTTTCCTTTTATGAAGCTGGAGTTACGCAAATTCACGATAAAGGATGCCCGTTTCGGAGAGGTCACCGGGATTGAACAGGGGACCCTGGTTATCAACAAACAGGAATTGGTGGAATTCCTGAACCGGGACCACTCTTTTGCCGGGGTGGAGGTGAAACTGGCCCGGCCCGGGGAAGCGGTCAGGATTGTGCATGTCATGGACGCCGTCCAGCCGCGCCTCAAGCTCTCCGGGGACGCCACGCCCTTTCCCGGAGCCCTGGGGCCGGTGGAGATCGCCGGGCGGGGGCAGACTAACGTGCTGGATGGGGTAGCCGTACTCCAGACCGGAAAGAGGCAGGGTATTCAGGAAGGAGTGGTGGACATGGCAGGGCCGGGGGCGGACTACAGCATCTTCTCCCGCACCATCAACGTGGTGCTGCTCTGCACCCCTCATCCCGCCACCACGGACGTGGAGTTTGACCGGGCTACCCGGAAGGCGGCGCTGGAAGCGGCGGTATACCTGGCCGGACCCACCCGCCCCATGGTTCCCGACCACGTTGAGGTGTTTGACCTGGGTGCGTTGGAAAATCAAGCTCACAATCTGCCCAGGGTCGTGTACATCTATCACCTGCAGTCCCAGGGGTTGTTGCGGGAAACTTTCGTGTATGGCGAACACGCCCGGGAACTCCTGCCCACCATCCTCCACCCCAATGAGGTGCTGGATGGAGCCATCGTCAGCAGCAACTACATCATCGCCTGCCAGAAGAATCCCACGTATCTCCATCTGCACAACCCGGTGGTCCTGGAATTGGCCCGACGGCACGGCCGGGACCTGATCTTTGCGGGAGTGGTGATCGCCAATGAGCACAGCACCCTGCGGGAAAAGGAACGCTCGGCGAAATTTGCCGCCAAGCTGGCCTGGCAACTGGGCGCGCAGGGAGCGGTCATCACTCAAGAGGGCGGCGGTCACGCGGACACCGACCTGATGCTTACCTGCCGGGAATGTGAACAACTTGGCATTAAAACCGTCATCATGGCCAACGAGATTGCCGGAGCCGCCGGGGACCTGCCTTCGCTGGTGGATACCGTGCCCGAAGCCGACGCGGTGGTCACCACCGGCAATAACGACGAGTTGGTAAGTCTGGACCCCGTGGAACAGGTCTTGGGAGGCGAGGATATCGCCGGGGTCGCAGGGCCGCCTGACGCCGGGCTGACCATCGCCCTGGGACGCATCTATGCGGCCACCAACCAGTTGGGGGCAACCCATCTGTCCATCAGGGGATATTGAGGAGGTACCCGGATGATCAGGGTAGTTCATTATCTTAATCAGTTTTTCGGCCAGATCGGCGGGGAAGACCAGGCCGGGGTGGCTCCCCGGGCAGTGGCCAACCCGGTGGGACCGGGGATGGCCCTGCAAGCCGCGCTGGGCTCGAAAGCCCAGGTGGTGGCCACAGTGATCTGCGGGGATAACTACTTTGCCGAACATCCCCAGCCAGCCACCGAAGAAGTGATTCAACTCATCAGGTCCTTTGAGCCTCAGTTAGTCGTGGCCGGTCCGGCTTTCAACGCCGGGAGGTATGGCCCGGCCTGTGGGGCCGTATGCCAGGCCGTGCAGTCGCAGCTGGGAGTTCCCGCGGTGACCGGCATGTACCCGGAAAATCCCGGCGCAGAACTCTACCGGAAGGACATCTTCTGCGTGGAAACCGGTCCCTCTGCGGCAGGCATGCGCCAGGCCGTTTCGGCCATGGCCGTCCTGGGTCTAAAATTGGCTGCGGGCGAGGTCTTAGGCACACCCGAGGCCGAAGGTTATCTGCCCCGGGGAATCCGCAAAAACACCTGGGCCGAGAAGACCGGCGCGGCGCGGGCAGCGGATATGCTACTGGCCAAATTGCAGGGGTTACCTTATCGCACGGAGCTCCCCATGCCTTCCTTTGAGAGGGTCTCCCCTGCGTCCCCGGTGAGCGACCTCAGTACTGCCACGGTGGCCTTGGTAACCGAAGGCGGTATCGTCCCCAAAGGGAACCCAGATCGACTGGAGTCGGCCCGAGCCAGCAAGTTTCTCAAGTACAGCCTGGAGGGCATCGAAGACCTGTCGGGAGCGGAATTCCAGTCCGTCCATGGCGGCTACAGCAATGTCTTTGCCAACGAAGACCCCGATCGGGTATTGCCAGTGGACGCGCTCCGGGACTGCGAGCGCGAAGGCAAGATCGGCAGGTTATACAAGTACTTTTTCACCACCACCGGCAACGGCACCACCCTGGAAAACGGCCGCAAATTTGGCCAGGAGATTGCCCTGGTTTTGATTGCAGACGGGGTGCAGGCGGTTATCCTGACCTCCACCTGAGGGACAGGCACTCGTTGCGGGGCAACGATCACAAAAGAACTGGAACGGGCCGGAATCCCGACGGTGCAGATATGTACCATCACGTCTATTGCCTTAGCAGTGGGCGCGAACCGGATCTTGCCGGCTGCCGCCATACCCTACCCCCTGGGCAGTCCCGACCTGAGCCCCAACCAGGAAAAAGCCGTGCGGCGAAAACTGGTGGATCAGGCTCTGGCCGCTCTTCAATGTCATGTTGATAAGCAAACGATTTTCAACGCCTGACGGGAACTGTCCGGCGTTACAAAGGAGGTAGGTCAAATGGGTTATCCGGTAGTCAAGGGAGTCTCCTATGTGCTGGCACATACTCCGGACCTGGTCCGCTACGGATCGAAACCGGTGCGGGAAATTCCCAAGGAACCAGATTTACTTGAGAAAATTAAATCCCACTTGCGGAGCTATGAGGACGCAGTGGCGTACCCGGCGCACCAGGCTTTTATCGGCGCCATACGTCCGGAATCTTTATGGGAAATTGAACAGCCCTGGTTTCAACATCCTTTGGAAGGGGCGCAGCGGTTCGGCCCTTTTGGCGAAATCATGCCTCAATCTGAGTTCTACGGCCTGATGAAAGTGGTGGATGAGTTCGACCTGGTCCAGTTGGATGAAAACTTTAGCGCTAAGGTCAGGCCGGCCCTGGAGAATCACCCCCTGTTCAAGGATGAGGACCTGGAGCGGTTGGGTACGGGAGTCCCTTTACAGCAGCTGCAGAAGGAAATTGCCGGCGGCGCTCTCCCTATTTATGAGAACGCCGAGCTGGTGGGCTGCTTTCTTAATGGCCACGATGAGGATGAAAACCTGAACGCCGCGATCCTCATGGAAAACCTGGCCTGCAAGGCCTCGGGAGTCCTGGCCCTGCGCCACCTGCTCACTTCTTTTGGGCCCGGCCCCGCGGCCATTGATTACGTTATGAATTGCGGGGAAGAGGGCGTGGGCGACCGCTACCAACGGGGTGCCGGCAACCTAGCCAAGGCTATGGCGGAAAAAGCCGGGTGCGTTAACTGCAGCGGCGCCGATATCAAAGCCTTTTGCTGCGCCCCGGTGCACACCATGGTATTGGCGGCCAGCTTGGTTCAGGCCGGGGTGTTCAAAGAGGTGGCAGTGGTGGGCGGCGGCGCCCTGGCCAAGCTCGGCATGAAGATGCGAGGTCACCTGGCCAAATCCATCCCCATCATGGAGGACGTGCTGGGGGCATTTGCCGTGGTGGTGGGCCAGGATGACGGGCTCAATCCCAGGATCAGGCTCGACGTGGTGGGCAAGCATGAAGTGGCGGCGTCTTCCTCGCAGCAGGCCATCATGGAATCCTTGGTTTTTAAGCCGTTGGATCGGGTTGGCCTGAAGATTACGGATATTGAAAAGTACGCCACTGAGATGCATAACCCGGAAATAACCGAGCCGGCCGGCAGCGGCAACACGCCCCGGGGGAACTACCGCATGATTGGCGGACTGGCCGTTATGCATAAGTTGCTGACTCCCGGCGACCTGGATCACTTCGTGCACACCCACGGCATGCCGGGCTTTTCCCCCACCCAGGGGCATATCCCCTCGGCCCTGCCGTTCCTGGGTCACGCCCGAAACCGGATGCTCAAGGGAGATTTGCGCAACGCCATGTTTCTGGGCAAGGGCAGCCTCTTTTTGGCCAAGATGACCAAACTGTCCGACGGGATGTCATTCATTTTAGAAAGAAATGGCGGGTAAAGATATGGCTCTGGATGTCACAAAAGAGACCTTTGGTGCGGAAGTGGAATCCTCGCCGGGGATGGTGCTGGTAGATTTTTGGGGGCCGGCCTGCGTCCCCTGCCTGGCCCTGATGCCCTATGTGGAGGAACTGGCGGGTAAATATGAGACAAGGCTGAAGGTGGTCAAGGTGGACGCCAGCAAAAACCGGCGGCTGTGTATCGATCTGAAGGTGATGGGCTTGCCCACCTTCCTGCTGTATCGGGACGGCCGGGAAGTAGGCCGGTTGTCGGGAAAAGAGGTGAATCAGGAAGAGTTGGGCAAATTTGTGGAGGGCCATCTGTAAGGCGGCCCGAGACTTATCAATCACGGAAGTGAAGTCGAGGAGGTTTCGTCACATGCTACAAGGGAAAAAAGTCATATGTATCGGTGAGCGGGATGGAGTGCCAGCGCCGGCCATTGCCGAGTGCATCCGGACCGCAGGAGCTCAACCGGTCCTGGCGTTGACGCAGTGCTTTGTCTGAACTGCGGCGGGGGCCATGGATCTGGAAGATCAGGGGACGATCAAGAAAGCCGTTGACGACAACGGCACGGAAAACCTGGTGGTGGTTTTGGGCTCTCCCGATGCGGAAGGCGCTGAAATCTATGCTGAAACCGTCACCAAAGGCGACCCCACCTTCGCAGGTCCTTTGGCCGGAGTCCCGTTGGGACTCCCTGTGTATCACATCCTGGAAGACCGCATCAAGGAGTTGGTGGATCCGGAAACCTACCAGCAGCAGGTAGGGATGATGGAGTTTGTCCTCAACAAGGAGGCTATTACCGCGGCGATGGAAAAGCTCCGCCAGTAATAGTTGCAGACAGAGCGCCGGAATCGCGGTAAAATCTTCTTTAATCAATGGGGGCGTTTTCCAGGGGACCCGGGTGGGGGCCTTCTACCCAGCCCCTGGGACGCTTCCCGTGAGATGAGGAGGATTCTGGTGCTTAAGAGTCTTGACCGGAAGTCGCCACTTCCCCTTTACAGCCAAATAAAGGAACAGTTACTGACCCTCATCCAGGAGATGGCCGGACAGCCCGCTGAGAAAGGGCCTCACAAGCTATACCCTGAGGAAACCCTTACTGAAATGTTTGGGGTCAGCCGGATGACAGTGCGCCAGGCTGTTCAAGAACTGGTCGCCGAGGGCCTGCTGTACCGGATAAGAGGGGTAGGGACCTTCATTAAACCTCCCCACGTCAGCGGGCAATTGCAGGAGATAGAGCGCTTTGTGGAGGAATGGTCGCTCCAGGGAAAGAAAATCGACGTGGTAGTTTCGGCTTTCAAGATCGTTTCGGCTCCCCTGGAATGGGCGACCCGCCTGGGCCTGTCGGCAAACGCACCGGTGCTTTATATCCAGCGACGGAGATTTGCGGACGGGATGCCGGTAGCCCTGGATGACCGCTACCTCCCTGCGGAAATGGCCGACATCGTCAGTCCTAAAGATGTCCAGGAGGAGTCTATTTTCCTCACTTTGGCCCGCAAAGGGAAAATGATCATAGAGAAGGCTGATTATGAAATTACCGCCAAAGCGGCGTCGCGCAAGGAGGCGGCCCTGCTGAATTTAAAGCCCGGAGCCCCCCTGCTGGCCAGGAAGTTGGTCATTTTTGCCGCCCCCCGGCGTCCAGTGATCACTGGTCTCTCCCTGTATCGCGCCGATCTGTTTACTTATTCCGTGTCCGTACCGTCCAAGAGCGGCTATCCTGAGCCCTGAGGGTGGAAGGGCGCAAGTCTTGGAAGGTTATCGTTCCTGAAACCTCATTGGAGAAGACCCCTATGTCCCAGACTGAAATTTATGATCTGATTATCGTGGGCGGCGGCCCCGGCGGCCTCACTGCGGGGATTTACGCCCGGAGAGCAGCCCTCAAGACTGGCCTGGTAGAGAAAGGTCTACCCGGCGGCCAGGTAAATATTACCGAAGGGGTGGAAAACTACCCCGGCCTCGAAAGCATCAGCGGTTTCGATCTGTCCCAGAAATTCCTCCAACATGCCAAATCATATGGGTTGGAATTCATCCAGCAGGAAGTGGCCGCGGTGGAGCCGGGGCTGGACTTTCACACGGTACGACTGGCCAATGGCGACCTCTTGAACTCTCATGCAGTAATATTGGCCACCGGCGGCAGCCCCCGCAAACTGAATGTCCCGGGTGAGATGGAATATTATGGCCGGGGGGTCTCTTACTGCGCTACCTGTGACGGCTTCTTTTTCCGGGAGAAAACCGTGGTGGTGGTGGGAGGCGGCGATACTGCCCTGGAGGAAGCCCTCTATCTTGCCAAGATAGCCCGGCGGGTTTTCCTGGTCCATCGCCGGGATGCCTTTCGGGGCAGCCGGATTCTGCAACAACGCGTCACTGCAGAACCTCTCATCGAAGTCCTGTGGAATACGGTGGTCACCGGCATTCTTGCCAATGACGAGGGAGTGCGTGGGGTTGTCTTAAAGGATACGGAGTCGGGAAGCTCTCAAGAGTTGGGGGCCGACGGGGTCTTCATCTTCATCGGCTTCCTTCCCAACAACCAGCTTGTACCCCAGGGCATAAAAATGGACGCCGATGGTTATGTGATAACCGATGAAAAATGCGAGACGAATCTTCCCGGAATCTATGCCGTCGGCGACCTGAGACAGAAGTACGCCAAGCAAATCATTACCGCTGCAGCGGATGGCTGTACCGCAGCACTGGCAGCGGCGCTCTCCGTGGAAATGAAAAAGGCAGAGAAGATGACCAGCAAGTTTCTTTAGCAAGAGGAAGATGAAGGATTGCTCACTACTGAAACTGTCGAAAAAGCAATTTCCAGGAAGGCTATTCTTGTTTAGATGGGTTTTTCGGATTAGGGGTTTTTATCTAATGTGATTTTTATCCTGGGGCGTTGATTTTTTCTTTAGGAGTCCTCCACCGTCCTGCTCTCGTCTAAGCAAAGCCATAATTCATGATCTTTTCGATGTTATGAATCAGCAGTATAGTCTCCCGTGGGCTTACTCGCGTTCCGCTTTCAGTGGTTTCTGGTCTGGATCCAAAAATTGAAGTTTAACACCTTCCGGGAGAGATTTACCGGTGATTTTTCGGACTGCTGCGGCGGGATTGCTGAGGCAGAGTTTACGGAATTCCAGGTCTGTTTGCGACCGTTTGAATATGCTTTTTACGGCTTCTTTTAATTCTTCCCCGGTCAAAATTTCTGCTTTCTCTTCCATGGAAATTCCTCCTACCACATTCTCTGCCAGATTATGGACCAATCCGTCCCGGAAAAGCGACAACTTATTCCAGCAAAAGGACGGAAGGGATGATGTCGGGGCAGGCCAGGCGCAGAAATTGATAGCCCACTCCCGCCGCGCCTTGAAACAGGCTGGGGTTGAAAAAACCGCTTCTGAAGGTAACCCCGATGGAGCCCCGGCGCTTGGCGCGCAAGACAAGCTTGGACATGATCCTCAAGGCTTCCTGCGTCCATCCCGGGTCCGCGAGTTTGAGGCCCGCCATCAGAAGAGTTTCCGCCAGCCCGGCGTTGCCGCAGCAGATGTGATCCCGGGGCAACACGCCCCCCCGGCTGGTGGTGATCAAAGCGGATTGAATATCCTTTCTGATGTTTGGCGAATCCATGAGGTTCAAGGCCCCGAGTCTCGCCAGGCCGATGCCGGGGGCGCCATGGCACCAAGCAACCATAAAGACGGGCCCCGACGGTCCCCTGCCTTTTTCCTTGAACTCTCTGTGGTCCGGCCAGTTGTTCTCCTCCGGCGCAAATTCATGGCTCTCAAAATTAACGCCGTCTGCCGCAGCCTCATAAAACTCCCGTTCCCCGGTTTTCTGATACAGTTTGAGGAGGGCATAGGCGATGCCGGCGGCGCCATGGGAGAAGCCGGTTAGATGCTTTTTGCCCAGAGTCGGCCAGGTATGGAAACCGGATTTATCCGCCTCCCGGGTCGCCAATAAATGCCGGCCGCAAGCCACGGCCTTATCGAGAATTTCCTCGCCGCCCGCGGCTTCATGGCAGGCCAAAAGACAGAGGATCGTGCCCGCGGAGCCGCCGATCACGTCCAGGGCCGCGTCGGAGTCGATCTGTTTTTTCGTTATCCAGGAAGCGGCGCGTCTTGCTTCGGCCAGCAAACCGGCGTCGCCCAGAAAGGCGCCGATGCGTGCCAGCGAATAAACCACGGAAGGTATCCCGACCAATCCTCCTAATCCCAGGGATTCGATCTCTTTGGTTCCGGCCCGCTCCAGCCAACGGCGCACCAGCGCCAAAGTGGCATACGCCATCTGCCGGTAGCCCGAGCCGGGCAACGCCTTTTCCAGGGCGGCCAAGAATAACGCGATGCCGCAGCGGCCATTATACAGGTCGTATTTTACCGACCGCAGAGCAAACTGGTCCGCGCCCGGCAGATATTCCAGGACCAGCCAACTGGGTTCCTGCTTTTCCGAATATATGGCGGCTTTTTCGATTTCCCGGGCCACGGCCACGGCGTTGGCCAACAACTCTTTTTTGCTGAGAAAGGACGCGGAATCGTCATCAGTGTCCTGCTGTTGAGCGGGTAGATGACTCGTCAGCCTCTTGGCGTCCCGGCCGTCCATGGAACCTTTGATTAGAGAGACCTGCCACTTGAGGTCCTCTTCGCCAAAACCGCGAATCTTTTTCTGCACCAGGTTCCAGGCAGAATCTTGAAAGCAATCGGAAAGCACTTCCCCGGATTTCAATATCAAAGAATTCCGGTCCCCGGGCGCGGCAAACCTGGGGACATCCATTTGCCACAAGGCTTCTATTTCTTCCCGCATGAGGGGCCAGAGTTTGGGCTTCTCTTTCCCCTTTGCCTTGAGAAAATAGCGCGCCAGGGCCTCCAATTGGATGGTGAAATCGACTCCATCCCGGAGATAATCGGGATTAATGGCATTTTTCAAGATGGACAGATAGATCGTCGTCGCCCGAAAAATGAAACGCGCTTCCTGGCAGAATACCTGATGCAAGGGACTGCCTGCAGCCAGAAGCACTTCCTGATGATCGAGCAATAACCGATACATTTGCCGGAAGCCCTCCACAATTTCATCGAGGTAGTTGTCGGGGGACAAGTATTTCCCCTTGAGCTTGGGCAGGTTAGCGGCAAACTGGGGTTTGATCTTCTGGTAACTGTAGTCCATGGCGTCGGTGTTCACATTTTTCCAGGTAAGCAGCTCGAAGTCGTCCTCCTCCTCGGCTGAGCGCGTGAGCCCGGAAATGTCGAAATACCGGCCGTGCAATTTCACGGGATTTGGCAGCAGATGCGTGCGCAGGACCGAATCCCCGAGGCGTTGGGCCACCGCATCCGTCAGTTCCGGGTCTGCAGCCGGATTCTCCGCGACGTGATGATAAATGGTCTCCAAATCAACGGGCACCGGATGTTCCCCGCAGGCCACCAGGTTTTCAAAATGGAAATCCATGCCGTTGAGGGCATAAATCAGGCAGAGGAACATACCTGATCGCCGGTAATACCGCCGCGCCTCCTCTTCGCTTTGGCAAGCCAGGTTCTCGACGCATTCCACCCAGCCATAACTGCCGCGGTTGATTATTTTCAAACAACGCAAAGGAAGGGTTTGCTCCAGGCCATTCAGCCAGTCGATAAAGCGGAAATATTGAATATCCAAATCAAGACTTTTAGGCTTGTAAACGACCTTAGCGCCGGAATCGAACTCCACCAATATGACCGTGCGCCCGCCGTTGTGGGGATCGGCAAGATCCGTTTGGACCGCGGCGATGTTCCCGGCATCCTTTTCTCCGAGGAAGATAGTATGAATTTCCGGGAGATCCCCGGCCAACCGCTCCAGAAATTCGCCGGTGGCTTCCACCCATTGGAGCAGCGCGGTGGCCAGCAAGCGGGCCAACACGCAATATTCCTGGAAAAGAGGCGCCCAGCCCTTACCATACGTATCCTTGACGAAATTCAGATATTCTTCCCGGGCCTCATTTCCCCGGCGCGAGGGAAGATTACCCCCGCCCCACATTTGCTGGCAGGCCACGAAGGTGCGGAACTCCACCAGTAATACTCGAGAACTTATACCCGCGAGCCTTTGCAAAAGGGCGCGTTCCAGGTGGGCCCGGGCCTTCTCCGCCAGGGAGTGGTATTTGCCGGAGGTGGCGGCGTGGAGTTTTTCCCGGGCCACCTCCAGGAACGGCAAGAGTAGCTCCTCAAAGGCAATGGGCGCGTCCTGGTTTAAGAATTTATATATACCGCTGAGTTTCGGTTCCAGAACGACCGGCCGCAACGCGGGCATCTTCCGAAGAACTTCGTTCAAGACCCCGGTCCAGGGCGGCAACTCTATGGCGGGCGGCACAGCAACAGTTCCCAAAAGCGCACGCGCGGTGTGCAAATCCAAGCCATCAAAAGATAGGCGCTTCTCAAAAAGTTTCCGGTCGCCTGTGGCTGCGGCTTCCAGCCATTCCTGCAGTCGGGAATCTGTTCGCTCTGCGGAAGAGGGGGAGCAAGTGGGGGGAGTCTTCTGTCCATTCTCCTCCCAAAGGGATCTCGCGTTTGCCGCGATCTTTTTAAGTTGATCGCCAGATAGCTCCAAAATCTCAGACGCCATTAGCCACTCCCTCCGACGTTCCCCAGATGACCGGTTTGGCGGTAATCAGTGTGGGGGTTTTGGTCTGCGCGGGCATAAATCTGAGGCCGGATAGCATTGTCGGTAAAGGCGCGGTGGGTGCAGATCGTCAGAATTTTGGGGATCTTCGACGTTGGCAGCGGCTTTCAAGATAAAGCTCTGAAGGCCCCCTCGGCCTTGGCGGGAAGGATGGCAAGGTCTGCCGCGCTCCGCGCCCGGTTACGCAGGTGCAGGTGCGCGGCAGGTCGAGGTCCCGACGGCGCAGGTGGCTGCCCGGGAAGCCAGGCTCGCCCACGCCGCCCGGACTTATGCTCCTCTTACTGGCAGCAATTGTAAATTCTTGACGTATAACCTTCGCTGTCCACGTCATCAGCTTCGGCGACAACAGCTTCCTTGGCCAGAAAAGGCGGTAAAACGAAAATAAGCTCCATATTGCCTCCTCATAAGATTTTTTCCAGCTATCAATATGCTAGACCCTCAGAAATAATGTGTCAATATATTTTGATATCATCATCTGGCAATATGCTAGCACCGTTGGGAAAAATATATATATTTTGATGTCATCACCCTAAATTGTTTTGGTGCTGACCCCAGGGAGCAGGAATGACTACATCCGGCTGGGCTGAAGGAGACTGTGTCCATGGACTCAGGTCTCCCACAAGGCCCTGCGGAAAAGTTCTGAACTTCCGAGTATTTGTTCGAAAGTGCCGCTGGCAATAATCCGTCCGCCATCCATCAGGAAGATTTCGTCGGCTTTGGAGACGAAGTCCGGATCATGGCTCACAGTAATGATAATCCGGCGGGTTTTCCAGGTATGGAGCAGCTTGGCCACCCGGGCGCTGCTGATGGGATCCAGGTGAGACGTGGGCTCGTCTAAAATCAACACCGGCGTCCGGCGCAACAGGGCCCGGCAGAGCGCCAGCAACTGGCCCTGGCCTCCCGAGAGGTTGCCTCCCAGACGGCCAATGTTGAACTCCAGCCCCAGCCGGGTGAAGATGCGGTTCAAACCTTCCTGCTCCCAAAAATCGAGAATAACCTGCTCGGGCAATCGATCCGCGACCCCGAAAGCGAGATTTTCCCGCCAGCTCAGGTAAGAGTTTATTTCTTCCAGAATAAAAGGCTGCCAGAAATCACCGATAATGTCCTTCAGGAGGGTGACTTCCGGGGCAAAACGTTTCTGAATATTGGAATCTTTCCACTTCTCCAGGAAATGATTATCCGGGAACTCCGCCGGGGAGCAGGTCAGAGCCACGGCGCACAAGGCCAGTTGCATTTTTTGAGGCATTCCCTCGCGTTCTGCTGACTCGGCTAAAGCGGCTCTCAATTTCCATACCGCTTCCTCAATGGAAACCCTGGCCTTCTTTGCATAGTAGTGAAAGTTGGGTAATGCCAGCAAGTCCCGGGTTTGGAGCAGCAGCCATCTCCCCAAATCCGTCAACTCGGCACCCAGCCCGGTCTGAGAAAGCGGCCTGAGGCTGCGGCAATCCCCCTCGCACATCAGGGTGCGAACCGCCTGCCGGCGATCGCACTTGCCCCTGAGCATGATCTCCAAAACCCAGTGGTTAGGATCGAGAAAGCCTTCCTCATAGGGTAACACCGCGGCGCCGCCGGCCTTGGCGAAATGAGCCCGGGCCCGGCGTCTAATCCCGGCGATGTCGGCCTGCAAAAACGAGTAATCCGGGGGACTTTGGGGAAGCATGTCCAGGGCTTTGAGCCGGCAAAGATGGCCCAGACCCGCGGCTTCCAGCACCTCGAGGTCAGCCTCGGTCAAGTGACGCGGGGGTGAATCCGGCGCCCCGTCAGCAACTGCGTCAAAGAGGAGATTTTCGCGTATGGTGGTGTTCAAGAGAGCCAGGGACTGGGGCATTAGGGAAAAAACCGCAGAATAACGCCGATCCCAGGGATAGACGAGCGGTTCCTCCCCGTAGAAGATTCTCCCCTCCTGGGGTTGCAAGCGGCCCAGCAAAATATTGAGCAGGGTGGTCTTGCCCGAGCCCGCCCGGCCCACAATGGCAATCCAGCGCCCTGAAGCAAACTCGGCTTCGATTTCCGCCACCCCGCCCTGCTGGCTGCGGTTGGGGCTGTGATAGAGGTAGGTCAGCCGGTGCAGCCGCAGGGGCGCTGCCGGTCTGGATCGGTCCGCCAGGGAAAGGTGGGCGTCCGGCGCCGGGCTTTCTATGCCCGTGGCCATGGATGAAGTTGCCGGTCCCGCGTCCGCTTGCGGCCGGTCATGGGTCTCATACTCCAGCAGCCGCTCCTTGCTGGTATAAGCCAACTGCATGTCGACGTTGAGAAAGATGAGATCAGAGGCGTTATGGAAAAGCGCGGGTAAGGACATGATCATGACCGGCAGCAGCGCCAGGGCCAGGCTCCCCTGCCCGGAATGCTTCATGTAGATCACCACTAAAATGGTGCAGGCAATGGCCACCAGGGGTGACAGCGCATCACCCGCGCGCAGGATTCCCGAGAGATTCAAGAACCGCATATATGTCCCGGTTCTCTCATCCTGGGTGGACTGAAAACCCTGGCGGACTCTTTCGTAAAGGTGGCCGACTTGGACCTCGGGGGCCGCGCGTAGGAAATCCTCGAATTGCGACTTCACGTGGTCATCCTGGTGGAGGTAGATCCGGTCCAAATGTTTGATGCGCCTGGTCAGGCGGTAGGTCCAGACGGCCGAGGCGGCGCAGGAGCCGATGACCGCCAGACCCAGGCGCCAGTCCTTCAACAAAAAGAACACAAAATAGCTCAAGATCAGGACCGCGCTCCACCAGACCCGCATCATAAGGCATCTGAGTTCGCAAACCCGGTTCAGATCCACCGTTATCCGGTTGACCGTCTCCGCGGGTGGATGGCGGGCGAAAAAGAAATCTTCCTTCCCCAGCAGATGCGTCAAGACCTCTATTTCGAGATCGTTTCGGGTCTTGATGCGCAAGACCCCGATCACTCTAATCTTCCAATACTCAAACCCGGCCGCCAGCAGATTTCCTAGAATGAACAGGAGCAGGATAAATAACGGCAGGCTGAGATTCAGAGCCCCGGAAAAGTGGCTCAAGACCGGGGCCACCTGCCCTGAAGAAGCAAGAAGGGCGGGCCCCGCGGCTGCAGGTTCCGGTGCGACCAGGGAGAGGGTCAAATTAGTAAGGAGGGTGTTCTGGACATACACCAGCCCGGCGGCCAGGGTCCCAGCCAGCAAAAGTTGGCCGATCAGAAACCGGTAACGAGGATGCCAAAGGGCAAACAATCGGGCCAGTTCACGTTCCATTACGAACCCTTCAACGCAGGGTGAACCCCATCTTTGGATGCACAATTCCTAAACCGCCCCGGGTAATGGGAATAAAAATAGACTTTGGAAAGGAGCAATACAGTCTCTCCTGGAAATTCATATATTCCGGAAAAGGTGTCAATCCTAATTATACCTCTTTCTCAATGGGCAGCTTGGAGAAACTGAAGGATGGGTTTTAGAACCGAAGGCCGGGCCTGTCTGGTCTCTGAGACCTCCGACAAGTTGGATGGTTCGGTGGATGCGGCTTATGCCCGGCGGAAATTCTCTGGCGATAGCGATAGGTTGGCCTTCCTCTTCGAGTTGTATCAGCAGATTATAAGCCCCTTGGTAGCCAAAAAGAACTTGCTAAGAAAGAAACCCAAGCGACACGGAAGCAAATCCGGCCCGGTTTGAAAGGCTTTGGCGTTGGAGGGCCAGATTCCATTAAGGGTTAATCTGCTTTTGATTCTGAGATTGCGAAGCCAATTTCGAATTTTGAACCATGCTCGGGCCCGCGAATTTGGTTCCCGGACCCTGACTAATTCAAAATTCTAAACCCTAAGAAAAATTTCTTAACCGGCCTCCCAGGTGAGTAGGTCGGTGAGTAGGTTTTGCAAAAAAATATGCTAAACTATACTAAATCCTGGAATACCGATTGGTCAACCATGCGGGTTTGCTAGCCTTGCTCTCCTGCATAGGAGGACTACGAATCCGTGTGTCGGGGGTTCAAATCCTCTCGGGCGCTCCAGTTCATTCAGATACCGATGTGGCCATGGTTGCTGCATAATCCCGAATGTATCTTATGGCCGATTTTTTTCAGAAACAGATGCGGTCCAGTGAAGTCATCGCCTCCGTGCTGTCCGAGGAGGCGGAAAAATATGCGCCTTTGCCTTTGGAGTCTGTCAAGGTGGGGCAATCGGTGCCCTTTGACCTCTATTTGAAGATGAAGGCCAAGGGGAGCGCCGAGGCCAAGATTGCCCGCTGCTGTGCCCCCGGAGACATCTTTCAGGAAGAATGGTTCGAGAAACTGGAAAAATTGAATGTCCCGTGGCTCTATTTCTCTTTGGCGGATGTGGACCAGGTCTTTGAATACCTGCAGGGCCATCTGGAAGGCTTTTTACAGGATGAAACTCATAGCGAAGTGGAGAAAGCCCAGCATGTCTGCGACTTGACCCAGGTTTGGGTCCTGCGCTTTTTTACTGCCGGGAAGAACCGCACCGGCAAACAGATCACCCTCGCCTTATCCCTGGTGGATGGCTTACTGGAGGGCGTCAAGCACGTCGGCGGTAATGCCTTGCTGTTACTGGAAATCAGGAAGCAAAACCTTTGCGTCTATACCCATTCCCTTAATTGTTGCCTCCTGGGTCTGGCTTTTGCGAATTATTTGGGATGGAGCCCGGATAAGGCCCGGAACTTCGGTCTGGGGGCCTTGATCCATGATATCGGCTATGCCCGCCTGCCCCGGGGATTATCGGCCCAGGAAAAAGAACCCTCTGAAGACGATATGATCAAGATTCAACGGCATCCCCTGGAAGGGTTCCGGATGCTGCAAAGTTTTGCTCACATTCCCTGGGAAGCTCTACAGATGGTGCTCCGGCACCATGAAAACGGCGATGGCTCCGGGTACCCGGAGGGCTTGAAGCTGAGCGCCATCCCCACCTGGGCCCGCATCATGCGCATTATTGACAGTTATGAAGAATATACCTCTGAACGCCCCTGGCGCCCGCCCATCTCTCCCAAAGAGGCGTTGTGGACCATGCGTCAGCAATGGGAAGAGAGCAAGACCTACGACCATCATTATTTGATGGCCTTTATCACTTTCATAGCAGGCCGCCCGGGGGCTGCCAAAAGCGCCTAACGCGGGTTTAAAATTTTTTCGGCCGCCGTGGATCTGGAAAAAGGAGGGGCTATAATGCGTCTATGGCCGATACTCTTGGGGTTTTTGCTCCTGGCGGGCCACGGCTCCGGGGCCCTGGCCGCAAGCCAAAAGGCCGCGGCCCTACGGCAAGCCAATGGACTGACCGCGTTCACCCCGCCGGAGAAGTTCCTGGCCGGTAATTTCGTGGCCGAGGAGATGAATCCTGCCTTCATTTTCGGGACCGTGAAAGCCTTTGCCGCGTCCCGGAAATGCCCCACGGCCTGGCTCATCGAGGAGGGCCCCAAAAATCGGCCGGTTTCGCCGGGCAGCCCGGGAGCGGCCGAATACACTCTTTACCTGGAAGAGGACTGCCCGGATAAGGTGGTCTACTATGTCTTTGTGGACCAAAGCAGCCTGACCCCCCAGCAATGGATCGAGTGGCGGCGGCAATTCCACAAAAGCAAAACGGACCCGCAGTTCGGCGCGGCCAAAGCCAAACTGGAACAGGCTTGCAAGGAAGGCTGCGGGGTCGGCGGCGAACTGCGTTATGTCCAGAAAGACGGCGATATCCTGACCAAATCCCCGGAAGAATACCTGCGGGTGGATTTACAATTTGCTCCCATCTATGATCTAAACCAGCAGAAAAAGATCTCCAAATAGGCTGGCGGCGTCAGAAGATCTATGGCCCGGGTTAAGGCAAAGGTAGGTCCCACCCAGAAGCTGATCGGCTATGGCATTTTGGCCTTGCTAGGCTTGACCCTCGTCTGGCTTCTAATCCAGCAAACACGTTTCAACCCCGCGGTGGTCGTGGCCCAGAGCGCCCCACTCCTCCAGGGCTGGACCCAGGGCGCATCCGGGCAGGCCCCAAGCGCCACCGCCGCGCTCCTTCCCGAGGTCTCCGGTTTCACCCCTCAGGCCCCCGCCCAGAGCTGCGGGCCGGAAAACCTCTCCGACAAGATCAACGGCAAGGCGGAGTTGTATTTGCAAGCGGGCTTCAAGGAAATGTCCTGCCGCAGCTTCGCCCTGGCCGCGGCCGGCGGGGCCCACGTGGAGGTCTTTCTGTACGATATGGGTTCACCCCCTAATGCCTTTGCCGTGTTCAGCGGCCAGCGCCGTCCGGGCTCCCCCAGTCTCGCCCTCACCGCCAGCGCCTATGCCACGGCTAATGCCCTCTTCTTCGCCCAGGGGCGCTATTACGTGGAGATCGTGGCCGACCGGGCCTCGGAGCGGTTGCAAAAATCCCTGGAGGCGTACGCCACTGCGCTCCTGGCCAAAATTCCCGCCGAGGGCGAATCTAAGGACCAGGCCGCGCTCTTTCCCCAGGAAGGCCTGGCCCGGGACACTGTTCGTATTTGCACCGCCGACTCCTTTAGTTGTGAGGGTTTAAATAACGTGCTCACCGGGGAATACAGCCTGAAGGCCGGCAAAGCCACGGCTTTTATCGCCGCCCGGGACACCCCGAAGCAGGCCCAGGCCGAGGCCAAGCGTTACCTGGATTTTCTGGCCGCCAACGGTTACCAAAAGGTCCAGGCCCCGGCCGCGGCCGGGGGCATCTCGGTCCTCGTCCTGGACAACTCCTACGAAGTCGTCTTTACCCAGGACCGCAATTTTGCCGGCGCGCATGACGCCTCGTCGCTGGAGGCCGCGCTGGCACTGGCCGGCCAATTGCGGACCACGCTTAAAGAGAAGCCGTGAGCCACCCAAAGTATGAAGAACAGACAGGGTAATTACTCATAATAGGTGACTTTTTTGCCCTCCTTTTCTAAAGGGGGGTAGGGGCAGTAGCGGCCGGTAGAGATTTTGCATGAGCGGTGGCAGACTAAGAATGAAAAATGTAGCCAAAAGACCTTAAGGCGCCGATACAGGCTAAGCCTCCAAAAGAAAAACCCCCTCTCCCCTTCGAGGGGAGAGGGCTGGGGTGAGGGGTGGTGTCTTCGGCTGACCACTCCCCCCTCACCCTACCCTC
>JACQYN010000076.1 GCA_016208235.1 Deltaproteobacteria bacterium
ATGAACCCCACCACCGCGACCATCGCCACCAGGATGATCAGCATGAGGATGGGCATAATTTCCCCGGCGCTCATCAACTCGAAGGTTTTAATGATGGCGGAAGGCAGCCTGGCCACGATCCCCGCGAAGATGATCAGAGAGATGCCGTTGCCGATGCCCCGCTCGGTGATCATTTCCCCCAGCCACATGATGAACGCGGTGCCCGTCGTCAAGGTGAGCACCGTCATCAGCCGAAAGCTCCACCCCGGGTTGAGCACCACCGCCATGCCGCCTGATTCGCCGCTCATGCCTTCCAGACCGATGCTAATCCCAATACCCTGAACGATGGCAATCAGCACAGTGCCGTAGCGGGTATACTGCTTGATCTTCTTGGTGCCGGCCTCCCCTTCTTTATAAAGCCTCTCCAGGGCCGGAACGACCACCTTCAGGAGTTCGATAATAATGGCCGCGCTGATGTAAGGCATGATGCCCAGGGCAAAGACGCTCATGCGTTCCAGCGCGCCCCCGGAAAACATGTCGAACAGGCCGAAAATAGTGCCCCGCTGCCGGGCAAAGAAGGCCATCAAGGCATCGGGGTCGATGCCCGGGGTGGGAATATGGCACCCCAGGCGGTAGATCGCCAGCATCAGGAGCGTGAACAGGATCCGCTTCTTCAGCTCCGGGATCTTGGCGATATTGGCGAATCCGGCCACTTACTGGACCTCCACCCGGCCACCCGCGGCTTCCACCCGGGCCCGGGCCTGGGCGCTTACGGCCTGCACCTTCACCACCAGGGACACCTTCACTTCCCCCTGGCCCAGGAGTTTGATCCGCTTGCATTGGGGCTTGATTAGCCCCGCCCGGCTCAGGATTTCGTCGTCCACCACCGTGTCTGCCGCGAAGCGGTTCAAGTCCCGGACATTGACGATGCTCCAGGGTTTCCGGAAGATATTGTTGAAGCCCCGCTTGGGCATGCGCCGGGTGAGGGGCATCTGGCCGCCCTCAAAACCGGGTTTGGTGCCCCCGCCGGCCCGGGAATTCTGACCTTTGTGGCCCCGGGCCGCGGTCTTGCCCCAGCCGGAGCCGGGACCGCGTCCCACCCGTTTCTTCTTATGTTTGGATCCCGGAGAGGGTTGCAGCTCACTCAGTCGCATCTCAGCTTTCTCCTTCCGGGACCTGCCGCACCGCCAGCAAGTGGCGCACCTGGCGGACCATGCCGGCGATGGCCGGGGTCTCTTTGTGGCGCACGGTCTTGTTGAGCCGGGTCAAGCCCAGGGTCTTCACCGTCTGCCGGTGTGCCGGCAGACGGCCGATGGGGCTTTTTATCAAGGTTATTTCGAGAATCATGGCTATCCCTTTTATAGTGAGCAGTGAGCAGTCAGCAGTGAGCAGTTAAACGTTTTTTGTTTTACTGCTTACTGCTCACCGCTCACTGCTTACTGCTATCCAACTATTTCCGCCAGGGGGCGGTTGCGCCGGGTGGCCACCTCTTCGGGGCTGGACAGCTGCATCAGAGCCTCCATGGTGGCCTTCACCGCGTTGTGGGGATTGTGGGAGCCCAGGCACTTGGTGAGAATGTTCTTGATGCCCGCCACTTCCACCACCGCCCTGACGGGTCCGCCGGCGATCACCCCGGTACCGTCCGCGGCCGGTTTGAGCAAGACCCTGCCGGAGCCGAACTCCCCCACCACCGTGTACGGAATGGTGTTGTTGATGATGGGAATCTGGATCATGTCCTTTTTGGCCTTTTCCACCGCTTTGCGGATGGCCTCCGGCACCTCGTGAGCCTTACCCAGGCCCGCGCCGACCTTGCCCTGGCCGTCACCCACCACCACTATGGCGCTGAAGCGGAAGCGCCGCCCGCCTTTGACCACCTTGGCGACGCGGTTGATGCTCACCACCTTATCGGTTAACTGCTGCTCCTGTGCTTCGGGCTCGAACAAGCTCACCTCCGTGTAGCTATCAGCTGTCAGCTTTCAGCTTTCAGCTTTCAGCTTTCAGCTAAAATCCTTAGTGTTTTTTATCTCTTGCTGATAGCTGACAGCTGATAGCTGACAGCTTCTTAAAAAACCAACCCGTGTTCCCGGCAACTGTCGGCCACGGCCTTCACCCGGCCGTGATAGAGAAAGCCGTTGCGATCAAAAACCACCTGGGAAATGCCTTTCTCCTGGGCCTTGGCCGCCAGCAGCCGGCCCACTTCCTTGGCGGTCTCGCTCTTCTTCAGGCCGGCCAGCTTCTCCCGGATCTCTTTGCTCAAAGTGGACGCGGCCACCAGGGTGTGCCCCTGGAGGTCGTCAACAATCTGGGCGTAGATATGCCGGGCGCTCCGGAACACGGACAAACGGGGACGCTCCCCGGTGCCGCCGATCTTTCTGCGGATGCGCCGTTTGCGGCTGAGGCGCGCGGTCATTCTGCGGTTCATATCGTCTCCTTTAGCGCCCGCCGGCCTTGCCCACTTTGCGCCGCAGCACTTCGCCCAGGTTCTTGATGCCCTTGCCTTTGTAAGCGTCAGGGGGCCTGATGCGGCGGATAACGGCCACGGTTTGCCCCAACAATTCTTTGTCAAACCCTTTAAGCTCGATGCGGTTGGCCTTCTCCACCTGGGCGGTGATCCCTTTGGGCAACGGGAAATCCACCGGCTTGGAGTAGCCCACGCTGAAGACCAGGCTTTGGCCCTTGGCCTCCACCTTGTAGCCGGTCCCCGCGAGTTCCAGCACCCGGGTGAACCCCTGGGAGGCGCCGGTGATCATGTTGGCCACCAGGGTCCGGGCCAGGCCCCAATAGGAACGGGTCAGCCGGGAATCATCCTGGGGCTTGACCAGGATTTCGGCCTTGCCGATCTCCAGGCCCACCCGGGGGGGCATCAACTGGTCCAGTTTCCCCTGGGGGCCGGTGACCATCACCTTGCCTTCTGCCATTTGCACCTTCACCCCCTGGGGCAAAGGAATAGGTTTCTTACCGATGCGGCTCATAGTCTTAAACCCTTACCAGATCTCGCAGAGCACTTCGCCGCCCACCTGGAGCTTCCGGGCCTGGCGGTCGGTGCACACGCCTTTGGAGGTAGAGATCACCGCCACCCCTAAACCGCCCTGCACCCGGGGCAGTTCCTCGGAGCCGGCATAGACTCGCCGTCCCGGCTTGCTGACCCTTTTTACCCCCTGAATGAGCGGTTGTTGATGCTCGCTATATTTGAGGTACACCCTGAGGATGCCCTGGCGATTGTCTTTGATCACCTTGTAATTCTTGATAAAGCCCTCGTCTTTGAAGATGCGGGCCAAGCTGATCTTCATGCGGGAGGCTGGAATGTCCACCTTGTCGAACCGGGCGTGTCCGGCATTGCGAATCCGGGTCAACATATCGGCGATGGGGTCGGTCATGCTCATCTTAATCCCTCGGTTCTACCAACTGGATTTGATCACCCCGGGGATTTCCCCCCTCAGGGCCATGTTGCGGAAGCAGATGCGGCAGATACCGAACCGCCGCAAAAAGGCCCGGGGCCGACCGCATACCGGACAACGATTATATTTCTGCACCGGAAACTTAGGGGTGCGCTTCGCCTTGGCGATTAATGATTTCTTGGCCATCCTTCTATCTCCGGAAAGGTAAACCCATTAATTTCAACAAGTACTTCCCCTCTTCGTCGGTGGGGGCGGTGGTAACGATGGTGATGTTCATGCCCTTGACTTTGTCGATCTTGTCGTAGTCGATCTCCGGAAAAATAATCTGCTCTTTGATGCCCAGGGTGTAATTCCCCCGGCCGTCAAAGGCCCGGTCCGACACCCCCCGGAAATCCCGCACTCGGGCCAGCACCACGTTCACCAGTTTGTCGAAGAAGTGGTACATGCGGTCCCGGCGTAGAGTCACCATGCAGCCGATGGGCATGCCTTCCCGGAGCTTGAACGCGGCGATGGAGCGCCGGGCCCGGGTCACCACCGCTTTCTGGCCGGTGATGGCGGACAGTTCCTGGGCGGCGGACTCCAACAGTTTGATGTTCTGGATCGCTTCCCCCAGGCCCATGTTGATGACGATCTTTTCCAGCCGGGGCACCTGCATGGGGCTGCGGTAACGGAACTCCTGCATCATCTTGGGCACGCATTCCTGCCGGTAAAATTCCCGGAGGCGGGCCTCGATCTTTTCGGCCTTGGCCGCCTTGGCCGCACCCTTGGCCTTAGCCTCGGCTTCGGGCTTGGCTTCAACCTCGGCCTTGCCCTTGCCCTTGGGTTTAGGCTTGGCTTTCTCTTTTTTGGGTTTTTCCTGTTCAGCCATCTATCAGTTCCTTGCACTTCCGGCAGACCCGGGCTTTTTTCCCTTCCGCGGTCACGGTGAGGCGGAAACGAGTGGCGGTGGCGCATTTGGGGCAGATGAGCATCACCTTGGAAACCACCAGGGGCGCCTCTTTCTCCACGATCCCCCCCTGCCCGCTGGTGGGGCTGGGCCGGGTATGGCGCTTGATCATGTTCACTTTTTCCACCAGCACCTGGTTCTTTTCCCGGAGGACTTTCAGGACCTTGCCGGTCTTGCCCTCTTCCTTGCCGCTGATCACTTCCACCAGGTCGTTCTTCTTCAGGCGGATGCGCACGGGTTCGGGTTTCGGTTTCGCGACCCTGGCCATTACAGCACCTCCGGGGCCAGGGAGATGATCTTCATAAACCTCTTGGCCCGCAGTTCCCGGGCCACCGGGCCGAAGATGCGGGTGCCGATGGGGTCGCCCTGGGGATTAATCAGCACTGCCGAGTTGTCGTCGAATTTGATATAGGAGCCGTCGGGCCGGGGGGTCTCTTTCACCGTGCGCACCACCACCGCCCGCATCACGTCTCCCTTTTTCACCTTGGAATGGGGCAAGGCCTCTTTCACGGAGACCACGATGATATCCCCCACCCGGGCGTAGCGCCGTCTGGTGCCGCCCAGGACCCGGATGCAGAAGACCCGCTTGGCTCCGGAATTGTCCGCCACCGTCAAATTGGTATGAACCTGGATCATGGTTATCTTCCTCAGGCGCTCCCAGTATTACTGGGCCTTTTCCAGGACCTGCTTGATGCGCCAGTTCTTATCCCTGCTCAAGGGGCGGGTCTCTTCGATGAGCACCTTATCCCCTACCTGGCAGGCGTTGGCCGCGTCGTGGGCCTTGATCTTCACCCGCCGGCGCACGATCTTATGATAAAGGGGATGGGGAACCAGACGCTTCACTTCCACCACCACGGTCTTGTCCATCTTATCGCTGACCACCAC
>JACQYN010000182.1 GCA_016208235.1 Deltaproteobacteria bacterium
TGCAAGCCCTCCCATTTCTAACAGCTCTGACAAGGTGACCCCCTGCACCGGTCCGGTTTTCTTAAGCCAGGTCAGGAAGGAGCGGATTTTCTGCACCAGCCTCTCCACCGCGGCCTCCGTGGGGATTTGGGGGTTGCCTC
This sequence comes from Deltaproteobacteria bacterium, assembly GCA_016208235.1. GTDB lineage: Bacteria > Desulfobacterota > Desulfobaccia > Desulfobaccales > 0-14-0-80-60-11 > SURF-52. Next base: position 141 of record JACQYN010000182.1, read on the forward strand.
CAGCCGCTAGTTCCGTTGAATGTAGAAACATATTGAGCACCCGCCCCCCCCGGCCCCGGTGCAGCCGCACGGCCAGGCGCATGGAGGGGAGAGGAAACCACACGGGGTGAATGCCCGCGGCCAGCACATAATGGAACCACTCCCGGAGGCGTTCCCCCCGGGCCTCGGGCAAGGCCGCGGACAGGCGATAAACCAAGCGGGCCGCGGCCGGACATACCGGTATCATGGTCAGGGGGACCTCCACCAGAGTCGCTCCGGCCGCGCCCGGAACCAGGAGGCGAAAAGGATCGGCCGAGGCCAGGAAATAATCAGGCCCTCCCACTTTTTGGGTCAACGGCACCATGCTGCTGTCCACCTGAAACCCCATCTCCGGCAGCAGGGACAGGAGCTTCGGCCCCCAGTCGAACCGGCCCATGCGGAAGGACCGGGGCGTGACCCCCAATCCCTCTTGAATAGCAGACACCAGGTTGGCCAGTTTTTCTTTCAGAACCGGCAGGGGAATCTTTTCCGAACGCACCGGCTCGGGCTCGGAAAGGTCTGCAAAAGGAGGAGTGTTCCAGGGGTGGAGGTGCGCGCCGATCTCCGTACCGTAGCGGTCCCGCCAATATCTCAGGACCTCCCGGGCCTCGGGGTCCCGGGCCGCGTGGTAGGTTACCAGCAGGGTCAGGGGGAAGCCGAACTCCCGGGGGATGAACTCCAGGCGCTTAAGTTGGGCAACGTTGGTAACTCCCGAGGGAGTGCGGGCATATTCCCCGGAAAATAGCCCCTCTTCTTCCACGTCGATGCTGATAACCAGTTTCATTTTTATTTTTTACCACAAAGACACAAAGACACAGAGAATCACAAAGAAAAAATAATTTTCCTTTGACGCTAAAGCGTCAAAGGAAATTTCATTTGCTTTGTGTCTCTTTGTGTCTTTGTGTCTTTGTGGTTAATGTTTTTAACCCCGCAAATCTATGGCCACCTTAACGCTCTCAAAACGTCGCTTGTTGAAGGCCACCTGGAAGGCCTGGCGGTATTCCCGCAAGGGGTAAATATGGGAGAGAAGCCCCTCCCGGGGATAATCCCCCCGGGCCAGCAGTTCCACGGCCAGTTCGTAGGTGCGGACCTTCCGCCCCTGAAATTGGCCGTAAGCGAACATGGAGGAGCCGGTGATTTTGAGTTCCCGGAACCAGAGGCTGGAGAGGTCCACTTTGTCCATGGTCCCCGCGGTGCCCACCAGCACGTAAGTGCCCCGGCCCTTGAGCGCCAACAGGCCCTCCTGCAGGGAACTGCTGCTGCCCACACAGTCAAAAAAGAAATCCGCGCCGCCCTCCAGGTTCCCGCCCCCCAGGATTGTAGGCAGATGCCGGGCCCCCACCGCCGCGCCCAACTCTACCCGGGTGGGTTCCATCAAGACCGTGTCTGCGCCTCCGGCCCGGGCCAGGTCTTCCTGGAAGGGATAGCGGGCCACGGCCACCACCCGGGCGCCGGTGTCCAGGGCCGAAAAGAGCCGGATCAGATGTTGGCCGATGATCCCTGCGCCGTAAACCACCACCAACGCCCCCGGCGGGGGGAAATTGTCCAGGACCGGCTGCAGGGCCGAAGCCAGGGAATCGACCAGGGCCGCGGCCTCATCCGGCAGATTCTCCGGCAGCCGCACCAGCCTGCTGGGGTGCGCGGCCATGAACTCCCCCATGCCGCCTCCCGCGTCATGGTGAAAACCGATGATGGCCCCGGCGGACAATCCCCCGATAGTGAAGTTCTCACAGAGGTTATATTCCCCCCGGGCGCAGAAACGGCAGGGCGGCAGGCCCCTGGTCTCACAAGGCAGCACCGGCTCCACCACCACCCGCTCGCCTGGCTGCCATTCCGAATCCGGGGGGGCCTCGGCCACCTCCGCCACCACCTCATGGCCCAACACCGCGGGGAAGGAGGCATAGGGCTCCAGCAGCAGGGATTCCACCCCTTTCAGCAGCCTGAGATCCGAGCCGCAGATGCCGCAGACGCGGTTTCGCAGAACGACCCATTCGGGTCCGGGCTTCTGAAGAGAAATTTCCTGGAGTCTTAAAGGAGCCAATCCCGGCAAAAACCGCCGGGGCCGCAAACTGTACCACAGGCGGGCTAACAGGTACCGGGGAACGGAGCGGGTATATACCAATGCTTGCATGGGTTTTATCAGGGGTTAGGGGTTAGGGGTTAGGGGTTAGGGGTTAGGGGTTAGGGACCAGGGGTCAGGGGTCAGGGACCAGTAGCCAGTGGTCAGTGGTCAGTGGTCAGTGGTCAGTGGTCAGTATTAATGAACTGAAAAGTCTTGTTTGTCATCCTGAGCGAAGCGAAGGATCTCGTATTTGTGAGATTCTTCGGTCGCTCCGCTCCCTCAGAATGACAGAAAAAACCACTTTTACAAAGGTCTCAAACTAACCAAAAACTGAAAACCAAAAACCAAAAACAAAAGACTGAAACCTGAAAACTGACCACTGGCCACTGGCCACTGCTTTTTAAGGAATGTGCCCCGGGAACCGCGCCTTGTCAAGGTTATTATCGGAAGATTGCTTGGATATTAGAGTAAATGGGGTATAATATGATGTTTTAAGGAACCTTGAACCTTGAAGCGGGAGACTGTTTAATCTCCCCGTCAATTCGGAGCATCAGGGAGCTTAATGGGAAAACATAGCAGGGTGGCCCTGGGGGTAGTACTGAAGAGCATGCTTCGCCTGGCCCGCCACCCTTGGATTTATTCGAAGCTGGCGGCTTTGCAGGGGGAAAGATGGTGGTTTAACCTCTCTTACCCCCCCTCCCGGGAGGGCCGGGCCCGGCGCATCCGCAAGGTTAGCCTCAGGATCACCGATCTCTGCAATCTCCGCTGCCATACTTGCGGCCAATGGGGGGACCAGGGTTTCCTCCGGGGTCACTCTCTCAAGGAATTTAAAAAGCGGGAAGTCCCCGTGAATCGTTATCTGGAAGTGCTGGAGGACCTGGTGCGCCAAGGCCACCGGCCCGAGCTTTATCTCTGGGGCGGGGAACCCATGCTTTACGAAGGGACCCTGGACATCATCGACATGGCCACCAAACTGGGGCTCCCCACCTCCATCGCCACCAACGCCACCCGGGTCGCCGGGGCCGCAGAGCGCCTGGTTAAGGCCCCCCTGTTCCTGCTCCAGGTCTCCATCGACGGCCCCACCGCCGCGCTCCATAACCGGGCCCGCCCCGGCGTCGGCGGGGCCGACAATTTCGCGGACATCCAGGCCGGTCTGGCCGCGGTTCGCCGGGCCCGGGAGCAGCAAGGCTCGGGCCTCCCCCTCATCGCCTCCCTCACCACCATTTCCAAAGAAAATTTCCGGCATTTGGTGGAGATCTATGAAGCCTTCCGGGACAAGGTGGACCTGTTTGTCTTTTACCTTGCCTGGTGGATCGACCGGGAAGGGGCCCAGGCCCACGAAGACGAATTTTCCCGGCGCTTCGGCTTCAAACCCACCCGTCCCTGGGGCTGGGTGGGCGACTGGCAAGTCGACGACTACCAGGAGCTGAACCGACAGTTAGATGAGGTGCGGAAACGCTCCCGCTCCTGGTCAGCCGCACCGGTCACGGTCATTCCCCCTATCTTTGGTGAAGACAATCTCCGGACTTATTATACCGACCACCGGGCCAGGTTCGGCTTCGACCGCTGCCTGTCCATCTTCCAGGTGGTGGAAATCAACAGCAACGGCGATATGTCCCCCTGCCGGGACTACCATGATTACGTGGTGGGCAACATCAAGGAGGCCACCATTACCGAACTGTGGAATTCAGAGGCCTACCGGCGCTTCCGTCGCAGCCTGGCCACCGACGGCCTGATGCCCGTCTGCTCCCGCTGCTGCGGCCTGATGGGGTATTGATTGGGGATAAAGAATTTGGGGGGAGGGGGCTAAGGGCCAGTGGGCCCTTACCCGCTCCCCCAAACCCCCTCTTCCAATCCCATATTTGGATTATAAAAGCGGGCCCCCTCGGTGCCCGCTTTTCTCTGCTCTGCTTGCTTTGCAAGGAGTTTTTAATTATTGACGCAAGCATTAGCCTGTGATTGCAATGCCTGAAAGCCTGTGCTACCAATTTAATTTGCATAAAATTTCCTCAAGCTCCCCCTCTCCCCCAGCGGGGGAGAGGGATGGGGTGAGGGGGGTAACTTTTTCCAATCCCGGATGAACTGAACTATGCCTGAAATGGTTACTGGATCTGCTCCCCACCCCGCCCGGATAGTTTTCCTTCTGGAGGATCTGAAATTCGGCGGCACCCAGCGCCAGGCCCTGGAGCTGGCCCGGGGCCTGGACCGCCGGCGCTTTCAGCCGGAAATCTGGACCCTGGCCGCAGGAGATGACCTCACGCCCGTGGCCCAAGCCTGGGGTATCCCCCGGGTTCGCCTCTCCCGGCAAAAAAAGCCGGGGCCGACAGCCCTGGGGCGTCTCTGGCTGCGCCTCAAAAAATCCCCCCCAGATTTGCTGTTGACTCTCACTGCGGTGCCCAATATCTGGGGCCGTCTTCTGGGTCGCTGGGCCGGCGCGCCCCTGGTGGTGGGCAACGTTCGCAGCCTCACCCACCGCCGGCAGCACGAAGGCTGGCTCTGGCCCTTTGCGGACCATATTCTTTGTAATACCAAGGCCATAAAGGATAAACTTAACAAGGATTGTAAGATTCCCCTAGTCCGCATCACCGTTATTCCCAACGGCGTGGATACGGACTTTTTCCAACCCCGCAGCTCCGGCCCGGCTCCGCAGCCGGTGATCCTTTCCGTGGGACGCCTGGTTGCCGATAAAGACCAGGAGACCCTTATCCGGGCCTTCCGCCTGGCGCTAACCGATCATCCGGACGCTCAACTCTGGCTGGTGGGGGATGGCCCCCGGAAACAGGCCCTGGAGCGGTTGGCCCACCAAATCCTGCCCCCTGGTAAAGTCCGATTCTTGCCGGGCCAGACAGATTTGCGGCCCCTTTTCGCCCAAGCCGCGCTCTTCGTCCTCAGTTCCCGGCACGAGGCCTTTCCCAACGTGGTCCTGGAGGCCATGGCCATGTCCTTGCCGGTGGTGGCTACCCGGGTGGGCGGCCTCCCGGAGATGGTCTATCCGGGGGAAACCGGCTGGCTGGCGCCTCCCGGAGACGCGCCGGCCTTGGCCGCGGCCATGTCCCAATTGCTGGCGGCCCCGGAGATTTGCGAAACCTTTGGCCGGGCTGGAAGAGAGCGGGTGGAACGGGATTTTTCTCTTTCCGCCATGGTGCGCAGTCATGAGGAGGTCTTTGCTAATCTTCTTAAAAATAAGGCCTTAAACAAAAGTTTTCCGCAGGAAAGGCGACCAAGCCCAGCCCTTCCTGATGCCAAAATGTCCCAGGGGGTAGGAGGGGATATTGCGGAGCAGGCGCTGGCAACCCCCGGGCATCCCCTCAACCCGCGGCCCAAGACCGGTCCCCGGGTGGCTTATTTCCTTCTCTGGTTTCCCGAGCCCAGCCAGACCTTTATCCTGGATGACGCCAACACCCTCTGCCGCCTGGGGCTGGATTTAAAGGTATATACTCTTTATGGGCCCCGCCCCTCCGGCCGGGTGGCGGGCATGGCCCAGGTTTTGCCTCTGGTCCACCGGCTGGGCCTGGCCTCCCTGGGGACCTTAATCCTGGACCTGCTC
>JACQYN010000183.1 GCA_016208235.1 Deltaproteobacteria bacterium
ACCAAGGGGAAACCGGTCTCCAGGCGCTGCCGGATTTCCCGGGTCAGGGCGCTGACCGTATAGATCTGGGGAAATTCCTGGTCCTGCATAATAAATTAGCTAAATATACCACATTCCAGGGCAGGGCACCAAAGGATTCTTACTATCGTTGCTCCCTCTACCACCCGGAGTTCTCTTGAAAAGGCGTTTCCCGTTAATTGGCATTATGCCGGATATACTTTTTAAAAAAATTATAAAGTTCTTTAACTTTTTTAATAAATATACCGTAATAATCTATTCGAAGTTCCTAACGCTCCTCACCTCAATCCGCACACCATCAAGGAACTTTGAACTTTGAACCAGGAACTTTGAACTTTTTTTAATGGACTACCCCCCTGGCTTACCTGCGCTCCTGCGCTCCCGGAAAAGGCTTGGGCCGCCCCGGCGGGTCTGGTTTTTCCGGCAGAAATTTTTCCTGGAGGAAGAATGTATCCGGGCCTGCCGCAAACTGGGCCTGGAGGTGCGGGAATGGGAATTGGGGGAAGGATGGGACGCGGCCGGCTTTTCCGGGTTTTTGTCGGCCTTATTGGAGTTCCAACCCGATTTTTTCTTCTGCATCAATCACATCGGTTTTGACAAGGCAGGCCGGATCACCGAGTTGCTGCGGGGTTGCAAAATCCCCGCGGCCGTCTGGTACGTGGACAACCCGGACTTCATCATCAGGGCTTACCCCCAAAACGTCTCTCCCTGGGTGTACCTCTTTGTCTGGGACCGGCACTACCTGGATGATCTGAAGGCCATGGGTTTTTCCCACCTGACCTATCTCCCCCTGGCCGCCGACCCCCGGCTTTTCCGGCCCTTTCGCACCCCGCCCTCCTGGAAGTTCGGGGAGATAGACGCGGCCTTTGTGGGCTCCACCTGGACCCAAAGGGTCCGGCAGCAACTGGCCCGTTTCCGGGAGGAACCCGAGAAACTGGCGATCATCGACACCGCGGCCCGGCGCTTTATCTCCAGCCCGGCCTACAAGGCCAGGGAGGAATTGGCCGCGGTCTATCCGGGATTTTCGGGACTCTCTTTGCAGGAACAGATCGACCTGGAGGCCGCGGCCCTGTGGCGGGCCTCCCAAATGCACCGCCTGGAAAGCGTCATCCCCTTAACCGCCGTGGGGCTCCAGGTTTACGGGGACGAGGCCTGGGAGGAGTTTCTGCCGGCGCGGGAAGCCTATGGGGGCCGCATCGGCTACAACCGGGAGCTTCCCGCCTTCTATCAATGCGTGGGGGTGAACCTGAACGTCACCAGCCTGCAGATGAAAGACGGCCTGAACCAGAGGGTCTTCGACGTGCCGGCCGCGGGCGGCTTCCTGCTCACCGATTTAAAGGAGTCTCTCCTGGATTTATTCCAGGAGGACGAAGTGGCCGTCTATCATGACCCGGAGGAGGCCCGGGCCAAACTGCTATATTACGGGCAGCACCCGGCAGAACGCCGGACCCTGGCTAACCGGGCCCGGGAGCGGGTTTTGGCCCAGCATACTTTTGTGCACCGGGTGCAGGCCGTTTTAGAGAACTTAAGCGCGGCCTTTTTTTAAATTTGCTTAAAGAGCTCCAAGTTCCAGGTTCCAGGTTCCAAGTTGAGACCTCTGCGAAAATGCATAAATTGTCATTCTGAGGGAGCGGAGCGACCGAAGAATCTCAAGATACGAGATTCTTCACTCCGCTTCGCTCCGTTCAGAATGACAGCTTAAAAGACTTTCGCAGAAGTCTCAAGTTCCAAGTCAAGCCTTGGGTTCCAATTTCAACTTTTAATGATTTAGAGAGGCCCAAAGGTCCATGAGGAACCGTTTAGAAGTTTTTTGGATTTAGACCGATAAATTCTTATATAGCATAACATTACCAAGACCTTGGATACCGGTTGGCATACATAAGGTAATATTTGGTAGCCGCAGGCTTTAGCCTGCGCCGGCACAGGCTGGAAAGCCCGTGTTACCGTTTGCATGGAACCCGGAATAAAAAATGGTCTTAAGACCAGGGGTGGATGGCAGGAAAAAGTGAGCATAGAGCAGGCCCGATGGTTTTCGATTTTGTTGCTCCCAGCTTACTGCTCACAGTTAATCTGCTCCACCCCTCTTGGATAAAAAAATGAAAGACGAAGAAAAAACCAGGGCCCAGCTCCTAGAGGAAATGGCCGCATTGCGCCGGGAGTTGGACGACCTCCAGGCCTTTGCCGACCCGGAGTGGCGGCGCCTGGAGAAATGGCGGCAAAATTTTGGGCAACTCCAGGAAATGCTGGAAGGGGTGCTGGAGATCCTGGAAGGCCGGGACTCCAACCTGGCGGAGCACCAGCGCCGGGTCTCCCGACTGGCCTGCGCCATCGCCGGGGAAATGAGTCTGCCGCCCGAACAGATCGAGGGCCTGAGTATCGCCGCCATGCTGCACGACATCGGCAAGGTCTTTATCCCCCTGGAAATTCTGAACAAGACTGACTCCCTGACGGAAATGGAGATCACCCTCATCCAGTCCCACTCCCAGGCCGGTTACCACCTCCTGCAAAATCTGGATTTCTCCCAACCCGTGGCCCAGGCGGTGCTGCAGCACCACGAACGATTGGACGGTTCCGGCTATCCGGCTAATCTTAAGGGGGAGGAGATTCTTCTGGAGGCCCGCATCCTGGCGGTGCCGGACGTGGTGGAAGCCATGGCCTACGCCCGGCCCTACCGCCTGAACCTGGGAATAAATCAGGCCTTGGAGGAAATCTCCCGGAACCGGGCCATCCTTTACGACCCGGAGGTAGTGGACGTCTGCCTGCGCCTCTTTGAGAGGGGATTCGATTTTCTGTAAAAAAGAAAAAGACTCACCACAAAGGCACAAAGACACAAAGTATTCTTTTATTTTTGGCGCTTTAAGCGCCAAAAATAAAAAACTTCCTTTCTTTGTGTCTTTGTGGTTATTTTTTTCTTTTTTACCTAACCCACCCCGCATAGAGCGCCAATCCCAGCCAGGCCCAGTTGTTGGCGTAGTAATTATCCGGCGAGACGAAAAACGCCTGCTCCCCCTCCTCCCGGTAGAAGGATAAAATCTTCTCCGCCATTTGCCGGGCAAAAGCTTGGTCCCCCGTGGCCAGGGCCCCGGCCAACACCCCGGCGTAGAGCACCGGGCTCTCGTAATCCACCAGGGGCGCACCCTCATAACTATACAGGGCCACGAGCCGCCCCCGGGCCTGCCATTCTTTCTGAAAAAAGGGCAGAAAGCCCTGCTGCAAGAGGCGCGTAGCCCTTTCTTCCTGGAACCAGAGGCGGTCCAGGGCCAATCTCCAGGGGAGGCGCACCGCCTCCCAGCCGAAATGGGTATCCCGTCCGGGCGCGGGGCTGAACTGCCCTCGCTCATCCACCCGGCACCAATCCGGAAACAGGCCCGCGCCCTTCTGCTCCCCCAATCCCTGGACCAGGCGCGGCAGCAGGACATAAGTGGAATCCCGCAGCCGTACCCAACCGGCTTGGGGCTGGATTTTCTCAAAAACCCGGTACGCGGCCGGGGAAAAATAGGAGGGATTGATGAGGTACGGGGGCTGGGTCTCGCGCCAGTTGCCGGGGGTGAGAAGAAGTTCGCCTTCCGGCAGCTTCACCGTCTCCAGGGACAGGATGCTCTCCAGGACCCGGCGGGCCTCTTCGGCATAACCCGGGAGCTCCGGTGGGGGCCGCCACCCCCGCCCCCCGGCCAACACCAGGGCCAGGGCGTAATCCAGATCCCCGTCCGTGGCCGTGTTCCCGTCCAGGATTTTTGCACAGCCGTCTTTATCCCGGCCCCAGCGCCAGGCCAGGAGGGCGTCGCCCTGGACCTGCCGCCGGGACAGGTTTTTCCAGGTCCATTCATAGACCCGCTGGAAAGTAGCCGGATCATCGGCCCACACCGCGCGCAGCAGCGCATAAGCCTGCCCCTCGGAGATGCTCTCTCCAGACCTTTCCGGGATCACCACCCTACCTTCCGGAGAAATATAATAGCGCACGTAGCTTTGCCAGGAAGCCTGGAGCACCCGGTTCACCTGCGCCGGGGTCAACTTCGAGTCCTCGGCGCAGCCGCCCGCAGTGAGGGCCAGGATCAATAATAAACCCAGCACGCAGCAAACCCCGGTTATGCTTCTTTCTCTCCTTGGCTTATGTTCTGTAAATTGCATGGTACTTTTTCAGCCAGGGTTTCTCAAAACCTACTTTTAAGTCCCCATTTTCTAAAGGGGGATTTAGGTGATTATCACGAGTTAGTCCTCATCCCCCCCTCCCCTGGTGCTAGCCATTACCCATAAGTTTGTATCTTGTGGATATGTCAATTATTTCCCTCTCCCCCCAGTGGGGGTGAGAGGGTAGGGTGAGGGGGGCATAGGGCCATGAAATTGCTTAATATCTGCTATAAACCCTCTCCACCCCTCCACTTGTGGGTAATGATCAGCCCCTGGTGGGAGGGGGTCGGGGGGAGGGGGAAAAGTTAGCGCACAAAATTTCACCCCCACCCCAGCCCTCCCCCCATCAAGGGGGAGGGAGTAAATACCCTGAGACAGAATACTAATCCATGCAGGCAAAATCGCACTTTGAGGCAGGGTTCGCAAGAAAAATCCCTCAGCCCTGAATTTATCCCCCCTACCTTTGCACCATCATCTGTGATGCTTAAGTTTAGGCAATATCAATCTGAAACAATCTTTATTCTTTGAACCGAAGACCGAAGAGCGAAAAACGGTTTCATCCGGAGGGCGCCACTGATGAAAGTCTTTATGACCGGCGGCAGCGGTTTTGTGGGGACTTATCTCTCCCGGGAGTTGGCCCGGCAGGGTTATGAAGTCACCATCCTCACCCGTAAAGAGACTCCCCCCCTACCCGAAGAACCCCGCATCCGCTTTCTCACCGGCGACCCCACCCGGGAAGGCCCCTGGATGGCCGCGGTGCAGGAGCACGACTGGATCATCAATCTGGCCGGGGCCTCCATCTTCACCCGCTGGACCGCGGCCCACAAGCAGGAAATCCATGACAGCCGCATCCTCACCACCCGCAATCTGGTCGCGGCCCTGGAGAACGGTGATCGTGGGCAACTTTTCTGCAGCACTTCGGCCATCGGCTATTATGGCCCCCGGGGGGATGAGGATCTCATCGAAGACTCCCCTCCGGGAGGCGATTTTTTGTCCCAACTGGCCCGGGAATGGGAGGCCGAAGCTTTAAAGGCCCAGGATTTGGGGGTCCGGGTGGTCATCACCCGCTTCGGCATCGTTCTGGGGAAGGCAGGGGGCGCACTGCAGCCGATGGCCCGGGCCTTCAAGATGTTCGTGGGGGGAAAGTTTGGGTCGGGAGAGCAATTTTTTTCCTGGATTCACCAGGAAGACCACGCCCGGGCCTTTCTGTTCGTCAAGGACCATCTCGAGATTGCGGGGCCTGTGAACTTCACCTCCCCCAACCCGGTGCGCAACCGGGAACTCACCCAGGCCCTGGGCCGGGTCTTGGGCCGCCCCGCGTTCCTGCCCGCGCCCGCCTTCATGATGCGCCTGGTCCTGGGGGAGTTCGCAGAAGTGCTCCTCACCGGCCAGAAAGTCCTGCCCCGGAGATTGTTGGAAGCAGGCTTTGAGTTCCGCTTTCCTGGCATCGACCAGGCGTTGGAAAATTTATTGGGAAATTAGGGACAGACACTATTTATTCCCCGCCTTGAAGGGACCGGGACGTTGACTTCTTCTTAAGCGAGCATTATCTGTACCTTACGAGCGTTTCTCAGCTTTTTCCAAAGGAGATTATTAAGATGAAGAAAAAATTCCTCGCGGCCCTGCTAATTTCTTTGATTACAGTATTGGCTTCCCTATCCGGAGCCTTCGCTGCCAAGATGGTTTGCGTCTCCCACCAGGACCTCAAGGGGGAGACGAGCGTGGGCAAGTGCTTGGATCAAAACATGGAATTCGCCATCATGGACCCTCAAGGTTTCGTCCGGATCCTCACCCCCCGGGAAATTGAGTTAACCAAAAAGCTCAACCCCAAGGCCTTTGAAACCAAGGCCTTCGGCTTGAAATACTACCACCTGGCCCCGGAGATTCCGCCCCTGCCCGTTTCGCCGGAGGTGCAATAGGCTTCGAAAAGTTCAAAGTTCAAAGTTCAAAGTTAAAGACCAGGAACAAAAGGAGCTTTTCGTAATTTATGGGTGAGCCAATGGCTCATGAGTGACTGTTCTGAAAAGTTCTTAAAGTTGGTAGCACAGGCTTTCCAGCCTGTGCGAATTAACGAGGCGGGCGAGACGCCCGCCCTACCGACTTTTCATCTTATACGGGTGGGCCGAAGGCCCATGAGGAACTGTTCCCCCTTTACATCTACAAAAAAAGAACTTAAAGGGGAGGGGAATAGGGACTTCCTAGTAAAGACCCAATACTGTTGGGGAAAAAAATAGTAAAAGCCGCGTTCAAAAAACTTCAAAGTCAGCCGCTTAGGGGAGTGGCTGAAATGACTGCACCACTCTTTGAAAAACCGGGGCGTACTTTTCCGCCAATCCCGCCGGCGCCCAGTAGTGCAAGGTATAGAAGCCTTTCTTAGCCGGGATCACTTCCAGGAGCTCCTTAATCGACAGCTTTTTTCCCGTGCCCCGGAGGGAAATAAAGCTCTGCCGCTCAAACCATTGCCCCGGTGGGCTGCTTGCCGGCGGTTGGCCGGCGGTCTGGAATTTTTCCTGGAGATAATATTTGAACAGGTCGTCGGGTGGATATTTTTCTAGATAAGTCTGGGGGCCTGCCGGCGGGGGTTGGTCCTTGGGGACATAGCGGGTCACAAAGATCCTGACTCCCTCCCCCTCCATCCAACTCGATAAAGGACAGAGTGAGTTATTGCAATTGCTGCGAGGCGATACCGCGATCATCGAAGGAAGTTTCAGTCATATGGTGGGGCAGGGCCTGGTGGCCGCGCTCCAGATTCTCATTGTTTTGGCCCTGATGATCGCCTGGTATCCCGCGCTGTTCTGGTTGGGCCTGGCGGGTTTAGGGGCAACAGGGGTCTTGACTTTCGCGGCCGCGCGGCTCCTGGAGAAAGCCTTATCCGGGGAAATCGAGACAAACATCCGAGTCGGGGAGCACCTTTTAAAAACCCTCGGGGTCCGGGGATTCTTGCTCCGGGCCAGCGCCTTGAGCCAATGGAGCTCAGCGACTTTGGGCGCTCTGCTCTCCGATTACACCAAAACCTTGATTCGCAGACGCACTCTACCCAATTGGCTAACGGAGGCCGGCCAGGGCGTCGGCTACGTCGCCCTCTTCCTTCTTTATCTGCTGGGCGGGTATCTGCTCCTGGGCGGAAAAATGAGCGTCGGCGGCCTCATTGCCTTTGCCGCTCTTTTTACCTGCCTCTCCTCCGGCGCGCAGCAATTGGCCGCCGCGGTGGTGGGACTCATGGACGGTCTCCATCGGCTTAAGCGCCTCGAGCGGGAGTTGGCAATCTCCAACGAGGTACATGAACCGGAAGACCCCGCTGACATTGCCTCTATCCGGGGGGCCTATGATTTCCGGGGGGTTGGTTTTGGTTATCCCCGGGGCGAACTGCCCGCCCTGAAAGAGCTGACCCTGAGCATTCCCCCCGGCCGCGTCACGGTGGTCATCGGCCGCAGCGGCTCCGGCAAAACCAGCCTCGGCTACCTGATGCTGCGTTTTGTGGAACCCGACGCGGGCTCAATCCATCTCGACGGCGTCCCCCTTTCCCGCTATTCTACCCCCGAGCTTTGGCGCAAAATCGGTTACGTTCCCCAGGAGCCGATTTTCTTTCGCGGCTCCATCCGGGATAACTTGCTGTTGGGGCGCGACGCGACTGACGAGGATTTGGAAAGGGCCTGCCGCGCCGCTTCCATTTATGAGCGTATCCTTAAAGCCGGGGGCTGGGACGCGGAATTGGCGGAGATCGGCTACAGCTTGTCAGGCGGGGAGCGACAACGGCTCGCGGTGGCGCGAGCCCTGGTTCATGAACCCCCGATTTTGATTCTGGACGAGCCCACCGCGCATCTTGACGGCATTTACGAACGCGGCGTCTTAACCATGATCCGGGAGATAGCCGGGTCCGGAAAAACGGTCATATTTATCAGCCACCGTTTACCCCCGGCGTTTGCCGGAGATCATATCGTGGCCCTGGACGCCGGCCGCCTGGTCGCCAGCGGCGCGGTGGACGTCCTCCGGCCCGCCGCCCCGGACGACCAGGAGCTCCTGCGGGAGCTCGGTTGCCCGCCGGGAGTGGATACTACAGTGATGCTTCATAAATAAGAATGGTTTCCTGCTTCGAAAAGTTCCAATTTAAGACCTCTGCGAAAGTCTTTAAAGGTGTCATTCTGAACGGAGCGAAGCGGAGTGAAGAATCTCGTATTTTGAGATCCTTCGCTTGGGCTAAATAATCTGCCTCTAATGGTGAATTGCATGACGAAAAGCACGAAACCGAAGATTGACGCTCGCTCTCCCCAGAATAAGGATACCCGGCCGGCTCCGAAATCCCCCGGTCGCCGCCAACGCAAGGTCCTCATCATCACCCAGGAAATCGACCCCCACGCCGATGTTATGGCCCTGCATCTTCAGAAACGGGGGGTCAAAGCCGTGCGCTTTCACCCCCAGTCCCTGGGGCGCCCGGACACTCTTTCCTGCGAATTTGGCCCCCGAGGCCAACTAAATTGGCGGCTCGAGGGCGCGTATGGGGTCCTAAAAGATAGGGAAGTCGGCAGTGTCTGGTATCGCCGCCCCCTCTTTGCTTTGGACCCGGAACTCTCACCGGAAGAGGCCCAATTTGCCCAAACGGAAAGCCGGGAAGCGGTGTTGGGCCTGTTTAGGCTGACGGAAGCCTTCTGGGTCAACGTTTAGGCTGACGGAAGCCTTCTGGGTCAACCGGCCCGACGCCATCCGCGTCGCCGAATCCAAGCCGTTACAACTAAAGCTGGCGCAACAGCTGGGCTTTAGGGTGCCGCACACCCTGCTGACCAATGATCCCGTCAGGTTCCAGGAGTTCTATGAAAAGTGTAACGGCGCCGTGATTTTCAAGGTGATGACCCAGGGGGCACTGGGCGGGTCTGAGGGGAAGGGAGTATACACCAGCCTGGTTACCAGCTGGCATCTCCGGAATTTTGAAGCTATCCGCCGGGCGCCCTGTTTATTCCAGGAACACATTCCCAAGGCCGTGGATTTACGGATAACGGTAATCGGGGAAAAAATCTTCCCGGTGGAGATCCATTCCCAGGATCATCGCCAGTCGGTGGTGGACTGGCGCAAAGGCAATACCGCCCGCCTCAAGCATGCGGCCCATCAACTGCCCCCGAAAATTGAAGCGCAATGCTTTGAGCTGCTGAGAAGCTTGAAACTGGTCTATGGGGCCATTGACCTCATCCTGACTCCCCAAGGAGAATACGTTTTCCTGGAAATCAATCCCAGCGGACAATTCGCCTGGATCGAGACGCTCATCAAGCTCCCGTTAATCGATACCTTGGCCGATCTTCTGCAGAGCCACACCTAGCGTGCTCTTCCAGGAATATCTTGCATAAGTTGTACGGGCTTACTCCCTCCCCCTTGATGAGGGCTGGGGTGGGGGTGAAATTTCTGCGGTGGAGCGTGCCTCCGTGCCCGCTATCCATGGCGGCCGAGACGGCCGCCCTACCCCCCCCTCCCCCCAACCCCCTCCCACCAGGGGAGGGGGAGTTATGAGGCTCAATAAAAATAGTTTCCGGTAAACAAACCTTAAACCCCGAACCTCGAACCTTTAACCTTGAACCTTTAACCTTTAACCTTGAACTTTGAACTTTGAACCTTGAACCTTGAACTTGGAACTTGGAACCTGGAACTTTATGGTCCCCCCTCGATTTTGATCCGGCTGATTAAACAGGCCCGGCAGGTGCCGGAGCGGAACCGGGCCACATCGGAGAGAGACAAGGTGCCCACCAGATTCCGGGGGGACTCCTGGTAAACAAAGACGCGGTGCACGTCCGCAAAGATCATGGTTTTCAGAGCGTCCACCAGCGCCCCGCCCGCGTCCACCGCCTGCACCGGCGCGGTCATCACCTCCCGGGCCGGGGCGGTGGCCGGGACCTCGTGTTTGTAAGCTAGGATCAGATCGGTTTTGGAAACCACCCCCAAGGGCGCGCCCTCCCCGTCCCGGATGAGGACCGCGCCGAACCTGTAGGCCGCCAGTCCCTCCATCACCTGCTGCAGGCTGTCGTCTTCCCGGCGCCCGTAAATCTCCGGAGTCATCACCTCCCGCACCTGGAAGCGATCCGGCAGAGGCTCGGACCCGGACTTCCGCCTGATGCTCTTTTGGCAGTTGAGGCAATAACGGTAAAGCAGGCCCACGATGTCCGGATAGGCCAGGACGCCCACGACCCGGCCGGGGGCCTCCCCCCGGACATAGAGGCGGTGCACCCGGTGGCGGCGCATGGTGTCCAAGGCCGCGTCCAGGGTCTCCTCCGCCCGGCAGAAGAGCGGCGGCCCCACCATCACCGCATTGCAAAAACTGCTGATGGGCAGCCCCGCGTAGTAAGCGCCCATGAGATCGGTCTTCGACACCACCCCCAGTCCTTCCTGGCGCTCCCCGGTGATCAACAGGGCATTGACTTTGTACTTGATGCAGAACCTGACCGCTTGTTCCAGGGGCGCGTCTTGGGGCAGGTGGACCACCTGGCGGCGCATGGCCTCTTGCACCGTCAGGCCCTGGAGGACGTTCTGGTAGGCGATAATGGGCATGGTGCTTGCCCCTCTCAGGAAGAGAGCAATTCCCGGAGATGGTTAAAAACCCGGGAAAAATAGACCATCCCCACACTCTTCCCGTTTTCCAAAACCGGCAGGCGGCGGATATGTCTTTTGATCATGATGTCAATGATCAGGAGCAGGTGGGTCTCCGGCGTGATGGTGACCACCTGGGTGGTCATGATGTCCCCCACCAGCATGCGCTTGGCCCGCCGGCAGGCGGCTTCCAGGACGCCTGAAACCTCCAGGTCCTCCATCTCCCCCCAGATGTGGATATGCTTGGGGCGCAGCAGCAGGAGAATATCGTAAATGGAAAGCATGCCTAACAACTTCCCGGCAGCGTCAGTCACCATCATGCCGAAGACGGTCTGGCCCGTCTCCCGGCTCGCTTCCTGGATGGACCGCACCGCGTCCGCCACCGTGTCTTCCGGCCGCAGCGTATAAAACCTGGTATCCATCACGTCCCGGGCAGTCAAATCCAAGGCTCGGTCTCCTTTAGAAAGCGGGGTTCAGCTTTAATCTTACCATCATCAAGGAGGCCTTGCAAAATCCAGGGTGTGAAAAGGATTTCATCTCTCGTTCCCAAGCTGTGCTTGGGAACGCCATAACCGCCAAGCTTGGCTGGGCATCAATTGTCGTTCCCAAGTGCAACTCGGGAATGAGGTGAGGATAATTTACCTGAAATTCCGAATTCCCCAAAATTTCCAGACGCCAACCTCATTATTTGATAATATCAAGGCGCTTTTTCGGTCATCCGTTCTACCGCCGGTCAAATATCTTTACATCCATCAACATGGAAGACCAGAGAAAAATTGCCTCAATCTCCGCGCCGGCTGAAAATCCCCGTCAATGGCTGACCGCCTATCTTCACACCCGGGCGCACCTGGCCTCTTGCGAGTCGGATTTTCAATGTGATCCTGCCTGCACCAGGCCGGGGTGCCGGAATCAAGATTTGCAGGTCCAGGCGAGCGTCGTTGATCTACTGGGAGCCGCCATGCACCTGGGTGAGCCGGTGTCGGCAATTTACCGCCGCTACTATTCCCTGGGTTTGTTCACCGAGGAGCGGGAAGACTGGCTCCGCATGGTGGCCTTGAAGCTGCAGAAACCTTGCCCTTTTCTGGCAAATGACTTATGTGGCATCTACCCGGTGCGGCCGTTGCCCTGTATCCTGTTCCCCGAATATCTCGTTTGGCAGGGCACGTTCGCGGCCAATGCCGGGAAAGACCATTTCCGGGATTATCTCTGTTTAAAACAGCCTATCCTTCTCTCCCCGGAGCGGGCCAAGGTTATGGGGAAGCTGATGCGCATGTGGGAGCGGGAAAGTCTCATCTCCAGTTTCTATCTCTTTAATCACGGCCCCTGCCGCCTGGACTTCGGCAATCTCACCGGGGAATTATTGCAGGCGGCGGCAGGACTAAGCGGTGCGGCCTCAGCAGAGAGACCGGAGACGGGGCGCTCCATCCCCCACCAAGTGCTGGAGCGCTTTTTTCTTGAGCATATTGCCAAGTGCCCCCCCTTTGCCGGGGTAAGTGACAAGATCGATTATCTCCATAACCTGGAGGGACAGGCGCGGTTTCTCCAGCTTTTGCAAGACGACCTGCTGCTGAGGAAACTCAAGAGAGGCGGCGATGACCGGGTCCTGGTCTTCCGCTTCGCCAAAGGTAAACTCCAGGCCAAAAAACGCAGTCTTTCCCCCGCCGCCTACAAAAACTACTGATACCAAGTTTCAATCAAAAGGTAGCACAGGCTTTCCAGCCTGCGCCGGCGCAGGCTAAAGCCTGCGGCTACCCATTAAAGCCGAATGAATGCGACTCGGTATGATAAATGGGCGAGTTTATGGTTCTCCCCAGTAGTGGCCGGCAAGGTTTTTGCTGTAAGGCCAGGAACGGAGCAACAGAATCTCCACATCTGATTAACTTATGGAGTTATCCTGGTTTTTCCCTCTCCACCCCTGGGGGGAGAGGGCAGGGTGAGGGGGGTGGTTGGCCGAAGAAGCCACCCCTCACCCC
>JACQYN010000184.1 GCA_016208235.1 Deltaproteobacteria bacterium
CCGGGGAGAATACTTGAAGGAAAAGGCCTGGTCAAACCCGGCCTCTTCCACTAATTCCAGGGTTTGCTCAAAATCCGCTTCGGTTTCCCCCGGGAAGCCCACAATGATGTCGGTGGAGAGGCATATCCCTGGGCAAACCCGCCGCAACTCCGCCACCTTCTGCAAATATTCCCTCCGGGTGTAGCCCCGGTTCATAGCCTTTAAAATACGATCAGAGCCCGACTGCACCGGCAGATGCAGGTGCTCGCACAGACTGGGCAACTCCCCAAACGCGGCCGTCAACTCCGGAGACAGGTCCCGGGGATGGGAAGTGGCAAAGCGCAGCCGGGCCAACCCCGGCAGCGCGTCGATTCTCCGGAGCAACTCCGAAAAAGTGACGCCTTCCGGCAAACCCCGGCCATAGGAGTTGACGTTCTGGCCCAGGAGGGTGACTTCTTTCCCCCCGGCCGCCAGAAAGTCCGCCACTTCCGCCACAATCTCTCCGGAAGGCCGGCTGTATTCCCGGCCCCGCACATAAGGGACCACGCAGAAGGTGCAGAAATTATCGCAACCCTGCATGATGGTCACCAGGGTCTTGACTGCGCCAGGTCGCCAATGCCTCCGGGGCTGGGCCGGAAACCCCCGGGTAAGCTCGATATCTACTACCCGCCGGCCTTGGGCTGCCTGGCGCACCATCTCCGGCAGGCGGTAAATGCCGTGGGTGCCGAAGACCAGGTCCAGGTGAGGAGCCGCGGCCAAGAGCCGCTCTCCCTCTTGTTGGGCCACACAGCCGCCCACCCCCAGGAGCATTTGGGGATGGCGCTGCTTCAAGACCTGGAGGCTGCCCAAGAGACTGCGCACCTTTTCTTCGGCTTTGCGGCGAATGGCGCAGGTGTTGATGAGGTAAAGATCCGCTTCCTCCACCCGGTCCGTGGGCACGTAATCGTTCGCCAGGAGCAGGGCCATCTGCTCCGAGTCGGCCACGTTCATCTGGCAGCCAAAGGTCTTAATGTATACTTTCTTCTTCGGCCCCAACATGCCTTTTATTAAATCGGAAACGCAAGCCCTTGTCAACTCCACCCCCCTTTCCCTGGACAGCCTCCGGTTCGTTGGGTAAAATGCGGGTGTTGAGTGGTTTTGTGGGGGGAAGGCCGGGGGACCGGTGAGCAGTGAGCGGTGAGCAGTGAGCAGTAAGAAACAAGACCAATCGGACCATTCTTTTTTCACTGCTTGCTGCTCACTGCTTACTGCTCACTCCAGTTGCCCTCCCCACAAACTCCCCTCCCTAAAATCCTTCCACCGGAGCATTATATGATCCCGATACGGGGCGCGGCCGGTAAAACCCGGCCGTGGGTCACTTTGGGGCTGATTGCCGTGAATGTGGCCATTTATCTATTTCAGCTCCATTTGGGGCCCCGGGGGGAGTCCGCGCTTTTCTTGAAAGGCGGCGCGGTGGCGGCCAAGCTCAGCCAGCTCAAGCTTCTGAGTTCCCACCAGTCCCTGTGGGTGGCGGCCACCATGTTCAGCTCCCTGTTCCTGCACGGGGGGTGGGTGCACCTCCTGGGCAATATGTGGTTCCTCTGGCTCTTTGGCGAGGCCCTGGAGGACGACCTGGGGCACCTGCGTTTTCTGGCCTTTTACCTGTTTTCCGGATTCTTCGCGTGCCTCTTCCATGTGTTGGCGGCCAGCAACCTGTCCGCGCCCTTGATCGGCGCCAGCGGGGCCATTGCCGGGGTGCTGGGAGGGTACCTGGTGCGGCTCCCCCAGTCGCCCATCCGCACCGTGGTCTTCTGGCGGCTCAGGGTGGAAACGGTGAATATCCCCGCGTTTGTCTGGCTGGGATTGTGGCTGGCTTTGCAGTTCTACGGCCTGCGCCGGGGGGGGACCGTGGCCTGGATGGCCCACCTGGGGGGCTTTGTCATCGGGGTGCTCACGGTCAACCTCTTCACTCCGGTAAGTCTGGAGACGGCGCACCGGAAGGCGGTCGGGAAGAAGGTGCGGGCCGGCAAAGGGAAAAAGAAATGATTAACCACAAAGACACAAAGAACACAAAGAGACACAAAGAATATTCATTTTTCCCTTGGCAAGCCAAGGCAAAAATATATTTTCTCTGTGAACCTTTGTGCCCTTTGTGTCTTTGTGGTTAACTCTTTTTTGGAGGGCGTTATGCAATACAGTGAAGGACGGTTGGGGCGCGTTTTTGTCCTGAGACTGGAAGAAGGGGAGAGGCTCAATGACAGCATCGAGAGTTTCGCCCGGGAGCAAAAGATCAGCCACGGACTGGCCTTCTTTCTGGGGGGTTCCGGGGACGGCAGTAAAGTGGTGGTGGGGCCGGAGGCGAACCGGGAGGCCATCATTCCCATGATCTACGCTCTTACGGGAGCCCAGGAGGTGCTGGCCCTGGGGACCATTATCCCCAACGAAGCGGGGGAGCCGGTGCTCCATATGCACGCGGCCGCGGGGCGGGAAGGCCGGGCCACCGTGGGCTGCACCCGGGCCGGAGTGGAGGTGTGGCTGGTGGGGGAGGTGGTGGTGCTGGAAATCCTGGGAACCGCGACGGCTAAACGGCAGAAAGACCCGGAGACCGGGTTTCAATTGCTGCGGATATCCAAATAGTTCAAGGTTCAAAGTTGAGACTAGTGCGAATGTCTTTTAAGCTGTCATTCTGAACGGAGCGAAGCGGAGTGAAGAATCTCGTATTTTGAGATTCTTCATTTTCGCAAAGCTCCCAAGTTGATGAAGAGTGCCCTGCGCACTATAGCAATTGCTTTAGGGAGTTAAGCTGATGCTGGACAAAGTCTTCCAGGTGGGACGACAGGCGGCCCTGGCCGCGGGCACGGTGATGCGCTTGAATTACCTCCAGCCCCACCAGGTCACCATGAAAGGGGCCATCGACCCGGTCACCGAAACCGACCTCCAGGCCCAGGAGATGATCATCGCCCTCATCCGCCAACACTTTCCGGACCATGGCTTTCTGGCGGAGGAATCGGCAGGGGAGGGGAATGTGGAACAACCGCGCCCGGCTGTTTCGGCCCGGTGGATCATCGACCCTTTGGACGGCACGGTTAACTTCGCCCACGGGTTTCCCATGTTCTGTGTCTCCATTGCGTTTGAGGCGGAGGCGCAGGTGGAATACGGGGTGGTCTATGACCCCTTAAGGGATGAGCTTTTTGAGGCCAGGAGGGGAGGGGGGGCCTTTTTGAATGGCAGGTCCATCCGGGTGTCAAAGACTGCGCAACTGGACCGGGCCCTGTTGGCCACCGGCTTTCCCTACGACATCCGGGAGCGGCTGCCGGAGACCATGGCCCGGTTGGGGCGCATGCTGGGGGTGGCCCAGGGGGTGCGCCGGGCCGGGTCCGCGGCCCTGGACATGTGCTACGTGGCCTGCGGCCGCTTCGACGGCTTCTGGGAGGAAAATTTAAAGCCCTGGGACACGGCCGCGGGGCTGTTGATTATCGAGAAAGCGGGGGGGAGAATTACTACCTTTAGCGGCGGGGATTATGATATTTATGCGCCCAATATTGTGGCGAGTAATGGGAGCTTACACGATAAAATACTATCTCTTTTGAAAGAGAAGGGATAAGAATCCGCAGCTCTAATCCGCAAGTTCCAAAAATTCTTCCAAGGGTATCGCTGCTTTTACCAGCAAGCTGCGAAGTGTCCCCCGGGCAACATTAAGAATGGTCGGGAATGGAAAGGGTGGCGATATGACCCGGCTTGGTCATGATGATGTGGCTGCCGCGCTGACGGGCTACTTCCCACCCCAATTTTTCAAAAGCTCTCACCACTTCCTTCGGCTTCAATAGCGGGACTGCCGCCATTCAACCTCCACCTCAATCTGGCGCGTGGAGACGGTAAGGGGCAATCCTTTCTCCGCCCGCACCTCCAGGCACTCTTTGATGGCTTCATGGATGTTGCTTTCCGCCTCTGCTTCCGTCTGTCCCTGACTGACACAGCCGGGAATAGAGGGGCATTCGGCGACATACATGCCGTCTTCATCCTGAAAGATGGTGATAAGAAACTTCATTCCAGTTCCCTCCTGGCTACCCGCGTCGTTTATATGAAAAAGATATTGACACCTGGGAGTGATTTGAATATACAATAAATTTACTGATTATGGATACTCTGTTTTCTTCCGCTTGTATCTGGTGCTGGTGGCCCGTATCGGTCCCGTGAGGTGCGTCCGCCGGCAGTGGTAAATATTTTTGGGGCCCCTCACGGAGAGGGGCCCCGGTTTTTTTGGACTTGATAAAGCCGTGGCCCGCAGGGGACGCGGCTTTTTTTACCGCCGATGCACGCCGATGCACGCAGATAAAAAAAATCGGATTTATCGGCGTTCATCTGCGTTCATCGGCGGTTATAAATAATTATATTGGGGTATGCACTTCACTCCCGTATATACTATATGTGGTGTTTCACTCCACCAATGATTTTATTGCCTGTAACCGGTTCAATGGAAACTGCTTGTTGAACCAGGCGGTAAAAGAGTTTTCCTCGTGACCGTGAGGTCC
>JACQYN010000136.1 GCA_016208235.1 Deltaproteobacteria bacterium
CGCCACCAGGGTGTCACCCCCAATGGCCTCGGGGTCTGCCTCATACAATTCCCGCAGCCAGGATCCGGCGCCCTTGGCCAACTGCTCCTTAGCCCAGGCCACGGCCCAGAAGCCCGAAGCCATGGTCTCCAGACACCCCCGGTTGCCGCAGTGGCACTTCTTGCCGGCCGGGTCCACGGTAATATGGCCGATTTCCCCGGAGGTGCCCGCGGTTCCCGACCAGAGGCGGCCATTCAGAATCAAGCCGCCCCCCACCCCCGTCCCCAGGGTGATCCCCAGCATCTGGTCGTGCCCTCCTCCCGCGCCCAGCCAATGCTCTCCCAGGGTAAAGAGGTTGGCGTCGTTTTCCAGGAACAGGGGCCAGGGAGATTGGGGCTGCAGGCGGGGCACGAGGGGGCAATCGTTTAGCGCCGGAATATTGGGGGAAAAAGCCACCCGGCCTTCCTGGGGCAGCACCCGGCCCGGCACCCCCATGCCCATCCCTTTGACCTCGGCCCCCAGTTCCTCCGCTTTTTCGTGGCACACGGCCAAGTCCGCGGCCAGGGTGGCCACCAGGGTCTCCTGGTCCGGCATGGTGGCCGTGGCCCACTCCCAGCGGGCGCGAATATCCCCGGTCGGGCCCACCAGGGCCAGGCGGGCGTTGGTGCCTCCCAGATCAAGGGCGACGACTACCGGTTCTTTGGCCATAGTTGGTAGTAATATCTTAACTACTTAAATTATATAGAACTACCATTCACCAGGAACATTTGGACGCGGCCAGAGACGGCCGCCCCACCAAAAAATCTTCTTTTAAGGGTGGAGCGGGCCTCTGTGCCCGCCATCCATAAATGTTCGCCGCAATTAAGTCCTTATATACTTAAATCCGGGATAAAATCCAGCAAATCCCTGTTGGAAACCGCACCGGCACGCACCAACCGGGGCGGAGTGACAGTCACGTCCACCACTGTGGAGGGCAATCCCCCGGGACAGGGTCCCGCATCCAGGATCAGGTCAATTTCCCCGCCGAATTCCCGGGCCACGTCCCCGGCCAAAATTAGGGGCTCCCGGCCGGCGCGGTTGGCGCTGGTGCCGGTCACCGGAAAGCCCAGCGCCGCCAGCAGCCCTAAAGTAAGGGGCTGCCGGGGTTGCCTGACGCCCACGGTGCCGGTCCTGCCGGTCACCAGGTCCGGCAAATCTCCCCGGGCCGGCAAAATCAAGGTCAAGGGCCCGGGCCAGAACCGGGCCATGAGCCGCACTCCGGTCTCCGGCACCTCCCGGGCCACCTGCCGGGCCATCTCCGTATCGGCCACCAACAACAGCACCGGCTTTTCCTCGGCCCGGCCCTTGAGGGCATAGAGACGCCTTAAGGCCGCAGGCTGATAAGGGTCGGCGGCCAGGGCATAAAAAGTCTCGGTGGGCAACCCCAGGATGCCGCCGGCAGCCAGCAAACGCCGGCTCTCCGCCCAAAAGGCTTCCGCCTCTTCTTCCCGCCACTCCCAGATGCGGCGCATATCCCATCATACCTTCCCCACCCTCTCCTGACAAGGCTTGACGGTAATTTCTGCGCGGGTTAATAAATGAAAGTGAATGATGAGGGGAGGGCCAGGAGGCCAGTGAGCGGTGAGCAGTTAAAAGAACTATCTATTGTGACGCCTCAGAATTACTGTGACATTTAAAACCAGGGTTCTTTAACCCCCCTTTTTTAAAGGGGGGTAGGGGGGATTTTTGGCAACCCGTTGAAAATCCCCCTAAATCCACCACATAATTTATGAAGCATGACACTAGCCGTTTGGCCTTTGGCCCCCTTCCCCAACTTTTCTAACCTATGCGGCCCATGGCTATTCAACCGGAATGTTATGACTGTCTGCTGCGTCTGGTGGACCTTGCCGTGGACCTGGCGGGAGGTGGTCCGGAAAAGCAGAAACAGGCCCAAGAAGTGTCCCGGGACATCGTCCGCCGGGAATTTCGCCCCGGGGCCGTTCCCGCCTGCATCGCCAACCTCTTTCACCGGGCCATCCGGGACTTGACCGGCAACCCCGACCCTTTCTCCGCCCGCAAGAACGCGGAAACCTCGTACCTGGCCCGCATGCACGCCCGCATCGCCCCGTCCTATGAAGAGGACCTGGATTCCCTCCTGAGGCTGGCGGTGGTGGGCAATGCCATTGATTTTTTCCGGGAGGAGGAAGAAGTGACCCGGGAGATTCTCTCCCAGGTTAGCTGGACCCATAGCGATCTGGAGCCGTTGAGCCGCCAACTGGAGGGCTCCGGGGGCCTTCTGCTCTACCTGGCGGACAACGCCGGGGAGCAATTCTTTGATCTCCCCCTGGTCACCCACCTGCGGCGCCTGGGCTGGCAAGCGCTCTACGTGGTCAAGGGCGGCCCCATCCAGAACGATCTTACCCGGGAGGATTTATCCGCCTCCGGTCTGAGGGAGGCTCTGGAACCGGTGGCGGACACCGGGGCCCGCACCGTGGGCCTGGTTTTTTCGGAGACCGAGCCCGCGTTTCAGGAACTCTACCGGGAAGCAGACCTCATCCTGGCCAAGGGCATGGGCCATTTCGAGACCATGAGCCACCTTAGTGACCCCCGGCTCTTTTTCCTCCTCCAGGCCAAGTGCTCCCCGGTGGCCCAGGCCCTGGGGGTCCCCCGGGGCTCTTTTGTATTGCGTCGTGCTCTCAGGAGTTAAGTTATAATAAGCATGTTATGGGAGGGTCAGGGACCTGAGGAATAAGCTATCAGCTATCAGTTAAAAACCCATGGAAGGCGAGCATCAGTTCTTGTTCAGCATGGTTTTTAGAGTCTATTCGATTCTTGATTTAAAGCTGATAGCTGAACGCTGAAAGCTGACCGCTTTTCTGGCCCCTCCCCCAAAATCCTCCAGGAGGCGCACCATGCCGGAAATCAAAGTTAAAGGAATGAGTTGCGGCCATTGCGCCGCAGCGGTGACCAAGGCATTACAAAACCTGCCGGAAATCTCGGAGGTGCAGGTGGATCTGAACAGCGGCCGGGTCACTTACCAGAGCGCCGCGCCTGTTTCCCCGGAAGAACTGGCCCGGGTGATCAAGGCCGCGGGCTATGAGTTGGCGGGGAGCTGAGGCATGAAGGTGCGGGAGGGGGCCAGGGACCCGGTGGGGCGGGCCTCCGGGCCCGCTGCCCTTTTCCGTTTTCCGTTTACTGTTTTCCGCTAACATAAAAATGAGTGAAGGAAAAAGACTTGGGGGCAGGGATTCCGCCTCTGTTCCCAGCCCACCTCTAGGCTTCGATTTCCGCCCGCCAGAAGAGATGGTGCGCGGGTTCCAGATGCCAGCGGCCGATCCCGGCCTCCCGAAAGACCCGGGCGAAATCCTTGGCCCTGAGGGCGTGGTGCCAGCTCAAAGTTCTAAACCCAAAAAAAACCAGAGGAAAAGGGATGTTCTCGGACGTCGCGAAGCGGCGCAGCTCCTGAGAGGAGGCCTCCCGGTTCATTTCATAAAACCAGGCCCGGCCCCCGGGTTTAAGGACCCGGGAGATTTCCACAACCCCTTTGGCCGGACGCCGCCAGATGTGGAAGCTGAACGTGGCCAGCGTCTGGTCGAAAACCCCGGCGGCGAAGGGCAAGTCCTCGGCTTGGGCCACCACCCCGGGCCAGGGAGACAGGGAGAGGCGCCTCCGGCGCCTTTGCCCCCGGCGCAGCATCTGGTGGGATAGGTCCAGCCCGAAAACGCGGAGGTCCGGGCGGAGAGCGAATAAATAATCCAGGAGAAAGCCGGGACCGGTGCCCACGTCCAAAAGACCGGCCCCCGGCGGGAGCGCGGCGGTCAGGTCGGCCAGGAAGAGGCGATAGACCCGCTTAAAGAAAGGCCCCCGGGCCATCAGGTGGTAAAGCCAGGGGGGCGGCTCCAGTTCAACCCGGAAAAAAGGGCTGGTCATCGTCCTCCTCGTTGATTCCCAAGACGCGCCGGGCCAGGAGCAGCAACTGGCTGTACCAGCCGTAATAGACCACTGCGGCAGCCAGGTAGCAGACGGGCGCGACCCAGTTCTGGCTCATGGCCCCCAGGACCAGGAGCCCGGCCATCACCACCACCCCCAGGAGCAGGGTCAAGACCGCCGGCAGGTAAGTCTTCATGGTGTTATTTTAACATATCGGCTTCACAGCAGGAAATTTGTCTGGGGTTTAGGAGGGAGATGTGGGGATTAAGCAGTGAGCAGTAAGCAGTGAAAAAAAAGTGGCCCGTTAAGACTTGGTTTTACTGCTCACTGCTAACTGCTCACCGCTCACTTCAAAAACAGCCGCAGCTGTTCCCGGCCTTCTTTGGGGGTCATTTTACCCTGGAAGCTGAAAGGCACCCGGAAGCCCCCCAACAGGGAAGCCAAACGGACACCCCCGGAGATTTGATACCTGAGTTTCTCGTTCTGGAGGATGGCCGGCAAAAAACGGGGCAGGGCCTGAAGATTGACCAGGATGGGCACAATCACCAGGGTCTGGCCCCGGGCCGGGAGAGTCACCTCCTGACGGCTCTCCCCCTGGATCACTTTTTGGCCTTCCAGCCGGAACTCATAGTCGTAGCCCAGGACCCGCAGGTCCTGGGGATTGGGGTTCTCCACCAGCAGGGTGCACTCCAGGGGCTGGCCCTGGCCGGTGGGAAAGCCGACGGCCAGGGACTGGAACTTAACCCGGGGCGCCTCCAGTTCCCCCCGGGTCAGTTGTTGGACGCCGCAGCCCCCCAGACAGACCAGAACACCGACGGTCAGCACCAGAAGCGGTAACCAAGGAATCCTGCTTACCATGGAGCAAGCGGACTTTTTAAACATCACCTTGCGGCTGATAATATTTAATGACATTTAGCTTCTCTCATACTGAGTTGCAGTCAAAAAGCTATTGACCTGTAGGGGCGAACCTTGGGTTCGCCATGAATGCTGCTGGGCGAACCCAAGGTTCGCCCCTACGAAAAATATACGTTTGATGTCGAATTGGTATCAATGGATACGATGATACCAGTAAGACAGCTTCAGCAAAAGGCCTGTTAAGGGGATATGCCAACGTCACAAAATTTTGGGGCCCGGCCTTGGTCGGACCCCAAAATATTTTTTTTTGCGCCTTTGCGCCTTGGCGTCTTTGCGTGAGATTAAGTCAGGTAAGAGTGCAGGCCCGGCAGCAGGAAGCTCACCCCGAAGTAGGTGAAGAGCACGGCCAGGAAACCCAGCACCGCCAGCCAGGCGATGCGCCGGCCTTGCCAGCCTTTTACCAAACGGGCGTGGAGCAGAGTGGCGTAAACCAGCCAGGTGATCAGGGACCAGGTCTCCTTGGGGTCCCAGCTCCAGTACCGGCCCCAGGCCGTTTCCGCCCACACCGCGCCGGTCAAAATCCCCAGGGTCAGGAGCAAAAAGCCGATAATGGTGGCCTGGTAGATGAGCCGGTCCAACTCCGGCAAGGGCGGTAGCGAGGGCCGGGGCCGCTTCTCCTGCACCAGATAGAGGATGGCCACCCCGAATCCCAGGGTAAAGGCCGCGTATCCCAGAAAGCAGGTGACTACGTGGAACAGGAGCCAGTTGCTTTTCAAGGCGGGCATCAGGGGCTTGATGCGGCTGTCCACCCCTCCCAGGGAGGCGTAAGCCAATAGCAGGCAGGCCGCCAATGCCACCACCGTTCCCAGGTAGTCCCGCAGATAGCGGCGGAAGGTCAGGATCGCCAGAAACGGCAGACACCAGGCAAAGAACACCAGGGATTCATAGAAATTGGACATGGGCGCCTGCAAAATCACCAAGCGCAGCTTTTCGGAAAAATTAGTAAGGGGCGTATGCCCCAGGGCCAGGTGATATGATTCCCACCACCGCCCCAGGAGAGCCGCGGTATGGGCGGCGAGGCCGGCCCCAAAAAGCACCCGGGCCCAGCGATTGAGAGAGGGAGAGGCCCACAGTCCCGCGGCCAAAAATAGCAGGCCCACTCCCAGGTAGAGCAGCATCAGAGCGCCATAGACCGTGCTCAACATCACGAAGCTCCTCCCTGAAGACGCGCCAGCAGCCGCTCCGTGTGGGCCGCAAAGGTCTCCCGTCCCCGGGGGCTGGCCCCCAGGAGACGCCCTTCCCAGCGGCCCCCCTTGCCCTTTTTCAGGACCACGGCCCAACGCTGGGAGGGCCGGAAAAAGGCGAGATACAGCCCGGGCAGAATCAGGATAAATCCCAGGTAAACCCACCACACCCCGGGGTCCTGTTTCACCTGGAGAACGGAATAGTACTGCAAGTTTAGAGGACCCAGGGCCAGGCGGAAGGCCCCGTGGGGCTCCGCCAATTCCGGCTGCTTCTGAAGGAGCCAGAAGACCTGGGGGTGTGCGGAGCCGGAGCGGTAAGCTAGTTGTACCGCGGGTCCGTGACCCTGGAGGTTGGCCTCCACCCGCACCGCCATGAACTGGAACTCGCTTTCCGGCAGGCGCACCCAGCGTCGCAGGAACAGCTCCAGCACCTGGCGCTTATTCCCCCGGGACACCTGCACCGGGATAGCCCCCTGGGGCATGGCGCCGTAGCTGGACTGATAAAAGGTGTAGCCCCCGAAAGTCACCGGCTCATTCACCCGGCAGACGGCCCGGGCCTTCTCTTCCCCGTCCTGGAAAAAAGTAAGATCGGAGCGGAATTCCTTGGGGGTGCCGCCGCCTTCCTCATAATAAAGGACTTGAAAGCGGTCCAGGCGCACCTGAAAGGCCAGGGGCAGGGTTTTTTGGGGACCTTCCAGGTTGATGGAGCTCACCGGCAGTTCCGGCTGGAGCAGCACCCGCCCCTCAATACCCCAGAATTTGCCCACCACGCCCCCCGCCAGGATCAGCACCAGGGCCAGATGCACAATATACGGCCCCAGGGGCCGCAAGCGGCCCCGCCTATAGAAGAAGACTTCCTTCTCATCAATAATTTCCCGGCGAGGCCGCCCCAGTTCCCGGCGCAGGGCCTCTTGCGCCAGAGTCGCGGCCTCGGCGTCCCCGGGCCAGGTGAAGCGGCCCCTCTCCGGCAAAGCGAGGGCCATCTCCCCGGTGAAAGGCCGGGCCACTTTTTTGACGGCCTGAGGCAGGCCTTCCACCAGGCAGGCCAACAGATTCAAGGCCAACAACCCCAGGGGCGCAAGAAACCAGGACTGGTAGTAGATGCCCGGGAAGGCCACAGTACCCACCACGGCCACCACCGCCAGAATCAAGAGCAGAAAAACGGTGAGGCGGATGGAGGTCAATTGCCTCCCCAGCCAGGAAAACAGACGGATATCGGAACTGGATGCAGACATTATTCTACGAGAGGCTCAGAGGCCGGCGCCGCCGCCGGTAATTCTGGACCGATGGAGATTGCCGGGGAGAAAAAGGGGCAAATCCCGGGGTTGGAGGGCCGCTACTCCTCCTCCAACTCCTCTTCTTCACTCAAATAATCCTCGTATTCCTCTTCAGTGAGCAAGTCCTCAAACTCTTGGCCGGAAGGCATCTCCACTTTAAGCAGCCACCCTTCCGAAATGGGGTCATCATTGATGATCTCCGGAACTTCCAGCGCCTCATAATTGATTTCGATCACCTCGCCGGAAATCGGAGCTATCAGCTCCCGGC
This sequence comes from Deltaproteobacteria bacterium, assembly GCA_016208235.1. GTDB lineage: Bacteria > Desulfobacterota > Desulfobaccia > Desulfobaccales > 0-14-0-80-60-11 > SURF-52. The sequence continues at coordinate 7,533 of JACQYN010000136.1, forward strand.
GACCGTTTTTGGCCTCCAGCGAGCCGAAAGACTCTTCTTTGATCAGCTCTTCGCCTTCTTCCGGCAGCCTGAGAGAATAAATCTCCCCCATCTTTTCCTGGAGATAATCGGTCAACCCCAAGGTAGCGCGAATATCGTCATCCATCCTTACCCACAGATGGTCTCGACTGAAAAGGATATCGCCGATGGTCCTCACCCCAATCTTCATGAAGTATAGCCACAGGTGTGGGCGCTGGGGAAATATAATAACCTAAATAATGTTTGGCAAGCATTTTTTGAGGGAATTTCCCGGTCCTGGCGGTCTATCCTCATTCCCGCCGTCCTGATGGGCACCCGGCCTTTCGACGGCTGCGCCTCTGCGGTGAATCTTTTTTATTGCCGAGGCCCAGAGAGCGCTTTTGTGAAATTACTTAAGTCGCTCTGTATAGGTTGATAAAAAAAACCGGGGGGCATTGATAGAAGTCTTTCTTGGTATTATCATAAGGTCCTGCGAGCGATTTCACCTAAGGAGGCTGACATGCCAAAGGTTGAGAAGATCCTCTTCCCCATTGATTTTGCTGAGAAATTTGAGACCTTCCTGCCCTGGGTCTCCACCTTTGTGGAAAAATTCGGGGCCACCCTGTACGTGATGTTCGTGGCCCAGGACCTATCCGAATTTTCCGCGTTCTATGTCCCCCACGCCAGTATCCAGGGTTTCCAGGAGGAGGCCCTGGCGGCCGCCCAGAATAAAATGGCTACAGTGGCTCAGGAATCCTTCAAAAAATTTCCCAAACTCGAAACCCGGGTGGCCGTCGGCGCGCCGGCGATCAAAATCTTGGAACTCGCGGAAAAAGAGAAGATCGATCTAATCATCATGGGCACCCATGGCCGCAAGGGATTGGAACGCACCATCTTCGGCAGTGTGGCCGATAAAATTATTCAGGCCGCGCCTTGCCCCGTGGTCACCATCCGTCCTGAATTAGGTTAAATTTCCCTTACTGCGGGCGCTGCTCCTCCCCGGTTAATTGAAATTCAGGGAGGAACGCCCACCGCGAGCACGTAATCATAAGGGGCGACCAGGGTCGCCCCTTATGCTTTATTTGAAACCTTTTCATCACCAAGAACACCAAGATTCAGGGAAGGGGCGCCGCGCCGCAAAATGTGGAAAAAAATCGGCCGCCGGGGCGATGGCAGGGCAGGGAGAGTGGGATCGGAATCAGTGGAGGAGAGGCTCCCGAATATTGCTTTTTTACTGACCGATTTCATAGGGTTGCCCCCATAAAGGAACCTCAGTCATTTCGGCTGTATTATCGATCCGCCTTGGTATTAATAAAAAAATTATATCCGCGCCTCTACCTCCTAAAATAATTATCAAAAAGTTTATTAACTTAAAAAAATTAATCTACTTTTAAAAGCCAAATTAACCATAATTCCGTTTGATTCCCCTTAGTCGAAATTGAGATAATTGTGGCTGTAATCGGGAGGTCCGGGGAATTCTTCCCCCAGCCTCCCGGGCCAGGATTGCTTAATTTTTAAAACCTGACAGAATAAGATCTGAAAAATCCTGTCCGGTAAAATCCTGCCCCCGGGATTTTCTCATAAGATAATACCGAAAAAGGTGATTGCATCCGTGAGTTTCTTAATCGGTCTCTTTTCCGGACTCTTCGGCGGTCTGGTGGGCCTCGGCGGCGGGGTGATCATGATCCCCCTGATGGTGGCCTTTTTCAAATTCGACCAGCACCAGGCCCACGGCACCAGCCTCATGGCCCTGGTGTTCACCGGCCTCTCCGGGGCCATAACTTACTACCTGAAGGGCTCGGTGGACATCCTGGCCGCGGCCCTGCTGGCCGCGGCCGCCATCTTCACCGCCCGCTTCGGCGCGGTGTATGCCAACGCCCTGCCGGAATGGAAGCTCAAAAGGGCCTTCGGTTATTTCGTGATCTTTGTCTCCCTCTTGCTCTTGAGCAAACCATACCTCTCCCATCTGGCGGTTTTATCGCACCCCGCCGCGGGTTGGAGCAAGATTGCCGCCCTGCTGGCCAGCGGCGCGGTGGCGGGCTTTCTCTCCGGGATGATGGGGGTGGGCGGCGGCTCCATCATGGTCCCGGCCCTGGTGCTGATGGTGGGCCACAGCCAATACACCGCCCAGGGCAGCTCGCTCTTGGCCATGGTCCCCGGGGGCTCCGTGGGCGCTTATACCCATTGGCGGCTGGGGAATGTGGTCCTCCGGGTCCTAACCGGCCTAGTCCCGGGAATCCTCATCGGCACTTATTTCGGCGGCAACCTGGCCCATCTCCTCAGCGAAGCCAACCTTAGGTTGATCTTCGCCGCGGTCCTCATCTGGCTGGGCCTCCGGGACATCCGAAGCGCCGCGAAAAAGAGGCTGCTGGCCGAAGCCCGGGCCAAGGCCGAAGAAGAACCTCAACTGGCTAAATGAAAAAAACTTAATCACAGAGACATAGAGTCCTTTCCTCTGTGTACCTTTGTGCCCTTTGTGTCTTGGTGGTGATCTTTTTCTAAGCCATGAACGGGCAATATAAGGAAATCACGCCGGAAAAGCTGGCGGCCATCCTGGGCCGCAGCCGCCGCGCCGTGGCCCTGACCGGCGCGGGCATCTCCGTGGAGTCCGGCATCCCCGACTTCCGCAGCCCAGGCGGCCTCTGGGAACGCTTTGACCCGATGGAGTACGCCACCATTCACGCCTTCCGCAAGAACCCCGCCAAGGTCTGGGAACTCCTCAAGGAAATGGACGCCACCGTTACTGCGGCCCGGCCCAACCCCGCGCACTTCGCCCTGGCGGAACTGGAAGCCCGGGGCCATCTCCTCGGCATCATCACCCAGAACGTGGACAACCTGCACCAGGCCGCGGGGAGCAAAAAGGTGGTGGAGTACCACGGCAACGCCCTGCGCTTCGTCTGCGACACCTGCCGGGGGCAGCATCCCCGGGAGACACTGGATTTTTCCCAAACACCTCTTTATTGCCTCTGCGGCGGCCTCATCCGCCCCGACGTGGTCTTCTTCGGCGAACCCATCCCGCCAGCCGCCCAGGACGAGGCGAACCGCCTGGCCCAAGCCTGCGACCTGCTGCTGATCATCGGCACCTCCGGCGAAGTCTCCCCGGCCAACTACCTCCCCCACACCGCCAAAGACCACGGCGCGATTATCGT
>JACQYN010000137.1 GCA_016208235.1 Deltaproteobacteria bacterium
CCCGGTGGCAAAAGGGTCCAGGGTGCCCCCATGCCCCGCTTTCCGCGCCTTTAAAGCCCGCCTGACCCGGCGCACCACCTCGAAGGAGCTAGGACCTGCCGGTTTGTCGATGAGCAGAAGGCCGGAGAGCATATAGCTTAGCCTTGATACATTTCTTTAACTTGTTTCTCTAATAGAGATAGCTTATTCTCAATAATGTCCCAAATTATTTCCAGATCAACTCTAAAATAATCGTGAATCAGAATATTTCTTAAACCAATAATTTTATACCATTCCATGTTTGGATATTTAGTTTTGATTTCTTCGGGGATTCTATTTACAGCCTCACCTATTATTGCCAGATTACAGTTTACCGCATCAACAGTCTTTCGATCATTAGAAAATGTTTCGAATGATAGTCCAGTAGTATAGTCGCGAATCCTCTCGATACCTTCAATTATATCATCCAGATAGACTTTATAATCCCTGGGCATAAATTGTTTCTTTTAATATCGGTTCCCGCAGCCGTGGTTTAATTGTATCTTTCAGAACTAAATCAACCTTGCATCCAAATAACTTTTCCAGGAATTCTTTCAACTCCATATAAGCATCGAAGGTTTTTTTCTCGAGTTCCACTCTTCACCCCGCACCGCGGAACCGAACCGACCTAAGCGGCGAACCCCAAACCCCCTGATGGTTTCCCGGTTCTCCTCGATGATCTTTAATATTTCTTGAGAATTTTTAATCATGGCAGCATGTTTCTTTAAAAAGATAGACTTCATACACCCGGCTGGTACTCCTCCAGGAAGTCTTCCAGTTTCTTGAACTTCAGCGGTTTATTTCGCATCTCCGCCAGCATTTTCAGATCTTCCATATCCTCCAGCCGCTCCAGCATTTCCTGGTAGGCCTCGATGTCCAGGATTACCGCCGCGGGCTTACCATTCCGTAAAATAATTTCCGGTGCTTTTTTCCTGGCCTTAGGCGCCATATTCTCTCCTATCTAAGTCCGCGGTGTTGGCCATCCCACCTGCCCTATTCAGTTTCACCGGGATCTGCAAATGTAAACTCTGTCTCTTGCACTGATTTTCCCTATTAAAACAGCAAGCTGCCTGGCAAATTACCTATCTTGAGGTTCAGATTTTCCTTTCGCCTCTTGAAACAGTAGTTCCAGTTGGGCCGCCCGGTCCAGTCCCGTATCCGGCAGGAAGAAGAATTCCGGCATCATCCTGAGGAGATGTTCCCGAGCCAATTCCTGCTTGATGAAGCCCAGGGCTTTTTTCAGCGCGGCCTTTACTTCGGCCGGATCCACGCCTTCCCGGAGCAGGTAGAAGACCCGGGCCTGCTTCAAATCCGGGCTCATCTCCACCCCGGTGACGGTCAGGTCCTTAAGCCGGGGGTCGTGGCTCTTGTGGAGGAGAATCAGGGCGATCTGCTCTCGAAGCAGTTCCGCTACCCGAGTCACCCTTTTCCCGCCCCCTGTCCGCATCCGTCTATTTCTCCAGGTGCACCAGCTCCAGGTGGGAGTCGATGATCTCCGCCAGGTGCTGGTTCTCCATGAAATGCATCACCTGGTCCACCCGCTGGCTCAGGAGTTTTTCGTCATTACCCACTACGGCCAGGCCTAGTTCCGCGCGTTGCCACTTGTCGTGGCTGTCCACCTCGGCGATGGAGACCGCAAAACGGTGGCGCACTTTCTCGATAAGGCTCCGCACCACCTGGCGCTTCCCCTTTAAGGAGTTGTTCCCGGGAATGAGCAGGGTGATGTGGGCCGCGGCCACGATCATTTCTTTCTCCCTTAGGCTTTAGAGCGCCCGGGGCCATTAACTGTTTACTCTTCCTTCTCTTCCCGGGTGGGCAGAGCCTCCAGCACGGCCTTCACTTTTTCCTGGACATAGGTCTCGATGATGTCCCCGGGCTGGAAGTCGTTGAACCGGTCCAGACCGATGCCGCATTCATAACCGGCCAGGACCTCTTTGGCGTCCTCTTTGAAGCGCTTCAGAGAATTGACCTTGGCGCCTTCGAAGAGGACCTTGTCTTTGCGCAGCACTCGGGCCAGGGAGTTGCGTTCCACCTTGCCGTCCTGGACCATGCAACCGGCCACGGTGCCCACCTTGGTGACGGAGAAGACCTGGCGCACCTCGGCCCGGCCCTGGACCCGTTCTTCCACCACCGGCTCCAACAACCCTTCCAGGGCCGCGTGGATATCTTCCAGGAGCTTATAGATGATGTCGTAGTAGCGCACGTCCACCTGTTCCTGCTCGGCCAGGCTTATGGCCTTGGGGTTGCTCCGGACGTTGAAGCCCACGACGATGGCGTCCGAAGCCGAAGCCAACATGATGTCGCTTTCGGTGATCTCCCCCAAACCCTGGTGGATCAGGGAGACCTTGATCTCCTTGCTCCCCAGTTCGGACAGCGCCTTGGCCAGGGCCTCGATGGAGCCGGCCACGTCGGCCTTGAGCACCATTTTCAGCTCCTTGGTGGCCCCTTCCTGGATGCGCTGGTAAAGCTTTTCCAGGCTGACCCGGCTGATGCGGGCCAGCGCGGCTTCCCGCTGCTTCTGCTGCCGCATCATGGCGATCTGCTTGGCCTTGCGTTCATCTTCCAGTACCAGGAACTCGTCCCCGGCCTCCGGGACCCCGCTGAAACCCTGCACTTCTACGGGTATGCCAGGATAAACCTCCTCCACCTTCTGGCCCTGGTCGTTGAGCAAACCCCGCACCTTCCCGAATTGGGGACCGCACACGAAGTAATCTCCGGCCTTGAGCAAGCCTTTCTGCACCAATACAGTGCCCACCGGCCCCCGCCCTTTGTCCAGGCGGGATTCGATGATCCGCCCCTGGGCCGGGATTTCCCGGGGGGCTTTGAGGTCCAGGACTTCCGCCTGTAAGAGGATCTTTTCCAACAGGTCGGAGATGCCGGTCCCTTTCTTGGCCGACACTTCGGCAAAGAGGACGTCTCCGCCCCATTCCTCCGAAACCACCCCTTCGTTGGCCAGCTCCCGTTTAACCCGCTCCGGGTTGGCATTGGGTTTGTCGATCTTGTTGACAGCCACCACCAGGGGCACCCCGGCAGCCTTGGCGTGGTTGATGGCCTCCCGGGTCTGTTCCATGACCCCGTCGTCCGCGGCCACCACCAGGACCACCAGGTCGGTGACCTGCGCGCCCCGGGCCCGCATGGCGGTAAAGGCCTCGTGGCCCGGCGTATCCAGGAAGACTACCTCTCCCCGGCCCTCCGGCAGTTGGACGTAGTAGGCGCCGATATGCTGGGTGATGCCCCCGGCTTCCGCGGCCGTGATGCGGCTCTGGCGGATGGCGTCCAGCAGCGATGTCTTGCCGTGGTCCACGTGGCCCATGATAGTGACCACCGGGGGCCGGGGTTTGGCTTCTCCGGCTTCCCGGGGTTCAATGGCCAAAAGGTCTTCCTCCTGCATGGAGGCCCGTTCTACTTCAAACCCGAACTCCGAGGACACGATCACCGCGGAATCGTAATCAATGGGGTAATTGATGTTGGCCATCACCCCCATCTGCAGCAGTTGCTTGATAATTTCCCCGGACTTGATGCCCATGCGTTTGGCCAGTTCGCCCACGGTGATGGATTCCCCCACCTTGATGCGGCGTTTGATGGCCTTGGGGATGGTGAGTTCGGCCTTGGTGATCTTTTTAATGGCCTTGCGCATGCCTTTTCTGCGGCCATGGAGGCGGGCCTCCCCTTCGGCCAGGCCATAAAGATCGGCCCGCTCCCGCACTTCCCGTTTTTTCACGGGCTTGGCCCGGGCGGCCTCCGTAGTTTCAGGGCGCTTGGTCTTCTTCTTGGCTTTGGCCTTTTTTTCTTCTTCAGTGGGAGGCTTGGCCGCGGGGACCAGCTTGACTCCCGGGCGGGGAGCAGGGGCCGCCCCTGGTGCCGCCGGGGCGGCGGCAGGCGGGGGAGCAGCCGCGGCCGGTTCCGGCGCCGGTTCCGTGGGGAGACTGATGATCCGGGCGGGGATCTCTTTCTTTCTTACTTTGCCCTTTTGCCGCTTGAGCGCGGTCCCGGAGTCCGCGGGGGCCGCGGGAGCTGCGGTCTTGCCGGGGGGGACCGCTTTGGCCTTCTTCCCGGGGGCTGCTGCCTCTATTTTCCCGGCAGCCGGAGGCGGTGTTGGTTCCTCAGGCGCAGCCGGAGGCACCACTTCCAGGGGCGGCGCCGCTTCTTTGGACGGCAGGGACACTACCCGGGCCACCGCCTCTTTGGGCTTGCGCGCCTTGGGGGCCGCTTCCGGAGGAGGCGGTGATGGAGGCGGAGGCGGCGCCGGCTCTTCCGGAGCTTCCATCGGCAAAGCCGCGACCACCGGCGCCACCCGTCGGCGGCGCTTGATATTCTCTCCGACCCGCTTTTCCTCGACCTGGGGCTCCGCCTGGCTCATGGCCTGGCGCACCCTGGCCGCGACGGCGTCATCTATGGAACTGAGGTAATTGTCCACCTGCAGCCCCATTTCCTCTTTGAGGCGCTGCATGAGCACCTTGACATCTAGGCTGAGTTCTTTTGCCAGATTTAAGATCCTGGTTTTTGCCATATAATGATCTAACCCCCGCAACTTATTTCCCGGGTGATGGAGAAATTCCATCACTTATTCTTTGACTTCTGAAGTGGTTTCCGCCTGGGTCCCGGCCCCCTCTGCCCCGCCCTGGCCGCCCTGCATCATCTCCTGGGCCGCGGCAATAAGGGCGGTGGCCTTCTTCTCGGTGAGCCCGGTAGTCTGGATCAATTCCTCCAGGTTGGTCTCCGCCACCTCCCGGGCCGAAGTAAAGCCTGCCTCGTGCAGGAGATTGGCGGTGATCTCCCCCACCCCCGGAATGCTGAGCAGGGAGAGATAGCCTTCTTTCAGGGACTTGGAGTACTTGGATTCGCTCTTGACGTCGATCTTCCAGCCCACCAGCCGGGAGGCCAGACGCACGTTCTGACCCCGCTTACCGATGGCCAGGGATAACTGGTCATCCGGCACGATGACTTCCATGCTTTGCCCGGTTTTATTGAGGATGATGCGGCTCACCTGGGCCGGGGCCAGGGCATTGGTGGCAAACTTGGCATGGTCCGGGTTCCAGGGGATGATGTCGATCTTCTCCCCCCGGAGCTCCTGGACGATGTTTTGCACCCGGGAGCCTTTGAGGCCCACGCACGCGCCCACCGGGTCCACGTCCGAATCCCGGGAGGTCACCGCGATCTTGGAGCGGCTCCCCGGTTCCCGGGCGCACCCCAGAACCTGGACGATACTATCGGCAATCTCCGGCACCTCTGTCTCGAAGAGCGCCACCAGGAACTGGGGATGGGTGCGGGAGAGGATGATCTGGGGCCCCCGGGTCTGCCTTTTGACCTCCAGGACGTAAGCCCGGATGCGCTCGCCCTTGTGGTAAATTTCCCGGGGAGCTTGCTCCGAGGGCGGCAGCAGGGCCTCGGTGCGGCCCAGATTGACGATGATCCCCTCCGGGTCCAGGCGCTGCACGATGCCGTTGATAATCTCCCCTTTGCGGTCCTTGTAGTCGTCATAGACCAGGTCCCGCTCCGCGTCCTTCATGCGCTGCATGATCACCTGCTTGGCGCTCTGCGCGGCGATGCGCCCGAACGCGGCCGCGTCCATCTTGAAGCCCAGGCTGTCCCCCATTTCACATTCCGGGTCCTCTTTCCGGGCCTCCTGCAAAGTGATCTCCCGGTGGGGATCGGTCACCACGGGGACCACTTCCTTGAACTGGAAGACCTCGATTTCTCCGGTCTCGTCCTTGTAACTTACTTCGATGTCCAGCCGGGGCCCGTATTTCTTCTTAGCCGCGGAGCGTATCGCGTCCTTGATGGCCCCGATGAGCAATTCTTTGTCAATCCCTTTGTCCCGGCTTACCTGATCGATAATCCGCCGTAATTCCAAATTCATGAGAGATCCTTGTCCCCCTTGAGGTTAGTTTTCACGTCAATATCCAACCGCGCCTTGGCGATCTCCGGCAGAGGCAGGCGATATACGGTCTCCCCTTCTTGCAGGCAAACCTCATCGTCCTCCAGACCCTGGAGAATCCCCCGGAACACCTGCTTCCCGTCCCGGGCTTGGCGGGTGGTAAGGCGCACCAGCCTGCCGACATAACGCTGATAGTCCGCCGGATTTTTCAACTTCCGGGTCAATCCCGGGGAGGAGACCTCCAGATGATAAGACTCGGGAATCAGATCATGCACGTCCAGCAGGTCTCCCACCACCCGGCTGACCCGGGCGATTTCCTCCAGGGTGATGCCGCCTTCCCGGTCCAGAAACAGGCGCAGGATGGTCCGGCCCCGGCGGGGCCGATGGAGCTCCAGGTCCACCAGCTCTAATCCCTGGCTTGCGGCCAGCGGCTGCAACAGTTCTTCCAACTTTTGCTTGATTTCCTCGGTTGTTGCCATCTATATTTTCTCCCGGGCCGGAGCCCGGAGCTCGATTATTTCTGCTTCCTGGTACTTCCCCTCGCCCTTCTCTGTCATCCATTCCTCATTTGGCGAAAATCATTTTCAGGGAAATCAGCAGCATGGCCACCCCAAAGACCCGTTCCAGGGCCACGTTGCTCAAATGATTCGCCAACTTCGCCCCCAGCAGGCCGCCGACAAAGAAGCCCAGACAGATCAAGGCGGCAATATGAACGTCCACGTAGCCTTCCTTGTAATAGGTCCAGGCGGCCAACAACCCGATGGGCGGAATCAACAGGGCCAGTGTGGTGCCCTGGGCCTGGTGCTGGGACAACCCGAACAGAAAGACCAGGGCCGGCACGATGATGACCCCGCCACCCACGCCGATGAGCCCGCTGAAGGCCCCGGCCACCAGGCCCAACAGCACAAATCCCAAACCATGCGTCAGAGTCAGTGTCATCGGCCCTCACCTAGACCCGGCAACCGCAGCCTTTCTCCCGGAGAATCCGCACCTGCTCCGCCGGGCTGTCCTTATATTCCCTCTGCTCCGCCAGGCCCACGGCCTCTTCCCGGGGCAGCGGTGTGGCGTGCCGGTAGCCCCGCCGGACCATCTCCCCGGCCAGGCTCTCATGGCGCTGATATAAAGCCTTCAGCTTCCCCCGCCACCGGGCCGTCTCCGGATGCCGGGCAAAGCCTTTTTTCTCTTTAGTCAATATCACCCACAGTGCGTGCAGCTCCCGGTGCTCGCCCAAGAGATGCTGGCGGCAGAGCCGCTCCGGCGAAAGGTCCCAGATGCGCATAGCGTTCCAATGATTCCCGTAGGGTGCGTTTTGCGCACCATTAATCCTTCCTCCAGGTCCCGCCATAAACACAAAAAAAAGCGGGCCACGGCCCACTTCCGGGAAAATCCAAGACTAATGTATAATCTCGGGGCACCCCAGAGAGTCAACTACTTAACTCCGCCCGTCAAAGCAAGCCGGACTCTCGCCCCTAACTTAAGTCCGGCCCCCTCGATGGGGGAAGCGGGTCTTCCCGGCGGGCTCATTGGCTCCAGGGAACCGGCTCGCTCTCACACAAACCGCCCCCTACAACCTTCTCGCCCCCCGGGCTGGAGCGGGCAACGGGATTCGAACCCGCGACACCAAGCTTGGGAAGCTTGTACTCTACCAGCTGAGCTATGCCCGCCCAACAATTATTTATATGAAAATTGCCGCCCTCTGTCAAGGCGTTTTTCCAGGGAAGAACCGGGACTTGGGGGGAGTGGATTCATTTCTCACTAAATCCCCCTACCCTTCTCTACCGCTGCCCGCTTTCCCCCATCAACTGTTGTCCGCAGCTTCTCTTAGGGCGGGCATTTTATCGGTGGGCCCAGGCTTTCCAGCCTGAGCCGTCGCAGGCTGAAGCCTGCGGCTAAATTCCTTCAGATACACCCCCCGCACAAGCCGTCGATGTCCCCTTGATGAAAGCGGCGAAAATCCCGGTCGCACTTGGTGCAATGGTCCAGGTATGCCTCCAGGCAATAGTCGCATTGCCGTTGTTCTATCAATTCATAATCGCCATCGGCCGCCTGCCCCGGGGCCGGCCCATGCTCCTCTTTCAGGTGCAGAAGCATACCATCCCGGCAAATCTCCCGGTTCCCCTGCCAGGGAGAAATCAGACCGCAATGCCGACAGACCGCCTGATAGCGCCTCATTTTGAAATTCATCGAATGAAATTTCCAGAGAGGGTCAGACCAGTCATTCAGGGGCCTTCGGCCCACCCGTAAATTATGAAAGATCGGTAGGGCGGGCGTCCTCGCCCGCCTCGCTAATCCGCACAGGCTGGAAAGCCTGTGCTACCACTAAGACCTTTTCGAAGCAGATAGTGTCATAGAAAAAACTGGCCCCTGACCACTGGCCACTGGCCACTGATCACTGACCCCTGACCCCTGTCAACCACCCTACTCTCTCGCCAATACCTCCCGGGCCGCGGCGATGTCCGCGTGGATCTGGGCGGCCAGGTCTTCGATGGAGGGAAAGCGCCTCTCTTCCCGAAGGCGGGCATAAAATTCCACTGCCAGGTTTTCGCCGTAGAGGTCGCCGGAGAAGTCCAGGAGGTGGACTTCCAGGGAAAACTCCCCGTTTTCAAAGGTGGGGCAGGTGCCGATGTTGGCTGCTCCCGGAAGGATCTCGTCCCCCCGGCGGACCCGCACCGCGTAGATGCCGGTGGCGGGCAGGAGTTCGTTTTCCGGACGGATGTTGGCGGTGGGGATGCCCAGGAGTTTGGCGCCCCGGCCTTTGCCGGCCACCACCCGGCCCGCCACGCCGTAAGGCCGCCCCAGGAGCCGCCCGGCTTCCTCCACCTTG